>NZ_JBHVTL010000029.1:0-11288 GCF_042884635.1 Kitasatospora sp. NPDC058115
CCCCCGGGCCGGGGGGAACCGACGGGCCTCCGTCTCGTCCCTACAGCGTGCCCGGGCGCACCAGGCCGCTCTCGTAGGCGTACACCGCCGCCTGCACCCGGTCGCGCAACTGCAGCTTGGTCAGCACGTGGCCGACGTGCGTCTTCACCGTCGTCTCGCTGACGAACAGCTCCGCCGCGATCTCCGCGTTCGACAGCCCGCGCGCCACCAGCTTCAGCACCTCCAGCTCCCGCTCGGTCAGCGCGTTCAGCGCCTGCGGCGGCGCCTCCTCGCCGGACGGGAGCTTGGTGGCGTACATGTCCAGCAGCCGGCGGGTGATCGACGGGGCCAGCATCGCCGCGCCGTCCGCCACCACCCGGATCGCCTGCACCAGCTCCTCGGCCGGCACGTCCTTCAGCAGGAAGCCGCTCGCCCCCGCGCGCAGCGCCTCCACCACGTACTCGTCCAGGTCGAAGGTGGTCAGCACCAGCACCTTCGCCGGGCCGTCGCGCCCCGGGCCGGCGATTCGGCGGGTCGCCTCCACCCCGTCCATCCGGGGCATCCGGATGTCCATCAGCACCACGTCGGGCTGCAGCGCCCGCACCTGGTCCAGCGCCTGCTGGCCGTCGCCGGCCTCACCGACCACCACCAGGTCGGACTCGGCTTCCAGGATCATCCGGAAACCGGTGCGCAGCAGCGGCTGGTCGTCGACCAGCAGCACTCGGATCGTCACCTACGACTCCTTGCTCGTCGGATCCCCCGTGGGATCGACCTCGTCGGACGTACGCGCCAGCGGCAGCGGGTACGGCGGGGGCGTGCCGCCGAACTCCGGACAGCTGGCCTGGTGGTCGCACCAGTCGCAGAGCCGGTTGCGGGTCGCCGGGAAGTCGCCGGTGGCCACCGCCCGGCCGATCCGCTCCCACAGCGCCAGCAGCTTGCGCTCCACCGCGAGCAGGTCCGCCTCGTCCGGGTCATAGCTGACCACGTCCCCGCCGCCGCCCAGGTAGACCAGCTGCAGCCGCTTGGGGATCACGCCCTTCCAGCGCCAGACCACCAGTGCGTAGAACTTCATCTGGAACATCGCCTTGCCCTCGAAGTCCCGCGAGGGCGCCCGGCCGGTCTTGTAGTCCACCAGCCGGACCTCACCGGTGGGAGCGACGTCCACCCGGTCGATGTAGCCGCGCAGCAGCAGCCCCGACTCCAGCGCCGTCTCCACGTAGAGCTCGCGCTCCACCGGGTGCAGCCGGGTCGGGTCCTCCAGCCGGAACCACTGGGCGACCAGCTTCTCGGCGTCCGCCAGCCAGCCGGTCAGCGCCGCGCCGTCCGGGTCCTGGGGGAACAGCCCGGCCAGCTCGGGGCGCTCGCCCAGCAGCCGCTCCCACTGCGGGCGCAGCAGCCCGAGCGCCCGCTCCGGCGTGCGCTCGGTCGCCGGCGAGTCGAACAGCCGCTCCAGCACCGCGTGCACCAGGGTGCCCCGGGTCGCCGCCGGGCTCGGCGGCTCCGGCAGCCGGTCGATCACCCGCAGCCGGTACAACAGCGGGCAGGTGAGGAAGTCGCCGGCGCGCGACGGGGACAGCCCGCTCGGGGCCGCCGCCGGGCGGGGCGGGGCCGGCACGGGGCCGCTGGTCTCGGTCTGCATACCCCAGACCCTATTGCCCTGCGCTGTCATCCCGCTGCCACGGTGCTGCCGCAAAGCGGTCGCCACGGGGTATGAACCCAGGGGGAGGGCGAGGGGCGGGCGCCGGACGGCCGCCCCGATCACGTAGCGTGGGCGCACCGGCGCGCGGCGCGCTGCGGGGGCCGACGACGAAGGGAACACGGTGAGCGACTCCAGGGGGCAGCAGACCTCCGACCAGCCGCCGCACGGCGGCGGCACCCGGCCGGGGTCCCCGCCGCCCCGCGAACCCGAACCCCGCGGCGGCATCCTGATGGGCCGCCCCTTCGGCGTGCCGATCTACGTCACCCCGTCCTGGTTCCTCATCGCGGCCCTGATCACCTGGGTCTTCGGCGGCCAGCTCGACCGGGTGCTGCCCGACCTCGGCGCCGCCCGCTACCTGGTCGCGTTCTCCTTCGCCGTCGCCTTCTACGGCTCGGTGCTGGTCCACGAACTCGCCCACACCCTGGTCGCCCTGCGCTACAAGCTCGGGGTGCGCCGCATCCAGCTCCAGTTCTTCGGCGGCGTCTCGGAGATCGAGAAGGAGGCCGAACGCCCCTGGCGCGAGTTCTGGCTGGCCTTCGTCGGCCCGCTGCTGTCGCTCGTCCTCGGCGGCGTCTTCTACCTCGCCCTCCAGGCCGTCGAGGTCTCCACCGTCCCCGGCGTCCTGCTCACCGGGCTGATGGTCTCCAACCTCGTCGTCGCCGCCTTCAACCTGCTGCCCGGCCTGCCGCTGGACGGCGGCCGGATGCTGCGCGCCGTGGTCTGGGGCGTCACCGGCCGGCCGATGGCCGGCACCGTCGCCGCCGCCTGGGCCGGGCGCGCGCTCGCCCTCGCCGTCCTGATCGGCCTGCCGCTGATCAGCTCGGCCCGCGCGCTCGACCGCAGCCGCACCGACACCCTGGTCGACGCCGTGCTCGCCGCCGTCCTCGCCGCGATCATCTGGAACGGCGCCAGCGGCGCGCTGCGCAACGCCCGGCTGAAGGAGGTCCTGCCCGGCCTGCGGCTGCGCGACCTCGCCCGCCGGGCCGTCGAGGTGACCGCCGACACCCCGCTCGGCGAGGCCATGCGCCGCGCCCGCGAGGCCCAGGCCGGCGCCGTGGTGGTCGTCGACGGCCGCGGCGAGCCGATCGCCATCGTCCGCGAGGCCGCCGTCCGTTCCGTCCCCGAGCACCGCCGCCCCTGGGTCAGCGTCGGCCCGCTCGCCCGCGACCTCGAACCCGGGCTGCGGCTCTCCGCCGACCTGGCCGGCGAGGACCTGCTGCGCGCCGTCCGGGCCACCCCCGCGGGGGAGTACCTGGTCGTCGAGGAGGACGGCCGCACCTACGGCGTGGCGGCGCTCACCGACATCGAACAGCGGCTGACCGCCGCCGTCACCGGCCGCTGAGCGGATTACCTGGTCAGCCGGACGGTTCGCTTCCCTTAGGATTGTCCGCATGTCCGAACCGACCGGTGCCGCCCGCCGACGAGGGCCCTTCCAGGTCGGGGACCAGGTCCAGCTGACCGACCCCAAGGGCCGCCACTACACGTTCACGCTCCAGGCCGGGAACCAGTTCCACACCCACAAGGGTGCGTTCCCCCACGACGAGCTGATCGGCGCCCCCGAGGGCACGGTCGTGCGCACCACGGGGAACGTCCCGTACCTCGCGCTGCGCCCCCTGCTCCCCGACTACGTCCTGTCCATGCCGCGCGGCGCCGCCGTGATCTACCCCAAGGACGCGGGGCAGATCCTGGCGATGGCCGACATCTTCGCCGGCGCCCGCGTGGTCGAGGCCGGCGTCGGCTCCGGTGCGCTCTCCACCTACCTGCTGCGCGCCGTCGGCGACACCGGCATGCTCGCCTCCTACGAGCGCCGCCAGGACTTCGCCGACATCGCCCGGGGCAACGTCGAGCGCTACTTCGGCGGGCCGCACCCGGCGTGGAAGCTCACCGTCGGCGACCTCCAGGACAACCTCGTCGAGACCGACGTCGACCGCGTCATCCTCGACATGCTCGCCCCGTGGGAGTGCCTGGACGTCGCTTCCGAGGCGCTCGTCCCCGGCGGCCTCATCTGCTGCTACGTGGCCACCACCACGCAGATGTCCAGGACCGTCGAGGCGCTGCGCGAGCACGGCACCTTCACCGAGCCGCAGGCCTGGGAGACCATGGTCCGCACCTGGCACCTGGAGGGCCTGGCCGTCCGCCCGGACCACCGGATGATCGGCCACACCGGCTTCCTGCTCACCGCCCGCCGGCTCGCCGACGGCGTCGAGCCGCCGCTGCGCCGCCGCCGCCCGGCCAAGGGCGCCTACGGCGAGGACTACGACAACGGGGCCCCCGAGCCCACCCTGCAGGAGCGCGCCGCCGCCCGGGCCGCCGCCCGCGCCGAGGCCGCCGATCAGGCCGGCCTCGACTGACAACGCTCCGCGGGAGGGGTGGTACGGCAGCGCCGTACCACCCCTTCCGCGTTCCCGCACCCGCGCCACCGCCCGGTGACGCCGGTGTGGGACGATGCTCGCTCACACAGACCACGGGAGGGGACGCCTGGTGGAGACCGCGGTCGGGACGACGGCTGGACAGCAGACCGCCACGGGCCGCGGAGGCCCCCGGCGCGGGCGCACCGCCCCCTGGCACTGGGCCGTGACGGTGGCCGGCTGCGCCGCCGTGGTGGTGACCGCGCTCGCCGCCGGCCCCGCCAGCGGCACCCCCGGGCCGGTCCGCGCCACCCCCAGGGCCCTTCCCGCGGCCGCCGCCCCCGACCCGGCGAAGGCCGAACTCCCGCTCGACTGCGGTCCGTTCCCGGTGACCGTGGCCGTCAGCTTCGCCGCCGACCTCGGCGACGGCCGCCCCGGCACCGTCGCCGCCGCGCACTGCGCCGCCGAGAACGGCACCCCGCCCGACGCCGTCTACCTGCTCGGCCCCGGCCCCGGCGGGCGCCCCGTCGTGCTGGCCACCCTGCTCTCCGAGCGCGAGAACCTCACCGTCAGCCGCCTCGCGCTGCGCTCCGACGGCACCGTCACCGCCCACGCCCAGGGCTACTCCGCCGACGACGTGCCGCGGTTCGCGCCCGACATCTCGGTCGACCTCACCTGGACGCGCAAGGGCGGCGGCTGGGAACTCTCCCGGACCGCCGCCCCGCTCAGCCTCACCTGACGCCACCCGCCCCCGGGCGCCCGGACCCGGCGCCGCCTACTCGGCGTCAGGCCCGTAGACCTCGACGCCGTCCGCGGCCCGGCGCACGTGGATGCAGTCGCCCGGGCAGTCCTTCACCGAGTCCACCACGTCCTGAAGCAACGTCAGCGGCACCGGCACCGTCTCGCCCGGCTGCTGGCGCAACTCGTCGTCCTCGCCCTTCACATAGGCGAGGCCGTCGATGTCCAGCTCGAACACCTCCGGCGCGTACTGCGCGCAGATGCCGTCACCGGTGCACAGATCCTGGTCGATCCACACCTCCAGCGGCCCGGCAGCCGCCGACTCGCTCACCGACATGATGATTGTCCGCCGTTTCTGTCCCGGGACGCCCCGTCCTGGGGCATTCCCGCCATTCGTACAACGATCGGACCCAGGGTGTCGGTCCCGATCGGATATCGACTCGCTCGACGATACATCTGGCCCGCTTTGGCCGGTGCGCGGTGGGTATCCCCCTAGCAGAGGGGAAGCACGCGAGGGCGAAGATCGGACACGCCCGTTCCATCTTTCTTGATCTAGGGGTTTAGGGACCCCTGGTCCCAGGTAGGGTCTGGAAGCGTCCAGCTCCCCGGAGGAGGTGAGGACCGTGGCAGCCCACGATGACGACTACAACCGCAGCACCGGCCGGCCCGCTCGTGGTTCCGACGAGGCCGCTCAGGTCTCGTACCTTGAGCAGGAAATCGCCGTGCTGCGCCGCAAGCTCGCCGACTCGCCGCGCAATTCGAGAATCCTCGAAGAGCGGATCGTCGAGCTCCAGACCAACCTGGCCGGCGTGACCGCCCAGAACGAACGGCTCGCCTCCACCCTGCGCGAGGCCCGCGACCAGATCGTGGCCCTCAAGGAGGAAGTGGACCGGCTGGCACAGCCCCCGGCGGGATTCGGCGTCTTCCTCAGCTCCAACGAGGACGGCACCGCCGACATCTTCACCGGCGGCCGCAAGCTCCGCGTGAACGTCAGCCCCAACGTCGACCTCGACGAGCTGCGGCGCGGCCAGGAAGTGATGCTCAACGAGGCCCTCAACATCGTGGACGCGATGGCCTTCGAGCGCATCGGCGACCTCGTCACCCTCAAGGAGGTCCTGGAGGACGGCGAGCGGGCCCTGGTCATCGGCCACACCGACGAGGAGCGGGTGGTCCGCCTCGCCGAACCGCTGCGCGAGATCACCCTCCGGGCGGGGGACGCCCTGCTGCTGGAACCGCGGTCCGGCTACGTGTACGAGGTCGTGCCGAAGGCCGAGGTCGAGGAGCTGGTCCTCGAAGAGGTCCCGGACATCGACTACCGCCAGATCGGCGGCCTGGCCAACCAGATCGAGCTGATCCGCGACGCGGTCGAGCTCCCGTACCTGCACGCCGAGCTCTTCAAGGAGTACGAGCTGCGCCCGCCCAAGGGCGTGCTGCTCTACGGCCCGCCCGGCTGCGGGAAGACGCTGATCGCCAAGGCCGTGGCGAACTCGCTGGCCAAGAAGGTCGCCGAGGTCACCGGCCGCCCCCAGGGGAAGAGCTACTTCCTCAACATCAAGGGCCCCGAGCTGCTCAACAAGTACGTCGGCGAGACCGAGCGGCAGATCCGCCTGGTCTTCCAGCGGGCCCGCGAGAAGGCCGGCGAGGGCACCCCGGTCATCGTCTTCTTCGACGAGATGGAGTCGCTCTTCCGCACCCGCGGCTCCGGCGTGAGCTCGGACGTCGAGAACACCATCGTCCCCCAGCTGCTCGCCGAGATCGACGGCGTGGAGGGGCTGGAGAACGTCATCGTGATCGGCGCCTCGAACCGCGAGGACATGATCGACCCGGCCATCCTGCGGCCGGGCCGGCTGGACGTCAAGATCAAGATCGAGCGCCCGGACGCCGAGGCCGCCAAGGACATCTTCTCCAAGTACCTGAAGGACTCGCTGCCCTTCCACCCCGACGACGTCAAGGAGCACGACGGCTCCGTCGAGGCCACGGTGGCGGCGATGATCCAGTCGGTGGTGGAGCGGATGTACTCCGAGACCGAGGAGAACCGCTTCCTGGAGGTCACCTACGCCAACGGTGACAAGGAGGTCCTGTACTTCAAGGACTTCAACTCCGGCGCGATGATCCAGAACATCGTCGACCGGGCCAAGAAGATGGCCATCAAGGACTACCTCGACCACGGCCAGCGCGGTCTGCGGGTCTCCCACCTGCTCAACGCCTGCGTGGACGAGTTCAAGGAGAACGAGGACCTGCCGAACACCACCAACCCGGACGACTGGGCCCGGATCTCCGGCAAGAAGGGCGAGCGGATCGTCTTCATCCGCACCCTCGTCACGGGGAAGCAGGGCGCCGAGTCCGGCCGCTCCATCGACACTGTCGCCAACACCGGGCAGTACCTGTAGCCGAACCGCTCCGGGCCTCCCGGAACGCACGCACCCCGTCCGGCTGTGGCGCCTCGCGGCCCCGCAGCCGGACGGCGCGTCTCGGGGCCCGCCGGTCGGCAAGGCGTTCTAGGCTCGACCCACCGTTCGCGGGCAGACGGCCGGCGTCGGTGTTGTTCAGCGGTACGTCAGTGTGGACCGCCCGCCGGGGGCGGCGCACCGGGCAAGGAGGGCCGCATGACCGTACGGCGCGTGATGGGCATCGAGACCGAGTACGGGATCTCCGTGCCCGGGCACCCCAACGCCAACGCCATGCTCACCTCGTCCCAGATCGTCAACGCGTACGCGGCGGCGATGCACCGGGCACGGCGGGCCCGCTGGGACTTCGAGGAGGAGAATCCGCTGCGTGACGCCCGGGGGTTCGACCTCGCACGGGACGTCGCCGACGCCAGCCAGCTGACCGACGAGGACATCGGCCTCGCCAACGTCATCCTCACCAACGGCGCGCGGTTCTACGTGGACCACGCGCACCCCGAGTACAGCTCGCCCGAGGTGACCAACCCGCGCGACGCCGTGCTCTGGGACAAGGCCGGCGAACGGATCATGGCGGCCGCCGCACAGCGCGCGCTGGAGCTGCCCAACGGGCAGAACATCCACCTGTACAAGAACAACACCGACAACAAGGGCGCCTCCTACGGCACCCACGAGAACTACCTGATGAAGCGGGCCACCCCGTTCGCCGACATCGTCCGCCACCTCACCCCGTTCTTCGTCTCGCGCCAGGTGGTCACCGGCGCCGGCCGGGTCGGCATCGGGCAGGACGGCTCCGCCCACGGCTTCCAGATCAGCCAGCGCGCCGACTTCTTCGAGGTCGAGGTCGGCCTGGAGACCACCCTCAAACGGCCGATCATCAACACCCGGGACGAACCGCACGCCGACGCCGAGAAGTACCGCCGGCTCCACGTGATCATCGGGGACGCCAACCTCTCCGAGATCTCCACCTACCTCAAGCTCGGCACCACCTCGCTGGTCCTGGCGATGATCGAGGACGCCTTCATCACCTCCGACCTGGCCGTCGACCAGCCGGTGCGGACCCTGCACCGGATCTCCCACGACCCCACCCTGAAGCACCTGGTCACACTGCGCAGCGGCCGCCGGCTCACCGCCGTGCAGCTCCAGCTGGAGTACTTCGAGCTGGCCCGCAAGTACGTCGAGGACCGCTTCGGCACCGACGCCGACGAGCAGACGGTGGACGTGCTGGCCCGCTGGGAGGACGTGCTGGGCCGCCTGGAGCGCGACCCGATGTCGCTCTCCCGCCAGCTGGACTGGATCGCCAAGCGGGAGATCCTGGAGGGCTACCGCAGCCGGGACGCCCTGGAGTGGGACAACCCGCGCCTGCAGCTGGTCGACCTCCAGTACAGCGACGTGCGGCCCGACAAGGGCCTCTACAACCGCCTGGTGGCCCGCGGACGCTTCGACCGACTGGTGACCGAGGAGGACGTCACCAGGGCCGTCACCAAGCCCCCGGAGGACACCCGGGCCTACTTCCGCGGCCGCTGCCTGGAGCAGTACGCGGAGCACGTCGCGGCGGCCTCCTGGGACTCGGTGATCTTCGACCTGCCGGGCCGGGACTCGCTCCAGCGGGTGCCCACCCTGGAGCCGCTGCGCGGCACCCGCAACCACGTCAAGGAGCTGCTGGACCGCTGCCGCACGGCGGAGGACCTGCTGCGGGTGCTGTCCGGCGGATAGCCCGGTGAGTTTCCGATCACCACGGGTGAACGCCGGGCGAATGGGAATCATCTGGGGTACCGGCGGGCGTTGGACAGGAAGCGCCACCGGCAAACCGGAAGCGGGTTGTCGCACCTTGTGTATAGGGTCGGTGCAGCAAGCAACGACCAAACCGTGCCAGACGATCGAGCGGGGTGAGGTAAATGGCGAGCAAGGACACCGGCGGCGGCCAGCAGCGGGCGAACCGCTCCTCCGAGGAGGTCGAGGAGCAGGCCGCGGAAGCGCAGAATTCCGAGGACCTCAAGGAGCGCCAGGAAAAGCTGAGTGACGACGTCGACGCGGTTCTGGACGAAATCGACGAGGTCCTGGAATCGAACGCCGAGGATTTCGTGCGGCAGTTCGTGCAAAAGGGCGGACAGTAATCCCGGTCGGGCTCCGGGCGGCTGCCCGGCGGCATTCCGGGAATTCACGGTCGCGACCGACGACGGCGGACGGGCGGCGGGAGCCGTCCGTCCGTCCGATCCGGCCCTCCGCCGTGCTGGACAGTGATCGTCCGGCCGGTAGGGTGCGGGCAGTGCGCGCTTCAAGCTACCTGGAAGGAATCGTGTGGAAGCCAACACTCGTGGCACCGGGCGTCTACCGGCTGCCTTCCTGACCCCGGGGTCCTCGTCGTTCCTCGACTTCCTGGAGGCCCACCGGCCCGAGCTGATCCCCGGCCGGCGCAGCCTGCCCGAGGGCGTCATCGAGGCCCCGCACGGCACGACCATCGTGGCCGCGGTCTTCGACGGCGGCGTGGTCCTCGCCGGTGACCGCCGGGCGACCATGGGCAACGTCATCGCCCAGCGGGACATGGAGAAGGTCTTCCCCGCGGACGAGTACAGCGCGGTCGGCGTCGCCGGCACCGCCGGCCTCGCGATCGAGATGGTCCGGATGTTCCAGCTGGAGCTGGAGCACTACGAGAAGATCGAGGGCACCGTGCTCTCGCTGGAGGGCAAGGCCAACCGGCTCACCACCATGATCCGGGGCAACCTCGGCATGGCGATGCAGGGCCTCGCGGTCGTGCCGATGTTCGCCGGCTACGACCTCGACCTCGGCCGGGGCCGGATCTTCACCTACGACGTCACCGGCGGGCGCTCCGAGGAGCGCGGCTTCGCCGCCACCGGCTCCGGCTCGGTCTTCGCCCGCGGCTCGATGAAGAAGCTCCACCGCGAGGACCTCACGGCCGAGCAGGCCTCCACCATGGTCGTCCAGGCCCTCTACGACGCGGCCGACGACGACTCCGCCACCGGCGGCCCCGACCTCGCCCGCAAGATCTTCCCGATCGTCTCGCTGATCACCGAGGACGGCTTCCGCCGGCTCACCGAGGCCGAGGTCGCCGAGATCGCCGTCTCCATCACCGACCAGCGCCTCGCCCACCCCAACGGGCCGCAGGCCCCGCTGCTCTAGCCATCAACTGAGGAAGGAAGGGACGACCGCCGGTGTCGACACCGTTCTACGTCTCCCCCCAGCAGGCCATGGCGGACCGCGCGGAGTACGCCCGCAAGGGCATCGCGCGCGGTCGCAGCGTGGTCGTGCTCACCTACGCCGACGGCATCGTCTTCGTCGCCGAGAACACCTCGCGGGCGCTGCACAAGGTGTCCGAGATCTACGACAAGATCGCCTTCGCGGCGGTCGGCCGGTACAACGAGTTCGAGAACCTGCGCATCGGCGGCGTCCGCTACGCCGACCTGCGCGGCTACACCTACGACCGGGCCGACGTCACCGCCCGGGGCCTGGCCAACGTCTATGCCCAGACGCTCGGCACCATCTTCTCCTCGGTCGGCGAGAAGCCCTACGAGGTCGAGCTGATCGTCGCCGAGGTCGGCCGCTCCGGCGAGGACGACCAGATCTACCGGCTCACCCCGGACGGCTCGGTCGTCGACGAGAAGAACTACGTGGTGGTCGGCGGCAACGCCGACTCGATCGGCAACTACCTCGGCCAGCGGCACCGCGCCGGCTTCTCGCTCACCGAGGCGGTCAAGGTCGCCGTGGACTCGCTCGCCCGCGACCCCAACGGCGGCACCCCGCGCACCCTCACCCCCGACCAGCTGGAGGTGGCGGTCCTGGACCGCCAGCGCTTCCAGCAGCGCAAGTTCAAGCGGATCCTGGGCGGCCAGCTCGCCCGGCTGCTCGACGGCGACCAGTCCGCCGAGTCGGACGACTCCGACGACACGGACGGGAAGGCGAAGCCGGCGGCCACCCCGCCGGGCGACTCCGACCAGTAGTGCCCACGGGGTCCCGTGCGGCCGGCCGGCGCGGGGGGGCCGACCGGGCCCCCGGGCCCCCGCCGGGGGGCCGGCGGGGGTTGGGGGGGGGGCCCGGGCCCCCCCACCACAACGCCGCAGATGTGCGTGCCAGACCCTGCGGCCCAGGCCTGATCCAAAAGAC
>NZ_JBHVTL010000029.1:11298-57312 GCF_042884635.1 Kitasatospora sp. NPDC058115
CCCGCGGGGCCGTCCCCCCACCTGCGTGCCCCGGGTGCCCCGGGCGCGCCGCCGGGGAGCGGGGGCGCCCGGGGACCCCGGTGCCCCTGCGGCGGCCCGGACGGGCTTTCGCGGAGGCGGTTTCGGACAGCTCCCATCAGAGAATGGATGGCCCATGGACCGCCGAATTTTCGGGCTGGAGAACGAGTACGGCGTCACCTGCACGTTCCGCGGGCAGCGCAGGCTGTCCCCGGACGAGGTCGCCCGCTACCTCTTCCGCCGCGTAGTCTCCTGGGGCCGCAGCAGCAACGTGTTCCTGCGCAACGGTGCCCGCCTCTACCTCGACGTGGGCTCCCACCCCGAGTACGCCACCCCCGAGTGCGACGACGTCGTCGAGCTGGTGACGCACGACAAGGCGGGCGAACGCATCCTCGAAGGCCTGCTGGTCGACGCCGAGCGCAGGCTGCACGAGGAGGGCATCGCCGGGGACGTCTACCTCTTCAAGAACAACACCGACTCCGCCGGCAACTCCTACGGCTGCCACGAGAACTACCTGGTGGCCCGGCACGGCGAGTTCTCCCGGCTGGCCGACGTGCTCATCCCGTTCCTGGTGACCCGGCAGCTGATCTGCGGCGCCGGCAAGGTGCTGCAGACCCCGCGCGGCGCGGTCTACTGCGTCAGCCAGCGCGCCGAGCACATCTGGGAGGGCGTCAGCTCGGCGACCACCCGCTCCCGCCCGATCATCAACACCCGCGACGAGCCGCACGCCGACGCCGAGCGCTACCGCCGGCTGCACGTCATCGTCGGGGACTCCAACATGTCGGAGACCACCACCCTGCTCAAGGTGGGCTCCACCGACCTGGTGCTGCGGCTCATCGAGGCCGGCGTGGTGATGCGCGACCTCACCCTGGAGAACCCGATCCGGGCCATCCGCGAGGTCAGCCACGACCTCACCGGCACCCACCAGGTCCGGCTCGCCAACGGGCGCGAGGCCAGCGCGCTCGACATCCAGGAGGAGTACTACACCAAGGCCCTGGAGTTCGCCGACCGCAAGGGCATCAACACCGGCACCGTCGCCCGGGTCCTCGACCTGTGGGGCCGTACCCTGGAGGCGGTCCGGACCGAGCGCCTCGACGGGGTCGCCACCGAGATCGACTGGATCATGAAGTACAAGCTCATCGAGCGCTACCGCGAGAAGCACCAGATGAGCATGAGCAACCCCAGGGTCGCCCAGATCGACCTCGCCTACCACGACATCCACCGCCGCCGCGGCCTGTTCTACCTGCTCCAGGGCAAGAACCAGGCCCAGCGGGTGACCACCGACCTCAAGACCTTCGAGGCGAAGTCGATCCCGCCGCAGACCACCCGGGCCCGGCTGCGCGGCGACTTCATCCGCCGCGCGCAGGAGCAGCGCCGCGACTTCACCGTCGACTGGGTGCACCTGAAGCTGAACGACCAGGCGCAGCGCACCGTGCTCTGCAAGGACCCGTTCCGGTCGGTCGACGAGCGGGTGGAGAAGCTCATCGCGGGCATGTGACCGGCGCGCGGGCGGGGGAGCGGCGCGCGCACGGCGTCCCCCGTCGGTGTGATCTTCGCGGTGTCCGGTCCCGGTGGTGTCTACCGGGACCGGGCGCCGTCTGCGCATACGCTGTCCGTCGAGTCCGGAGCCGGAGTCCGGAGAGCCGACTTTGACCGACAGTTAGGAACGCCGTGCGCCGCACCGCCGGGTTGCTTCTCACCCTGCCCCTGCTGCTGGCGGTGGCCTGCAGCAGCTCCACCAAGCCGGCCGGCCAGGCCACGCCCACCGCGTCGCCGACCGCCGCGCCCACCGTGCCCGCCCCGGTGAACGAGGCCTCCCCGATGCCGGTGCTGTCCGGCGGGGGCTTCGGGAGCAAGGCCACCATCACCATCCCCGAGGGCCAGCAGCCCAGCGGACAGTTCGTGGTGAACACCGTCAGCGAGGGGGACCGCTCGGCGGTCAACAAGGGCGACTGGGTGACGGTCAACTACACCGCCAAGGACTGGACGACCGGCAAGGACCTGCCCAGTTCCTACGACTCCGGCGGCAAGCCGCAGCTCTACCAGGCGGGCAGCGGGCAGCTGGTGCCGGCCTTCGACCAGAGCGTGATCGGCAAGAAGGTCGGCAGCCGGCTGCTGGTCGTCGCCCCGCCGGCCGCCGCGTTCGGCACCCAGGGCTCCACCCAGCTCGGCGTCGGCCCCGGCGACACCGTGGTCTTCGTGCTCGACATCGTGGAGAGCCTGCCGCCGGACTCCACGCTGTCCGGCGCCATGACGCCGCCGCCGGCGAACCTGCCGCAGGTCAAGGACAACGGCAAGGCCGCCGTCACCATCACCGTGCCGGCCGGGCAGGCCCCGCCGACCGACCTCCAGCAGGCCGTGCTGATCAAGGGCGAGGGCAAGCAGGTCAAGTCCGGGCAGACCCTGGTCGTGCAGTACACCGGCGTGCTGTGGGCCAACGGCCAGCAGTTCGACTCCTCCTGGAGCCACGGCGGCGCCCAGGCGCTGCAGATCGGCACCGGCAGCGTCATCGAGGGCTGGGACAAGGGCCTGGTCGGCCAGAACGTCGGCAGCCGGGTGCTGCTGGTGGTGCCGCCGTCGCTCGGCTACAAGGACCAGGCGCAGGGCTCGGTGCCGCCGAACTCGACCCTGGTGTTCGTGGTGGACATCCTGGAGGCCGTGTGACGCCCCGGTGATCCCGGGGGATCCCCGGCACGGGCTGGTTCGAGCCCGGGGGGATTCCGTACGCTTGGGCGGGCGCTCGCACGGGCAAGCGCCCGCCCTCATCCTGACCTGTCATACTGCCCTCGCACTGTGGTAGGCGCCGCCGGCGTCCGGGGTCCGGGCGGGCAGTGCGACAGCACCCCGGCGCCACCACGCCGGCCGTAGACCTCGAAGACCTCGTGGCGAGATGGATGGGGAGTCATGTCTGAGAAAGCGTCGAGCCCGGGCGGGTCCGGCACCGCGCACGGTAACTCCGCCGGAGACCCGGCCGATTCGAGGCCCGGCGGCCCGCTCCCGGGCGACGGCGAGTCGATCGTCGTTCCTCCGGCGATCCTGAAGCAGCAGGCCGGGTGGGGCGGGTCCGGGGAGGCGCCCCGGGCCGCGGGGACGAAGACCGACGAGGTCCCGCAGATCTTCGCCTCCACCGTCCGCCGCCAGGACACCTCCGAGGCCGGGTACGACGAGAACCCGGGCAACGTCGGCAAGCTCGGCGTGATCCTCGGCACCGTCCTCGGCGTGCTGCTCATCGGCAGCGCCGTCACCCTGTACCTGGTGAACAAGGACGGTTCGTCGGACGACGCCGCCGCCAAGCCGGACACCGCCAAGTCCGCCCCGGCCACGCCGACCACCCCGCCGGTCCCGCCGATCAAGGACAGCGCCAAGGTGCTGCCCAACGTCACCGGCGACTACGGCACCAAGGCCACCATCGAGGTGCCCGCCGAGCAGGCCGACGGCAGCTTCGTCGTCAAGGTCCTCTCCGAGGGCAGCGGCCCCAAGGTCGAGAAGAACTCCTGGACCTCCGTCGACTACACCGGCAAGGACTGGAACACCGGCAAGGACATCCCGTCGTCGTACGACGACAAGGGCAAGCCGCAGATCTTCCAGGCCGGCACCGACGCGCTCATCCCGGCGCTCGACCAGGCGGTCATCGGCAAGAAGGCCGGTTCCCGGCTGCTCGTCGTCGCCCCGCCGGCCGCCGCCTTCGGCGCCCAGGGCAACCCGAGCATGTCGATCGGGGCCGAGGACAACCTGATCTTCGTCATCGACATCCGCAACAGCAACGCCCCCGACGCCGTCGTCAGCGGCACCGTGACCCCGCCGCCCGCGGACTTCCCGCAGGTCAAGGACAACGGCAAGAAGCCCGCCGACATCACCCCGGTGCCCGGTGCGGCCGACCCGACCGAGCTGAAGAGCCACGTCCTCATCAAGGGCGAGGGCCGCAAGGTCGAGAAGGGCGAGAAGATCCTCGTCCAGTACACCGGCGCGCTGTACAAGGACGGCAAGGTCTTCGACTCCTCGCTCAGCAAGGGCCAGGCGTTCTCCTTCCCGCTCGGCGGCGGCCAGGTCATCGCCGGCTGGGACCAGGGCCTGGAGGGCCAGACCATCGGCAGCCGGGTCGAGCTGGTCATCCCGGCCTCGCTCGGCTACAAGGACCAGGCCCAGGGCGAGATCCCGCCCAACTCGACGCTGGTCTTCGTCGTCGACATCCTCGATGCGGGTCAGGGCTGATCCACTTTCGGGTGACAATGGTGTGCGTGTGACCTTCGGGACCGGCCGCGTGGCCGGTCCCGGACGGGCGGCGGGCGCCCGTACCGTGGTCCGGGAACGGACCGGGTGCGGGCGCCCGCCGCTTGGTCATGGAACGAACCAACCGTGAGATGAGGCACTAGTGAGCAAGCCCGAGATCGACTTCCCGGTCGGCGACCCGCCGGCCGAGCTGAAGATCCGCGACATCACCGTCGGCACCGGCGAGGAGGCCAAGCCCGGCCAGGTCGTCGAGGTCCACTACGTCGGCGTGACCTACGCGACCGGCGAGGAGTTCGACGCCAGCTGGAACCGCGGTTCCACCTTCAAGTTCCCGCTCGGCGGCGGCCGGGTCATCAAGGGCTGGGACCAGGGCGTCGCCGGCATGAAGGTCGGCGGCCGCCGCGAGCTGGTCATCCCGCCGCACCTGGCCTACGGCAACCAGTCGCCGAGCCCGCTCATCCCGGCGGGCTCGACCCTGATCTTCGTGGTCGACCTGATCTCCGTCTGAGGACGCTGATCGCCAGGGCCGCACCCCGACCCCGGGGTGCGGCCCCACGTGTTCCCGGACTCGGCTTTTGCAGTGCGTACCGCTACCGGTACGGTCGGTCCCGCCGGGTCCACGACGCCCCGGCGGGCGCAACCCCGCGCGCTGCGCGGCACACCGGAAGGGTCAGCGATGGCGATCGCCAAGGCAGAGCGGCTGATGAATCTCGCCCTGTGCCTGATGAACACCAGACGTCCGCTCTCCAAGAAGGAGCTGCGGGAGTCCATCGAGGCCTACCGCGAAGCCTGGCAGAACAGCAGCGAGGAAGCCTTCAACCGGATGTTCGAGCGGGACAAGGACGACCTGCGCGAACTCGGACTGGTCATCGACGTCGACGAGAACGCCCTCGACGGCGAACTCGGCTACCTCGCCCGCGCCGACCGCAACCGCCTGCCGGAGATCGCCCTCGACGCCGAGGAGGCCGCCGCGCTCACCCTCGCCGCCCGGGTCTGGCAGCAGGCCAAGATGAGCGGCGCCGCCAGCGGCGCGCTCCAGAAGCTGCGCGCCGCCGGCATCCCCTTCACCGAGACCGAGCGCCGCCCCGCCCTCGAACCGCGCATCCCGGCGCGCGAGGCCGCCTTCGAACCGCTGCTCACCGCCGCCCGCGACCGCCGCCCGGTCACCTTCGAGTACCGCAAGGCCGGCGCCGCCGCCGCCGAGCAGCGCAGCGTCGAACCCTGGGCTCTGGAGTGCTGGCGCGGCCACTGGTACCTGGCCGGCTGGGACCGCGACCGCGAGGACGCCCGGGTGTTCCGGCTCAGCCGGATCACCGGCAAGGTCAGGGCCCGCTCCGGCGCCTTCCTGGGCACCGTGCCCGAGCACGTCGACGTCCGCGCCACGGTCGCCAAGTTCGCCGGCGAGGGCGCCACCGCGACCGCCGTGGTCCGGGTCCGCCGCGGCGCGGGCTTCCCGCTGCGCACCAAGGCGGTCACCACCCGGCGGGCCGACGACAGCTGGGACGAGCTGGAGATCCCGTACGGCAACGGGCTCGGCGCCGACCTCGCCGAGTTCGGGCCGGACGTGCTGGTGGTCGGCCCCGAGGAGCTGCGGGCCGACGTCATCGACCGGCTGCGCGCGGTGGCCGGCAGTGTGGTGGAGGGTGTGCGGGCATGAGCAACGCGATCGACCAGACCCGGCGGATGCTCTCGCTGGTCACCTATCTGCGCGAGCGCCCCGGCGCCGAGGTGGCCGAGGTGGCCCGCGCCTTCGGCATCAGCGAGCGCGAACTGATCGGCGACCTCAACGTCCTGCCGATGTGCGGCACCAGCTTCCGCGGCGGCGACCTGCTCGACATCGACACCGACGGCGAGCGGATCTGGTGGCACAACGTCGACGACGTCGCCCAGCCGCTGCGGCTGGCCGCCGACGAGGCGACCGCGCTGCTCGTCGCCGCCCGCGCGGTGGCCGGCCTGCCCGGCCTGCGGGCCGGCGACCGCGAGGCGCTCACCCGGGCCGTCGCCAAGATCGAGAACGCGGCGGGGGAGAGCGCCGAGGGCAGTGCCCGGGTCGGCGTCACCTTCGAGGCCGAGAGCCACGTCTTCGCGGACATCGACCGTGCCCTCAGCGAGGGGCGCCGGCTCTGGCTGCGCTACTACTCGCACGGCCGCGGCGGCATGACCGAGCGCGAGGTCGACCCGATCCGGCTGCTCACCGAGGGGCACACCTACCTGGAGGCCTGGTGCCGGACCTCCGAGGACCACCGGATGTTCCGGCTCGACCGGGTCGCCGAGATCAGGGTCCTGGACGTCCCCGCCGACCCGCCCAAGCGCGAGCCGCGCGACCTCTCCGGCGGGCTGGTCAACCCCTCCGCCGACGATCCCGAGGTCGTCGTCGAGGTCTCCTCCGGCGGCCGCTGGGTCGCCGAGTACTACACCCACGACCGGGCCGAGGAACTGCCCGACGGCGGACTGCGGATCACCCTGCGCAGCGCCGACCCCTCGCAGCTGCGCCCGCTGGCGCTGCGGCTGGGCCGTGACGGGCGGATCGTCTCCCCGCCGGAGCTGGCCGGGCAGGCGCGGGCGGCGGCGCTGGAGGCGCTGGCGCACTACGGGGAGGGGCTGGTCTGAGCCGTGGAGCCCGGTACCAGATTCAAGGTGTACTGCTCGGAGTGCCGGGAGAAGGTGGAGCTGCCGGTCGAGGCGTTCCGCCTGACGTTCGGCCGCACGGCGGCGCAGGCGCACTACAGCTTCGGGTGCCCGCTGTGCGGGGCGGCGGTGCGCAAGCCCGCCGGGGAGAAGATCGTCGCGGCGCTGACCGGGGCCGGGGTGCGGACCATGCGGCTGGTGCCCGCCGAGGGGTGAGCGGGGGGCCGGCGCCGAGGGCCTAAGGTGGGGGACATGTCCTGGATGCTCGTCGCCGCCGTCCTCCTCGCCACCGCCGGCCTGCTGGTGCTCGGCGTCCTCGCGGTCCGGCTCTGGCTGGACGTGCGGGCGCTGGCGAAGGGCGTGGACGCCGCCTCCCGGGCGCTGGCCGAGGCGGCCGGGGACCTCGCGGCCTCGGCGGCGGGCCGCTCCTGACCGGGCGGACCCTGCGGGAACGCGGAACGGGGGTACCGGGGACTGCTGCTCGGGGGCAGGGGCGCGTTACGCTCTCAGTTGGCTCCTGAGCGCGAACGGGGGCCGCTGTCCTGTTCGGGCGGCCGTCGTCAGGGCGTCATCCGCAGCGGTTACCATCCCCGCAGCGGGCGGCCGGTCGGTGCCGCCGAGACTGAAGGTGGTCGAGCATGCGGGTCTCGTTCACCGCGATCCTCCTGGTCGCGGTCATTGCCATTGTCCTCTTCGGCGCCAAGCGGCTGCCGGAGCTGGCGCGTTCGCTCGGCCAGTCGGCACGGATCCTCAAGAGCGAAACGAAGGCGATGCGCACCGACGGTGCCGCCGACACCCCGGCCCCGCCCGCCCCGGCGGCGGCCGACGGCGCTGCGGCGCGGACCATCCAGTCCGCCCCGGGCGCGTCCGCGACCGCCCGTCCGGTGGCCGAGCAGCCCACCGGGCAGTCCGCTCCGGAGGGCGGGGCGCGCTGAGCGCGCGGCACGCGCGACCACTGGAGGCCCGTCGACCGGCGGGCCTCGACGCACGAGTTGAGGACCGGGGTTGAGCAAGCTCACCAAGGCGTCGAGGACGCCCAAGGATCCCGAGGGACGGATGGCCCTCGCCGACCACCTGCGGGAACTGCGGAACCGCGTGGTCAAGTCGGTCCTGGCGATCGTGGTGTTCACGATCATCGCGCTGATCTTCCACAAGCAGATCGAGACGCTGCTGCTCAAGCCGATCCAGCGGTGTACACCGGAGTTCCTCGCGGCGCCCACGGGCCGCTGTGCGGAGGTCTCGACCATCGGTCTGACCGCGGGTTTCAACTGGATGCTCAAGGTCGCCCTGACGGCCGGTGTGGTCGCCACGGTCCCGGTCTGGCTGTACCAGCTGTGGGCGTTCGTGGCGCCGGGCCTGCACAAGCACGAGCGCAAGTACACGGTCATCTTCATGGCCTGCGGCGCGCCGCTGTTCCTGGCCGGTGTGGGGCTGGCCGTCACGCTGCTGCCGCTGACCGTCGACGTGCTGCTCTCGTTCACGCCGGAGGACACCACACCGATCCTGCCGCCCGCGGACTACTTCGACATCGCCACCCGGCTGGTGCTGGTCTTCGGTCTGGCCTTCGAGTTCCCGCTGCTGCTGATCATGCTGAACATGACCGGCATCGTCAGCGGCAAGCGGCTGCTGCGCTGGTGGCGCGGCATGGTGATGGGCATCACCGTGTTCGCCGCCTTCGCGACGCCCAGCGCCGACCCGCTGAGCATGCTGGCGCTGGCCGCGCCGATCTGGGCGCTGTACTTCATCGCGGTCGGGGTGGCGATGCTGAACGACCGGCGCAAGGCCCGGCGCAACCCGGACCTCGCGCTGAGCGACGAGGAGGCCTCGCACGTCGACCTCGCGGTGGCGCCGGTCGCCGAGGCCGAGGCGATCGAGGCGTCGAGCACGCCGAGCGCCTCCGGTCAGGTGCCGGCCGCCCGCCACGAGCAGATGGACGACATCACCTGAGCCGGCCGACGAGCTGAACCCGCGAGCCCCGGCCCGCCGCTTCCGAGCGGCGGGCCGGGGCTTTTCGGTGCCTTTCGTCCGTTCCGGGCGGGCGGTCTTGGCAGTATCGATGGCATGTGACATATTACTGACGTGTCCCACTCCCAGAGACTCCCCGACGTCGTGGTGGTCGGTGCCGGCGTCGTCGGCGCCGCCTGCGCGTACTACGCCGCCCGGGCCGGCCTCGCCGTCGACGTCGTCGACCGCGGTCCGGTCGCCGGTGGCACCACCGGCGCCGGCGAGGGCAACCTGCTGGTCTCCGACAAGGAGCCCGGCCCCGAGCTCGACCTCGCCCTGTACTCGGCCGGCCTGTGGCGCGAACTCTCCGACGAGTTCGGCGCCGCCGTCGAGTACGAGGCGAAGGGCGGCCTGGTGGTCGCCGGCACCCCCGCCCGCCAGGAGGCGCTGCGCGCCTTCGCGGCCGGGCAGCGGACGGTCGGCGTCGTCGCCGAGGAGATCCCCGGCGAGCGGCTGGCCGAGCTGGAGCCGCACCTCGCGCCCGGCCTGGCCGGCGGCTTCCACTACCCCCAGGACTCCCAGGTCCAGCCCGCGCTGGCCGCCGCCCACCTGCTGCGCGCCGCCCGCCGGGCCGGGGCCCGGCTGCACACCGGCGAGGCCGTGCGGGCCGTGCGGCTCGGGGCCGACGGCGCCGTGCGCGGCGTCGAGACCGAGCGGCGACGGCTGGACGCGGCCGCCGTGGTCAACGCCGCCGGCACCTGGGGCGGTGAGCTGGCCGCGCTGGCCGGCGTCCACCTCCCGGTGCTGCCGCGGCGCGGGTTCGTGCTGGTCACCGAGCCGCTGCCGCGGATCGTGCGGCACAAGGTGTACGCCGCCGACTACGTGGCCGATGTCGCCAGCGGCTCCGCCGCGCTGCAGACCTCGGCCGTGGTCGAGGGCACGCCCGGCGGGCCGGTGCTGATCGGCGCCAGCCGCGAGCGGGTCGGCTTCGACCGGACGCTCTCGGTGGAGGTGGTGCACCGGCTGGCCGCCCAGGCGGCCGCGCTCTTCCCGGTGCTGGCCGGGGTGAGCGTGATGCGCGCCTACCGGGGCTTCCGCCCCTACCTGCCGGACCACCTGCCCGCGATCGGCGCCGACCCCCGGGTGCCCGGGCTGTACCACGCCTGCGGCCACGAGGGCGCGGGCATCGGCCTGGCCCCGGCCACCGGGCTGCTGATCGCCCAGCAGCTCACCGGCAAGGAGCCCGACCTGGCCCTCGCGCCGTTCCGGGCCGACCGCTTCCCGGCCGAGGACGAGGACGACGCCGGGGCCGACGCCTGAGCCTCCCGCCGAGGACGACGGCCGACGACGACGGCCGAGACCCTCCGGCCGAGGCCGACAACCCCACGATCGGCTCATGAGCTGAACGGAGAACCCCCACCCATGCGCCGTAGCCGCACCCCCGCGGAGCTGGTCCGGGCCGAACCCGGGCCCGCGCACACCATCGACTTCGACGGCCGGCCCGTGCCCGCGCTGCCCGGGCAGACCGTCGCCGCCGCCCTGTGGGCCGACGGCGTGCTGGCCTGGCGCACCACCCGGGTCGGCGGCAGGCCGCGCGGGGCGTTCTGCGGCATCGGCGCCTGCTTCGACTGCCTGGCCACCGTCGACGGGCGGCCCAACCAGCGCACCTGCCTGGTGCCGGCCGAGCCCGGCACCACCGTCACCACCCAGGAGGGCCACGGCCGTGCCGACCTCGACGTCTGAGCCCCTGCCCGGCGGTCCGCGCCCCTACGACCTCGCGGTGATCGGCGCCGGCCCGGCCGGCCTCGCCGCCGTCGTGACCGCCGCCGACCTCGGGCTGCGCTGCGCCCTGGTCGACGCCGGCCGGAGCACCGGCGGACAGTACTACCGCCACCCCGCCCCCGGCCTCGGCGCCGCCCGCCCCGACCGGCTGCACCACGGCTGGTCCGTCTACACCGGCCTCGCCGACCGGCTCGCCGCCCACCGCGCGGCCGGCCGCGTCGAGCTGCTGGCCGGCCACCAGGTGTGGGCGCTGGAGCGCGCCGGGGAGCGCGACTGGCGACTGCACGCCACCACCGGCCCGGACGCCGACGACCGGGCCACCGTCCGGTCCGCCGCCGTCCTGCTCGCCACCGGCGCGTACGAGCGGCAGCTGCCCTTCCCCGGCTGGACGCTGCCCGGGGTGGTCACCGCCGGCGGCGCGCAGGCCATGCTCAAGGCCGGTCTGGTGCTGCCCGGCCGGCGGATCGTGGTGGCCGGGAGCGGCCCGCTGCTGCTCGCGGCGGCCTCCTCCCTGGTCACCGCCGGCGCCGAGGTCCCCGCGGTGGTGGAGGCCACCGCGTACCTCGGCTACGCCCGGCGCCCCGGCGTGCTGGCCGCCGTTCCGGCCAAGCTGGTCGAGGGCGCCGGGCACGGCTCCGCGCTGCTGCGCCACGGGGTGCGGCTGCGCCCGCGCAGCGCGGTCGTGGAGGCGCACGGAACGGACCGGGTCACCGCCGTCACGGTGGCCCGGTTGGACGCCGCCTGGCGTCCGGTACCGGGAAGCGAGCGGCGGATCGAGTGCGACGCGCTCGCCGTCGGTCATGGCCTGGTCCCGCAGATCGAGCTGGCCACCGAGTTGGGCGCGGCCACCCGCACCACGCCCGACGGGACGGCCGCACTCGCGGTCGACGCCCGCCTGCGGACCACCGTCCGCGGGCTCTGGGCGGCCGGCGAGACCTGTGGGGTCGGCGGCGCCGACCTGGCGATCACCGAGGGCGAGCTGGCCGCGCACGCGGTGGCCGGCCGACCGGTGCGCACCGCGCTGCTGCGCCGGCGCTCCCGGCTGCGGGCCTTCGCCGAGCTGATGGCCGCCGCCCACCGGCCCGGCCCGGGCTGGACCGAGTGGCTGCGGGAGGACACCGACGTCTGCCGCTGCGAGGAGGTCCCGGCCGGGCGGATCCGCGAGGCGGTGGACGAGCTGGGCGCGGGCGACGCGCGCACCGTCAAGCTGCTGACCCGGGCCGGAATGGGCTGGTGCCAGGGCCGGATGTGCGGTCCCGCGGTGGCCTGCCTGGCGGGCGGCGGCGCCGTCCCGGAGGAGTCCCGCGCGGACAGCAGGCCGTTCTCCTGCCCCGTTCCGCTCGGGCAGCTCGCGGCCGAACACGACCGCGAGGACTGAGAGCCCCGGGCGGGCCCGGTCGCGCGAGGACCGGGCCCACCCGGCCCGCCGGCGCGGCCCGCCGGGTCTGTCCGAAATCGTCCGGCGGGGACTCTTGTCTCCGCCGCGCGCTCCCTAATAAAATGTCACACCTCACCAAGGAGTCACCTGTGTCCCAGACCCCGCACGACACCACCCGGCCCTGGCGCGGCATCATGGTCGCCACCACGCTCCCGCTGCGCCCGGACCTCTCCGTCGACTACGACGCCTACGCCGAGCACGTCCGCTGGCTGATCGAGTCGGGCTGCGACGGCGTCGTCCCCAACGGCTCGCTCGGCGAGTACCAGACCCTCACCCCCGAGGAGCGGGCCAAGGTCGTCGAGGTCGCCGTCGAGGCGGCCGGCGACGGCTCCCGGGTGATGCCCGGCGTCGCCGCCTACGGCAGCGCCGAGTCCCGCCGCTGGGCCGAGCAGGCCGCCGAGGCCGGCGCCGGCTCCGTCCTGCTGCTGCCGCCGAACGCCTACCGCGCCGACCGGGACGCCGTCCGCGGCCACTACGCCGAGGTCGCCAAGGCCGGCGTGCCGATCGTCGCCTACAACAACCCGATCGACACCAAGGTCGACCTCGTCCCGTCGCTGCTCGCCGAGCTGCACGGCGAGGGCTCGATCGTGGCGGTCAAGGAGTTCACCGGCGACGTCCGCCGCGCGTACGAGATCGCCGAGCTGGCCCCCGGCCTCGACCTGCTGATCGGCGCCGACGACGTGCTGCTGGAGCTGGCCCTGGCCGGCGCCGTCGGCTGGATCGCCGGCTACCCGAACGCGCTGCCCGAGGCGAGCGTCGCGCTGTACAAGGCCGCCGTCGCCCACGACCTGGGCACCGCGCTGCCGCTGTACAAGGCGCTGCACCAGCTGCTGCGCTGGGACTCCAAGACCGAGTTCGTCCAGGCGATCAAGCTCTCCATGGACATCGCCGGCCGCCCCGGCGGTCCGACCCGGGCCCCGCGCCTGCCGCTGACCCCGGAGATCGAGGCGGCCGTCCGCGCGGCCACCGAGAAGGCGCTGGCCGAGGGCCTGGCCTGACCCGTACGACGTGGTTCCGGTGTCCGGACCGGCCGGCTGCGGCGGCAGCCGGCCCCACCGGACACCCGCCCACCGGGGCACGGACCCGTCCACCCCACCCTCACCCCACCACCCCACGGAGCGTCAGCAGATGCGCAGCCGTCACGTCTTCCACGCCGTCGACTCGCACACCGAGGGCATGCCCACCCGGGTCGTCACCGGCGGCTTCGGCGTCATCCCCGGCGCCACCATGGCCGAGCGCCGGGTGCACTTCCAGCAGCACCTGGACGACTTCCGGACGCTGCTGATGTACGAGCCCCGCGGCCACGCCGCGATGAGCGGCGCCATCCTGCAGCCGCCAACCCGGCCGGACGCCGACTGGGGCGTGCTCTACATCGAGGTCTCCGGTCTGCTGCCGATGTGCGGCCACGGCACCATCGGCGTGGCCACCGTGCTGGTGGAGACCGGCATGGTGCCGGTCGTCGAGCCGGTCACCACCGTCCGGCTGGACACCCCGGCCGGTCTGGTGGTCGCGGACGTCGCGGTGGAGAACGGCGCGGCCAAGGCGGTCACCATCCGCAACGTGCCGTCCTACTCCGAGGCGCTGGAGCGCAAGATCGAGGTCCCCGGCCACGGCACGGTGACCTACGACCTCGCCTACGGCGGCAACTTCTACGCGATCCTGCCGCTCGCCGAGTTCGGCCTGCCGTTCGAGCGGGAGCGCAAGCAGGACATCCTGGACGCCGGCCTGGCCCTGATGGAGGCCATCAACGCCGGCCCGGACCGCCCGGTGCACCCGCAGGACCCGTCCATCCAAAGCTGCCACCACGTCCAGCTGCTCGCCCCCGGCTCCACCGCCGAGCACTCCCGGCACGCGATGGCCATCCACCCCGGCTGGTTCGACCGCTCGCCCTGCGGCACCGGCACCTCGGCCCGGATGGCCCAGCTGCACGCGCGCGGCGAGCTGCCGCTCGACCGGGACTTCCGCAACGACTCCTTCATCGGGACCACCTTCATCGGCCGCCTGGTCGAGGAGACCGAGGTGGCCGGGCGCCCCGCGGTGGTGCCGACCGTCACCGGACGGGCCTGGGTCACCGGCACCGCCCAGTACTTCCTCGACCCCGCCGACCCGTTCCCGGCCGGCTTCCTGCTCTGACCCCGCCGCGCCCGTCCCCCTGCTCCCGCCTCCTGCTCCCGCCCCCCGTTCCCGTCCCGACCCCGTCGAATCCCCCGAAGGGCTCACCGAAGTGACGATCCGTTCGTACAACCCCGCCGACCCCGCGGACCTCGTCGCCGAGGCGCCCCGCCCCGGCACCGAAGCCGTCGAGGCCGCCGTCGCCCGCGCCCGGGCCGCGCAGCCCGGCTGGCTCGCCGCCGGCGCCGGCGCCCGCTCCGCCGCGCTCACCCGGATCGCCGAGGCGATCGAGGCGCACGCCGAGGAGCTGGCCGAGCTGGTCGTGCGCGAGGTCGGCAAGCCGATCGCCGAGGCGCGCGGCGAGGTCGCCCGCACCGTCGCGATCTGGCGCTACTACGCCCAGGCGCCGTTCGCGGCCACCGGCGAGGTGCACGAGACCGCCGGCGGCCCCGGCCTGCTGCTCACCCGCCGCCGCCCGTACGGGGTCGCCGGGCTGATCACGCCGTGGAACTTCCCGCTGGCGATCCCCTGCTGGAAGACCGCCCCGGCGCTGGCCGTCGGCAACAGCGTCGTCCTCAAGCCCTCCTCGGAGGCGATCGGCTGCGCGCTGCGGCTGGCCGAGCTGATCGCCGGGGCCGGGCTGCCCGAGGGCGTCCTCACCGTGCTGCCCGGCGGCGGCGCCGAGGGCGGCACCCTGGTCGCCGCGGCCGACGTGGTCTCCTTCACCGGCTCCACCGGGGTCGGCCGGCAGGTCGTGCGCACCGCCACCGAGCGCGGCATCCCCGTGCAGGCCGAACTCGGCGGGCTGAACGCCGCGCTCGTCCTGCCGGACGCCGACTTCGACCAGGCCGCCGCCCACGTCGCCGCGGCGATCGCCGGCTACGCGGGGCAGAAGTGCACCGCCACCAGCCGGGTCATCGCGGTCGGCGCGGCCTACGAGCCGCTGCGCGCCGCGCTGGTCAAGGCGCTCGGCGAGGTCGACGACACCGCCTGCGGCCCGGTCATCAGCGCGGCCTCCCGGGACGAGATCACCGCGGCCGTCGCCTCCGCCCGGGAAGCCGGCGCCGAGGTGCTGGCCGGCGGCGGCGTGCCCGAGCGGGACGGCTGGTTCCTGGACCCGACCCTGGTCACCGGGGTGCCGGACGACCACCCGCTGCGCCGCGAGGAGTTCTTCGGCCCGATCGCCGTGCTGCACGCCGCGGCCGACCTCGACGAGGCGATCGCGCTCGCCAACGACACCCCGTACACGCTGGCGGCCTCGGTGCACACCCGGAACCTGGACGCGGCGCTGGCCGTCGCCGACCGGCTGGACGCGGGCATGATCCGGGTCAACGCGCCGTCCAGCGGCGTCGACTTCCACCTGCCGTTCGGCGGCGCCAAGGGCGCCAGCCACGGTGCCCGTGAGCAGGGTCAGGCGGCGCTGGACTTCTACACCCAGGGCCGCACCGTCACCCTGCTGCCGGCCGGGGGTGCCTGATGACGGCGCAACCCGCCGCCGCTGCCGAGGCCCTGCACATCGACACCGTCGACTACCACACCGCCGGGGAGCCGTTCCGGATCGTCGTCGCCGGAGCACCGGTGATCCCCGGTGACAGCGTCGCCGAGCGCCGCGCCATCGCGATCGGCTCCGGCGGCACCGCGACCGCGCCCCGGCCGAGCGCGCTGGACGACGTCCGGCAGCTGCTCACCCGCGAGCCGCGCGGCCACGCCGGGATGTACGGCGGCTTCCTGGTGCCCGCGGACGACGACGAGGCCGACCTCGGCGTGCTGTTCTGGCACAAGGACGGCTACTCGACGGCCTGCGGCCACGGCACCATCGCGCTCGGCGCCTGGGCGGTCGACTCCGGACTGGTCGCGGCGCCCGACTACGGCGTCGCCCGGGTGCGGATCGACGTGCCGTCCGGCCGGGTCACCGCGCTGGTCCACCGGGCCGCCGGGCGGACCACCGGGGTGACGTTCCGCAACGTGCCCTCCTGGGTGAGCGAGCTGAAGCTGCCGGTGGAGACCTCCCGGGGCACCGTCGAGGTGGCCGTCGCGCACTCCGGCGCCTGCTACGCCTCGGTGCCGGCCGCCGCGCTCGGCCTCTCGGTGAGCCTCGGGCAGCTGCCCGAACTCACCGCGATCGGCCGGGAGATCCGGGCCGCCCTGGCCGGTTCCCCGGCGGTGCGCCACCCGGTGGACCCGCGCCTCTCGGGCGTCTACGGGGTCATCCTGCACGAGGAACTCCCCGCGGAGGACGGCGGGGTGAACCAGCGCAACGTCACCGTCTTCGCGGACGGCCAGATCGACCGCTCGCCCTGCGGCTCCGGCACCTCGGCCCGGCTGGCGGTCCTGGCCGCCGAGGGCCGGCTCGCGCCCGGCCAGGAGCTGCGCCACGAGTCGATCGTCGGGACCGTCTTCGGCGGGCGGGTGCTGGCCGGTGGGGACCCGTGGGGCGACGGTGTGGTCACCGAGGTGACCGGCACCGCGCACCGCACCGGCGAGCACCGCTTCGTGCTCGACCCGCAGGACACCCTGGGCACGGGGTTCCTGCTGTGAGCGGGGGAACGGGGACGGCGCCGGCCGCCGTGTCACCCCCGGACGCGCCCGGCGCGGCGGCTGAGCCGCTCCAGCCCGCCGTGCCGGGCCCGGCGGAGGTCCTCGCCGCGGCCCCCGTCGGGCTGACGCCCGCCGAGGCGGCCGGGGCGATCGAACAGGTGCTGCGCGACGGGCTGGACCCGGAGGCCGCGCCGGCCCGCTCGGCCGTGCCGGTGCCCGCCGGGGAACTGCTGATGATGCCGGCCGCCTCCGCCCGGTACACCGGGGTGAAGATCGCCGGGGTCGCCCCCGCCAACCCGGCCGTCGGGCTGCCCCGGATCACCGGCAGCTACCTGCTGCTCGACGGTCCGACCCTGCAGCCGCTCGCCCTGCTCGACGGCATCGCGCTCACCTCGCTGCGCACCCCCGCGGTCACCGCCGTCGCGCTGGACCGGCTGGCGGTGCCGCGGGCCGGGCACCTGGTGCTGTTCGGCTCCGGCCCGCAGGCCTACGGCCACCTGGACGCGCTGCTCGCCGTCCGCCCGCTGACCCGGGTGACCGTGGTCGCCCGCAGCGAGCAGCCCGCCGAGGCGCTGGCCCGGTACGCCCGGGCGCGCGGGGTGGCGGCCGTCGTCGGCACCCCGGCCGACGTGGCCGACGCCGACCTGGTGGTCTGCTGCACCACCGCGCGCACCCCGCTGTTCGACGGCGCGCTCGTCCCGGACCACGCGGCGGTGGCGGCGGTCGGCTCGCACGAGGTGGACGCGCGGGAGGTGGACGAGGTGCTGGTCGCCCGGTCCGCGCTCTACGTGGAGGCCCGCTCGGTGGCGCTGCGGGAGGCCGGCGACCTGCTGATGGCGGGCATCACCGGCGCCGACACCCTGTGGAACCTGGCCGAGCTGGTGAACGGCACGGCTCCGGTGCCGGCCCACCGGCCGCGCTTCTTCAAGAGTGTCGGAATGGCCTGGGAGGACCTCGCGGTCGCGGCGGAGGCGTACCGCCGCGAGGCGGGCTGAGTCTCCGGCCGGCACGGGGCCCGCTGTGGGGCCCGACGCACGGTGGGACGGCGCCTCGGCGCTGCGCCGGCCCACCGCCCCCGGACCCATTGCCCTGGACGGGGGGGTGGTCGTCGACGTGACCGGCCGGACGAGCGGCCGACGTGGTGGGACGGGATCCCCCGCCACGTCGGCCGCTTCTTCGCGTTTCCGGGCCGCCGCGGTCGCGCTCTACCGGTAGGTGTCGATCAGGCGGGCCAGATGACGGCCGGTGAGGTGGAGCGGTTCCTCGCTGCGGTCGACCTGGGCGGCGAGTTCGGCGCCCTCCAGGGTGTTGATGACCGTGGCGGCGAGCTCGCGGGCGTCGGTGAGGGCGATGCCCGCGCCGTGCAGCTTCTCCTCGACGATCGCGCGCCAGTGCGCGAAGGCCTCGGTGACGGCCTGTTCGATGACCGGGGCCCGGCCGACCGTCTCCAGGGCGGTGGTGGTGATCGGGCAGCCGTCCTGCCAGTCGGAGGCGCGCAGCGCCTCGGCGAGCAGGCGGGTGCAGGCGACGACCGCCTCGGCCGGGTCGGCGGTGCTGTCCAGCCCCTCGCGCAGCAGGTCGGCGAACTCCTGGTCGCCGTGGCGGATCGCCGCGGCGGCCAGTTCCTGCTTCCCGCCCGGGAAGAAGTGGTAGACGGAGCCGAGGGTCGCCTGCGCCTCGCGGGAGATCTGCTTGATGCCGGTGCCCTCGAACCCCTGGCGCTGGAGCAGCCGGGAGGTGGCCCGGACGATCCGCTCGCGGGTGCCGGTGGTGGTCGTGTTCACGGGGGGAGTCTAACCGGTGGATTGAATAGAGCGTTCGTTCCAGTGCTGTGCTAGCGTCAGCTCCTGGATAGAGCGTTCGTTCTAGTCATCTTCCGGAGGGGATCCCCATGTCCGTCACGCCGCAGCGGCACAGCAGGCCGTCCGTCACCCTGATCGGCCTCGGCCCGATGGGCCGGGCCATGGCCGGCGCCTACCTGGACGCCGGGTACGCCGTCACGCTCTGGAACCGGACCGCCGGGCGGGCGGCCGACCTGGTCGAGCGCGGCGCCGTGCTCGCGCCGAGCGCGGCCGAGGCGTTCGCCGCCAACGAGCTGGTCGTGCTCAGCCTCACCGACTACGACGCGGTGTTCGCCGTGCTCGCCGCCGCCGAGGCGGAGCTGGCCGGCCGGACCGTCGTCAACCTCAGCTCCGACACCCCCGAGCGGGCCCGGGAGGCCGCCCGGTGGCTGGCCGAGCGCGGCGCCGGCCACCTCACCGGCGGCGTGCAGGTGCCGCCGTCCGGCATCGGCCGGCCCGAGTCGTCCACCTTCTACAGCGGTCCGGCCGAGCTGTTCGGGCGCCACCGCCCCGCCCTGGAGGTGCTGACCGGCGCCGACCACCGGGGTGACGACCCGGGCCTCGCCCAGCTGTACTACCAGATCCAGATGGACCTCTTCTGGACCTCGCTGGCCGGCTACCTGCACGCCACCGCCGTCGCCGAGGCCAACGGCATCCCGGCGGACGCGTTCCTGCCGTACGCCACCTCGACCGCCGCCTCGATGCCGGGCTTCCTCGCCTTCTACGCGCCCCGGATCGCCGCCGGCAACCACGAGGGCGACGTCGACCGCCTCACCATGGCCCTCGCCAGCATCGAGCACGTCCGGCACACGGTGGAGGCCTCCGGGGTGGACGGCTCGCTGCCGCGGCTGATCGCCGACACCTTCCGGCGGGGCGTCGAGGCCGGGCACGGGGCGTCCAGCACGACCAGCCTGATCGGGCTGCTCCGGGAGTGAGGGGGCGTATCAAATAGTGGGCCGCCGACCGTTGTCACCGGGCGGCGGCCCTGCGACGATGGGTCGGGTCGTGCGTCGTGGGCGCCGGCGGGCCGTCCGAATCACGGGATGTTGCACACTCAACGTAACGTGACATTGTACGCTGGTGTTCTGCACTCACCGGAGGAACACCATGGCCGACCTCAAACCCCGCACCCTGATCTCCGTCCAGGAGCGGCTGCGCGACCAGGTCGCCCACGCCCTGCGGGCCGCCCTCATCTCCGGCGAGCTGCGCCCCGGCGTCGTCTACTCCGCGCCCGCCCTCGCCGCCGACTTCGGCGTCTCCGCGACCCCGGTCCGCGAGGCCATGCTCGACCTCGCCCGTGAGGGACTGGTCGAGGCCGTCCGCAACAAGGGCTTCCGGGTCACCGAGCTCACCGAGCGCGACCTCGACGACTTCACCGAGATCCGCGCCCTCATCGAGGTCCCCACCGTCGGCCGGGTCGCCCGCACCGCCAACGCCGACCAGCTGGAGGCGCTGCGCCCGCAGGCCGAGGCGATCGTCGCCGCGGCCGGCAAGCAGGACCTCATCGGCTACCTGGAGGCGGACCGCCAGTTCCACCTCGACCTGCTCGGCCTGGCCGGCAACGCCCGCCTGGTCGAGGTCGTCGGCGACCTGCGCAAGCGCTCGCGCCTCTACGGCCTGAACCGTCTCGCCGAGCGCGGTGAGCTGGTGTCCTCGGCGGAGGAGCACCTGGAGCTGCTCGACCTGATGATCGCCGGCGACGCCCCGGCGGCCGAGTCCTGCATGACCCGCCACCTCAGCCACGTCCGCTCGCTGTGGGCCGAGGACCAGCGGGAGGCGGAGGAGGAGTCCCGCACCGGCCTGCGGCTGCGGGCCCGGTAGGGGCGAAACCACCCGTTCGGGCGAAAATCCGCAGTTCGGGTGGTGAAGGGGCCTGCGGCCCTACGATGATGCTCTCGACATCGGCAGCAAGGAGAACTCCATGTCCGCCGCCGCAGTGGAAGAACCCATTGAGCAGCCGACGCTGCTCGAAGCCGCTGAGCTGATCTCAAGCCAGTTCGCCGGGCACCGGGTCGAGATCATCGGGAGCCAGATCGTCGTGACGCCTCCGCCGAATGCTTCCCATGGCCGATCGCTGAGCCGGCTCATGCGCGTGTTGTTCGCGGCGGGTCTGGACGGCGAGGACTGCGAGGTGATGCAGGGGGTCGGGGTCTGGCTGCCGGAGGGCCCCTCGGACTACGCCGTACCGGATCTTGCCATCGTCGATGCCGACATCGACGACCACCTGATCGAGTACAGCTGCTACGACCCCGCTGTCTTCCGTCTCGTAGTGGAAGTGACCTCCTCCAACATGAGTGACGACCTGAAGCGGAAGCCGACGGTCTACGCCATCGCCGGGATCCCGGTCTACGTGATCGTGGACCGGGCCAATTCTCGGGTCATGGTGCTCACCGATCCGCAGGACGGTGAGTACCGGGTGCACGCCGTCCACCACCCGGGCCAGACGTTCGCGCTGCCGGAGTCCATCGGAGTGTCGGTGACCCTCTCCGTGGACGACGTGCTGGCCGCCAAGAAGTAGGTCACACCGTAGCCGGCACGGTCAGGCGGCCGTCGTGGACCTCGGCGACCTGGTCGACCGCCGTCAGGTGGGTACGGTCGTGGGTGACCAGGACGGTGGCGGTGGCGCGCTGGTGGGTGAGGGTGGTGAGCAGGTCCAGGACGGCGGCGCCGCGTTCGTGGTCGAGGGCGCTGGTGGGCTCGTCGACCAGCAGGACGGTGGGGTCGTTCATCAGGGCCCGGGCGATGTTCACCCGCTGGCGCTGACCGCCGGAGAGCTGGTGCGGCCGGCTGGCCGCCCGGTCCCGCAGGCCGACGGCGTCCAGCAGCTCCAGGGCCCGGGGGAGGGCGGTGCGCGGGGCGCGGCCGTCCAGGTGGGCCATCACCTGGAGCTGCTCGACGGCGGTGAGCGAGGGCAGCAGGTTGGGCTGCTGGAAGACGATGCCGATCCGGTCGCGGCGCAGCGCCGCCAGCGCGGTGCGGCCCAGGCCGGTGGTCTCCGTGCCGTCCACCGTCACCCGGCCGGAGTCCGGGGCGATCAGCGTGGCGGCGACCGCCAGCAGGCTGGACTTCCCCGAGCCGGACGGGCCCACCACGGCGGTGACGGTGCCCTTCGGGACGGTCAGCGAGACGTCGTCGAGGGCGGTCAGCCGGCCGTCGCCGTCCGGGTAGGTGAGGGTGACGTGGTCGAGTACGAGGGTCATCGGGCACTCCCCAGGGCGGTCAGCGGGTCGACGGAGGTGATGCGGCGCACCGACAGGGCCGCGCCGACCGCGCCGAGCGCGATCATGACGACGGCGGGCACCAGCACGGTCGGGGCGTCCAGGACGAACGGGACGGCGGAGCCGATCAGCGCGCCGAGGCCGGCGGCGAGGGCCGTGCCGAGCGCCGTGCCGAGCAGCAGCAGGACGACGGCCTGGCCCAGCGCGTCGCGCAGCAGGTAGCGGGTGGAGGCGCCGAGCGCCTTGAGGACGGCGATGTCACCGCTGCGCTGGATCGTCCAGACCGTGAAGAACGCCCCGATCACCAGCGCCGAGATGGCGAACAGGAAGCCCCGCATCAGCTGCAGCGAGCCGTTCTCGGAGGTGTAGGAGCCGATCGCGGCGAGCGCGTCGTCCCGGCTGCGGGTCTCGGTGCCGAGGGCGGCGTCGGCGGCACCCAGGTCGGCGCCCTTCGCGGTGGTGAGCGCGATCACGGTGGCGTGCCCGGCGCCGCCGGGAGCGGCCCGCTGCCAGTCGGCGAGGGTCGTCCAGACGACCGGGGTGTGGCTGTAGGAGGCGTCCCCGGAGACGGCCGCGACCGTCAGCGGGTGGCCGGCGACGGTGAACGCGTCGCCCGGGCGCAGCCCGCCGAGGTCCTCGGCGGCGGTCTCCGAGAGCACCGCCCGGCCCGGGACGAGGGCGGCGCCCTGCGGGGCGAGCGAGGAGCCGTCCGGCACGCCGAAGACGGAGAGCGCGGCGGTGCGCGCTCCGGCCGCCGCCTTGGTGGTGGCGATGCCGAGCGGCTGGGCGTCGGTGACACCCGGGGTCCCGGCCCAGCCCTGCCACTGTTCGGGGGTGACCTGGGAGTCGGTGAACGACAGCTTCTGGCCGTCGGCGGGCCGGCCGAAGGCCAGGTGGTCGGCGGGCAGGCCGGTGATCGCCGAGATGTTCTGCCGGCCCAGCCCGGCCGTCAGGCCGGACAGCAGGCCGACCAACACCGTGATCAGCACGATGACGGTCCCCATCAGGGCGAACCGCCCCTTGGCGAACCTCAGGTCCCTCCAGGCGACGAACACCGCAAGCCCTTCCACTCGATCCACTGCGACACTGACGAGACTGGTCGAAGAAGGGCCCCTCGGGCATCGCACCGGGGATTGCATCCTCGGCATCGAAGGGCAGAAGCGCAGTTCAACCTTTTGATTGATGCCCGGTGGCCGCACGCACCCTAGGCTGGACGGATGGCGACCGATCGACCCCGTACCACCCCCGTCGCCCGCGTCCTCCAGGTCTGCCTGCACCTGCTCGTGGCGGGCCTGCTGGCGCTCGCCGTCGTCCGGGCCCTGGCCGGGCGCGGCGGCGACCCGGCGGCCGTCACGGCCGCCGCCACCGCGATGGCCGCCGTCTACACGGCCGGGCCGCTGATCGCCGCGGTCGGCCGCTCCCGCCGGGCCGCCGGGCTCTGGCTCGCCCTGCTCGGCGTCACCTGGGCGGGCGTGCTGCTCACCACCCAGGACGGTGTCTGGCTGGCCTTCCCGCTGTACTTCCTGGAGCTGCACCTGCTCGGCCGGCGCGCCGGGCCGGTGGCGGTGGGGCTCACCGCGGTCGCCTCGATCGTGGCGTACTCCGCGCACCAGCACACCGTCAGCGTCGCGGCGGCGATCGGGCCGCTGCTCGGCGCCGCTGTCGCCACCGCGACCGTCCTCGGCTACCAGGCGCTCTACCGGGAGAGCGAGGAGCGGCGCCGGCTCATCGACGAGCTCACCGCCGCCCGCGCCGACCTCGACGCCGCCCACCACGCGGCGGGCGTCCTCGCCGAGCGCGAGCGGCTCGCCCGGGAGATCCACGACACCCTCGCGCAGAGCCTCACCAGCATCCAGCTGCTGCTGCGGGCCGCGCAGCGCGCCCTGCCGGAGCGCACCGACGCCGCCGCCGAGTACGTCGAGCAGGCCCGGCAGGCCGCGCAGGACAACCTCGACGAGGCCCGGCGCTTCGTGCGCGCGCTCACCCCGCCCGCCCTGGAGAGCGACACCCTGCCGGTCGCGCTGGAGCGGCTGTGCGCGACGACGTCGGTGCGCAGCGGCCTGCCGGTGCGGCTGCACGTCTCCGGCGAACGGGTCCGGCTGCCGGTGCCGCACGAGGTGGCGCTGTTGCGGATCGCGCAGTCGGCGCTCGGGAACACGGTGCGGCACGCGGGGGCGACGCACGCGGAGGTGACGCTCAGCTTCATGGCGGGGGAGGTAGCGCTGGACGTGGTGGACGACGGGGCGGGGTTCGATCCGTCGGCCGTCGGCGGGCCGGAGGCCGCCGAGGGCGGGGACGGCGGGTTCGGGCTGCCGTCGATGCGGGCCCGGGCGCGGGCGCTCGGCGGGACGTTCGCGGTGGAGTCCGCGCCGGGGGAGGGCACGGCGCTCGCCGTGCTGCTGCCGGTGCCCGATGCTTCGAGGGAGGAGTCCTCGTGACCGAGGCCGTGATCCGCCTGCTGCTGGCCGACGACCATCCGGTGGTCCGGGCCGGGCTGCGGGCCGTGCTGGAGAGCGAGCCGGACTTCGCGATCGTCGCGGAGGCGGCGACCGCCGAGCGCGCCGTCGAACTGGCGGCGGAGGTCGACGTCGACGTGGTGCTGATGGACCTGCAGTTCGGGCCCGGCTCGGCGATGAACGGCGCGCAGGCCACCGCCGCGATCACCGCGCGCGGTCCGGGGGCGCCGCGGGTCCTGGTGGTGACCACGTACGACACCGACGCCGACACCCTGCCGGCCCTGGAGGCCGGGGCCACCGGGTACCTGCTGAAGGACGCGCCGCCGGAGGAGCTGGCCCGGGCGGTGCGGTCGGCGGCGGCGGGGCGGACGGCGCTGGCGCCGACGGTGGCGGACCGGCTGCTGGAGCGGATGCGGACGCCTGCGGCGGCGTTGAGCGTGCGGGAGACGGAGGTGCTGGGGCTGGTCGCGGACGGGCTCACCAACCAGGCGATCAGCCGGCGGCTGCAGCTGAGTCAGGCGACGGTGAAGTCGCACCTGGTGCACATCTACACGAAGTTGGGTGTGGAGTCGCGGACGGCGGCGGTGCGGGAGGCGCGTGGGCGGGGGTTGATCCGGCGCGGGGGGTGAGGGGTGCCCTGCGGGCGGCTTGTGGGGGTGGGGGTCGGGGTGTGGAGTTGCGGACGGCGGCGGTGCGGGAGGCGCGTGGGCGGGGGTTGATCCGACGCGGGGGTGACGTCGAACGCGTGGGATCCGGCGCAGGGGTGAGGCCGGAGGGGCGGGGCGTAGGGTGGGGCGGGCAGCCCGAGAACCCCGGTGCGCCGTGTGAGTGGAGGAGATCCCCGGATGGCCGTGCGACTCGACGAACTCCCCGTGCCCGTGATCGCCGCGCCGATGGCCGGCGGGCCGTCGACGCCCGCACTGGCGGCCGCCGTCAGCGGGGCGGGCGGGCTCGGGTTCCTCGCCGCCGGGTACCGGAGCGCCGAGGACACGTTCGACCAGGTCCGCCGCGTCCGCGAGCTGACGGACCGTCCGTTCGGCCTGAACCTCTTCGTGCCCGCCGGCCCCGGTGACCGGGCGGCGGTGGCCGCCTACCGGGAGCGGCTGCGGCCGGAGGCCGAGAAGCACGGGGTGACGCTGCCGGAGGAGATCGGGCCGGACCGGGACGACTGGGACGCCAAGATCGCCGGGCTGCTCGCGGACCCCGTCCCGGTGGTCTCGTACACCTTCGGGCTGCCCTCCGCCGAGGAGGCGCGGGCGCTGCGGGCGGCGGGCACGTTCCAGGTCGGCACGGTGACCACGCCGCAGGAGGCCCGCCGCGCCGAGGCGGTCGGGATGGACGCGCTGTGCGTGCAGGGGCCGGAGGCCGGCGGGCACCGGGGCACCCACGCGGCGGCGGACCGTCCCGGTGAGCTGCCGCTGCCCGAACTGCTGGCCGCCGTCCGGGCGGTGACGGGGTTGCCGCTGATCGCGGCCGGCGGGCTGTCCGACGGTCCGGCGGTGGCGGCCGCGCTGCGGGCCGGGGCGGTGGCGGTGCAGCTGGGGACGGCGCTGCTGCGCGCGGACGAGGCCGGGACCTCGGCGGCGCACCGCGCGGCCCTGACGGAGTTCGACGCGACGACGGTGACCCGGGTGTTCACCGGCCGCCCGGCGCGGGCGCTGCGCAATGACTTCATCGACCGGTTCGAGCCGTACGCGCCCACCGCCTACCCGGACGTGCACCACCTGACCCAGCCGCTGCGCGCGGCGGCGGCCCGGCGCGGCGACGCGCAGGCGATGCACCTGTGGGCGGGAACGGGCCACCGGGCGGCGCGCGGCGGCCCGGCGGCCGAGCTGGTGACGCGGCTGTGGGAGGGCGCCCGGGCCGCCGGGCGGTGAGGCCCGGCGGCCCGGGGAGCCCGCGGGCTCAGCCCAGCAGTCCGGCCATCCAGGCCTCGATGTCCGGCACCGTGCGGGGCAGCGCGCCGGACATCAGGCGTGCCCCGTCGGCGGTGATGACGAGGTCGTCCTCGATCCGGATGCCGAGGCCGCGCAGTTCGGCGGGCAGCGTCTCGTCGTCGGGCTGGAGGTAGAGGCCGGGCTCGACGGTGAGCACGTGGCCCTCCTCCAGGACGCCGTCCAGGTACGTCTCGGCGCGGGCCCGGGCGCAGTCGTGGACGTCGAGGCCGAGCATGTGGCCGGTGCCGCAGAGGGTGTAGCGGCGGTAGAGGCCGCTGTCCTCGGCGAGCGCCTCCTCGGCGCTGACGGGCAGCACGCCCCAGTCGGCGAGGCCCTCGGCGATGACCCGGGCGGCCGCGCTGTGGAAGTCACGGAAGCGGGCGCCGGGGCGCAGCGCGTCGATGCCGGCCTGCTGGGCGGCGAGCACGAGTTCGTAGGCCTGCCGCTGGACGGGGCTGAAGGTGCCGTTGAGCGGCAGGGTGCGGGTGATGTCGGCGGTGTAGAGGGTGTCGGTCTCCACGCCGGCGTCGAGCAGCAGCAGGGCGTTCGGGTCGAGGGCGCCGTCGTTGCGGATCCAGTGCAGGACGCAGGCGTGGGCGCCGGAGGCGGCGATGGTCTCGTAGCCGATGCCGTTGCCCTCGGCGCGGGCCCGCAGGTTGAACACGCCCTCGATCCAGCGCTCGCCGCGGTGGTGGCGCAGGGCGGCGGGCAGGGCGCGCACGACGTCCTCGAAGCCGAGGACGGTGTGGTCGACGGAGAGCTGGAGCTGCTCGACCTCCCAGGTGTCCTTGACCAGTCGCAGTTCGGACAGCACGGCGGCGAACAGGCCGTCGCCCTGGGCGAGTTCGGGGGTGCCGGGGCGGCCGGTGGCGGCGTCCAGCGCGGGGTCGACGCCGGCGAGGACGCGGGTGGCGGGCTGCGGGCCGGTGAGCAGCTTCTCCAGCTCGTCGAGGTGCTCGACGCGCACGCCGGTGAGCCGGGCGGCCTCGTCGAGGTCGGGGCGGCGGCCGACCCAGAACTCGCCGTAGCGGCGGTCGCGGAAGAACTCGGCGCCGCGCACCGGGTCGCCTCCGCGCGGGGAGCGGGGGCGCAGGTAGAGCACGGGCTCGTGGCCGTCGGGGCCGGTGGGCTCCAGGACGAGGACGTGGCCGACCTGGTCCTCGCCGGTGAGGCCGGTGAGCCAGGCGTAGGCGCTGTGCGGGCGGAAGCGGTAGTCGACGTCGTTGCTGCGGACCTTGAGCTGTCCGGCCGGGACGATCAGCCGCTCGCCGGAGAAGGCGGCGGAGAGCCGGGTGCGGCGGCCGGGGGTCACGGCGTAGCCGGGGACGCGGTCCTCGGCCGGGAGCGGCGTGGCCGCCCAGGAGGTGCCCATGAAGGCGTTGAGGGCGGCGGAGACGGGGAGGTCGTGGCTTCCGGTGTTGAGGCCGGTCTGACGGAGGGTCACCGGGTGGCTCCTAAGCGGGTGGTGCGGATCGGGGTGGGACGGGGGCCGGCACGGACACAGCTCGGTAACGGGCGGCGTCACCTCTTGTGCAGTGCAATTTCACATTACTATGTTACGGGTCACACCGCGGAGCGGCTAGACCCCCTGAGGTCGCCCTCCGAGGCTGGTCCCGGATCCACCCCCGGGGCGGACGACGGGCCTTCACGGCGGCCCCCCACTGCGGAGTCAAGATATGAACAGGCGTACTCAGACCGCCCTCGCGGCGGCCATCGCGGCGGCACTCACCCTCGGCCTCGGGGCCTGCGGCAACAAGGACAAGGGCGACGACGGCTCCGGCGACGCCGCGGCGACCTCCACCAGCGGCCCGGGCGCCGAGAACGGGACGATCGCGGGCGGTACGCCGGTCAAGGGCGGCACCCTGACCGTGCTGACCAACCAGGACTTCGCCCACCTCGACCCGGCGCGCAACTGGACCCTGCCGCAGATGGACTTCGGGACCCGGCTGATCTACCGCACCCTGGTCACCTTCAAGGCCGAGCCGGGCGCCGCCGGCAGCGAGATCGTCCCCGACCTCGCCACCGACGTCGGCCGCCCGTCCGACGGCGGCAAGACCTGGACCTTCACCCTGAAGGACGGTCTGAAGTACGAGGACGGCACCCCGATCAAGTCCTCCGACATCAAGTACAACGTCGAGCGCTCGTTCTCCCCGGACCTCACCGGCGGCCCCGACTACGCCGTGCAGTACCTGGCCGGCGGCGAGAACTACAAGGGCCCGCTGACCGGCGAGCACCTGCCGAGCATCGAGACGCCGGACGACAAGACCATCGTCTTCCGCCTCAAGCGCCCGGTCGCCGAGTTCTCCTACACGGCCACCCTGCCGACCTTCGCCCCGGTCCCGCCGGCCCAGGAGAAGGGCACCCAGTACGACACCCGGCCGTTCTCCTCCGGCCCGTACAAGATCGAGTCCTACGACCGCGGCAAGCAGCTGGTGCTGGTCCGCAACAGCAACTGGGACGCCGGCACCGACACGGTCCGCAAGGCCTACCCGGACAAGATCGTGGTGACCCAGGGCCTCAAGGGCGGCCAGGTCGACGACCGGATCATCGCCAGCGAGGGCGCCGACGCCTCCTCGATCGAGATGCCGTGGATGCGCCCGGAGTCGGTGCCGAAGGTGCTGCCCAAGGCGGAGGTCAAGGCCCGCATGGTGGCCGAGCGCACCGGCTGCACCGACAACCTGTACATGAACACCTCCAAGGCGCCCTTCGACGACCCGAAGGTGCGCGAGGCGGTGATGTACGCCGTCGACCGCGAGGCCCAGGTCACCGCGTGGGGCGGTCCCGCGCTGGCCGAGGTCGCCACCTCCTACCTGCCGCCGTCGCTGACCGGCGGAGTGAAGGCCGACCCGCTGAAGATCCCGGCGACCGGCGACCCGGAGAAGGCCAAGGAGCTGCTGAAGGCGGCCGGCAAGACCGACCTGAAGGTCTCGCTCACCGTCTCGCTCGGCGACAAGACCCGCGGTGAGGCCATCCAGCAGTCGCTGTCCCAGGCCGGGATCCAGGTCACCGTCAACACGGTCGACCCGTCGGCCTTCACCGACACCCTCGGCGACGCCAAGAACGCCCCCGAGCTGACCATCAACGGCTGGTGCCCGGACTACCCGTCCGGCGCGACCTTCCTGCCCTTCATCTTCGACGGCCGGACCATCAAGGAGAAGGGCAACCAGGGCAACTACAGCCAGTTCCGCGACCAGGCCACGATGGACGAGATGGACCGCATCGCGACCCTGACGGACGTCAACGAGGCCAACAAGGCCTGGCAGAAGCTGGACGAGGACCTCATGAAGAAGGCCCCGGCCGTGCCGCTGATGTGGCAGCGCCGCGCGCTGCTGATCGGCACCAACGTGGCCGGCGCGTTCGGCAACTCCGGCTACGCCGGCATGATCGACATGGCCGTGGTCGGCCTCAAGGACCCCTCGAAGAGCCAGGGCTGAGGGAACCTCCGCCATGACTAGCACTTCCACCGAGCCCGCCGCCGCGCCCGTCGCGGCGGCGGGCCCCGCGAAGGCCTCCGGGCGAGGGCCCTGGCGGCTGGTCTGGGACCAGCTCTGGGCCAAGGGCTCCGCCCGGTTCGGCCTGATCACCGTCGCCGTCCTCGTCCTGCTGGCCGTCCTGGCCGGCCCGCTGAGCGCCCTCGGCGGCTGGTCCCCCGAGGAGTTCGACAAGCGCGCCATCGACCCCTACCTGGGCGGCGTGCCCAGGGGCGACTTCGGCGGCATCGGCGCCCGGCACTGGCTCGGCGTCGAGCCGGTCACCGGCCGCGACCTGTTCGCCCGGGTCCTGCACGGCGGCCAGGTCTCGCTGATGATCGCCTTCATCGCCACCGCCGTGGTCGTGATCGTCGGCACCCTGGCCGGCATCGCCGCCGGCTACTTCGGCGGCCGGGTCGACGCCCTGCTCTCCCGGCTGATGGACCTCACCATGTCCTTCCCCTCGCTGATCTTCATGATCGCGATGATGTCGGTGGCCAAGGACGTCAACCGGATCCTGCTGATGACCGCGGTGATCGGGCTGTTCGGCTGGCCCGGCATCGCCCGCGTGGTCCGCGGCCAGACCCTGTCGCTCAAGCACCGCGAGTACGTCGAGGCCGCCAAGGTCGGCGGCGCGCGCTCCTGGCGCATCCTCACCCGGGAGATCCTGCCGAACGTCTCCGGCCCGATCATCGCGTACACCACGCTGCTGATCCCCGGCATGATCGCCACCGAGGCCGCGCTCTCCTACCTGGGCGTCGGCGTCCGGCCGCCCACGGCCTCGTGGGGCCAGATGATCGCCGAGTCGATCGTGCACTACGAGACCGACCCGACGTACTTCCTGATCCCGACGGTCTTCCTCTTCGTCGCCGTCCTGGCGTTCACCCTGCTCGGCGACGCGCTGCGGGACATCCTCGACCCCCGGGGAGGCCGGTCGTGATCCTCTACCTCGGCCGCCGGCTGATCGGCGTGGCCGGCATCATGCTGGCCATCTGCGCCATCACCTTCACCATCTTCTACCTGCTGCCCAACGACCCGGCCGCGGCCGCCTGCGGCAAGACCTGCAGCCCCGACCGGCTCGCCGAGGTCAAGGCGGCGATGGGCCTGGACAAGCCGATCTGGGAGCAGTTCGGCGCCTACCTGGCCGGCATCGTGGCCGGCCGCGACTACGGCAGCGGCCCCAGCGCCGTGCACTGCGGCTTCCCCTGCCTCGGCTACTCCTACGAGTACTCGCTGCCGGTCTGGGACCTGCTGGTCGACCGCCTGCCGGTCTCCGTCTCGCTCGCCATCGGCGCGGCCGTGCTCTGGCTGGTCCTCGGCCTCGGCGCCGGCGTCACCTCGGCGCTGCGCAAGGGCAGGCCGGCCGACAAGGTCCTCATGGTGCTCTCGGTCGGCACCGCCTCGCTGCCGGTCTACTTCACCTCGATCATGCTGATCTGGGGCGTCGTGCGCAGCGCCGGCCTGCTGCCCTACCCCTCGTACCACAAGTTCACCGACAACCCGTTCGAGTGGGGCTCCAACCTGCTGCTGCCCTGGATCGCGCTGGCCCTGCTGTACGCGGCCCAGTACGCCCGGCAGAGCCGCAACTCGATGATCGAGGCGATGGCGGAGCCGTACATCCGCACGGCCCGCGCCAAGGGCCTGCCGTCCCGCACGGTCACCGTCAAACACGGCCTGCGCTCCGGCATGACGCCGATCCTCACCATCTTCGGCATGGACCTCGGCGGCCTGCTGGCCGGCGCCGTCATCACCGAGTCGATCTTCGGCCTGCCCGGCATCGGACGGCTCTTCTACGACGGGCTGCTCCGCTCCGACCAGCCCGTCATCCTCGGCGTCACGTTGCTCGCGGCCTTCTTCATCGTGGTCGCGAACCTGCTGGTCGACGTGCTCTACGCATTCGTCGACCCGAGAGTGAGGTACTGATGACCGCCCTTCTGGAGGTCGACGACCTCAAGGTCTCCTTCACCACCCCGCGCGGCGTCGTCCGGGCCGTCGACGGCATCGACTTCACCGTCGAGGCCGGCCGGACCCTCGGCCTGGTCGGCGAGTCCGGCAGCGGAAAGTCCGTCACCTCGCTCGCCGTCATGGGCCTGCACCGCGGCGCCGCCGTCACCGGCTCGATCCGGCTGCACGGCCAGGAGCTCAACGGCCTGGGCGAGAAGGAACTCGGCACCGTCCGGGGCCGGCGGATCGCGATGATCTTCCAGGACCCGCTGTCCAGCCTGCACCCCTTCTACACCGTCGGGGAGCAGATCGCCGAGCACTACCGGGTGCACTTCAAGGCCTCCCGCAAGGCGGGGCGCCGGCGCGCGATCGAGATGCTCGCCGAGGTGGGCATCCCCGAGCCGGCCCGCCGGGTCGACGAGTACCCGCACCAGTTCTCCGGCGGCATGCGCCAGCGCGTGATGATCGCCATGGGGCTCGCCTGCGAGCCGGAGCTGCTGATCGCCGACGAGCCGACCACCGCGCTCGACGTCACCGTCCAGGCCCAGATCCTCGATCTGATCGCCCGGATCCAGCAGGAACGCGGCCTCGGCGTCGTGATGATCACCCACGACCTCGGCGTGGTCGCCCGGGTCGCCCACGAGGTGCTCGTCATGTACGGCGGCCGCGCCGCCGAACAGGCCCCCGTGGAACGGCTGTTCGCCGCCCCCGCGCACCCCTACACCCGCGGGCTGCTCGACTCGCTGCCCCGCCTGGACGACACCGACGACGCCCCGCTGCGGGCCATCCCCGGCAGCCCGCCGTCGCTGATCGCCCCCGCCCCCGGCTGCTCCTTCGCCCCGCGCTGCGCCCGCACCACCGCCGCCACCGCCGAGGACCACGCCCGCTGCCTGTCCGAGCGGCCCGGCTTCGGCCCGCTCGCCCCCGGCCACCAGGCCGCCTGCCACCTGCCGCTGGTGCCGGAAGGAGCCCTGGGATGACCGAGCCCCTGCTGTCCGTACGGGACCTGGTGAAGGCCTTCCCCGGCCGCCGCTCGCGCACCGGCAAGGCCGGCGCCCCGATCCGGGCGGTGGACGGGGTGAGCTTCGACGTCGGCGCCGGCGAGACGCTCGGCCTGGTCGGCGAGTCCGGCTGCGGCAAGTCCACCACCGGGCGCATGATCGTCCGGCTGCTGGACCCGACCTCCGGCACCGTCACCTTCGACGGCACCGAGATCGGCGGCCTGAGCCAGGCCGCGCTGCGCCCGCACCGCAGGCACCTGCAGATGGTGTTCCAGGACCCGTACTCCTCGCTGAACCCCCGCCAGACGGTGGCCCGGATCATCTCCGAGCCGCTGCTCGTCCAGGGGACCGGTGCGGCCGAGGCGCGCAAGCGGGCGGCCGAGCTGATGGAGCTGGTCGGCCTGATCCCCGAGCACCTGGACCGCTACCCGCACGAGTTCTCCGGCGGCCAGGCGCAGCGCATCGGCATCGCCCGCTCGCTGGCCACCTCGCCGCGGCTGGTGGTCGCCGACGAGCCGGTCTCCGCGCTGGACGTCTCCATCCAGGCCCAGGTGGTCAACCTCATGGAGCGGCTCCAGGACGAGCTGGGGCTGGCGTACATCTTCATCGCGCACGACCTCTCGGTGGTCAAGCGGGTCTGCGACCGGGTCGCGGTGATGTACCTCGGGCGGATCGTCGAGATCGGCGACAAGCACCAGGTGTACGGCAACCCCGCCCACCCCTACACCAAGGCGCTGCTCTCCGCGGTGCCGCTGCCGGACCCGGCGGCGGAGCGGGAGCGCGAGCGGATCGTGCTGCTCGGCGACCCGCCGAGCCCGGCCGACCCGCCGTCCGGGTGCAGCTTCCACCCGCGCTGCCCGAAGGCGCAGGAGATCTGCCGCACCGAGCGGCCGCTGCTGCGGATCGCCGGACCCGGCGGTCGCGAGGCGGCCTGCCACTTCCCGGAGAACTGACCGGGACCGGTTCTCGCGGCCGCGGGCGTCCGCCGATGGGCGCGCCCCCGGCCGCGGCTCGACCGCCGTACCGTCCGAACCACCCCCACGCGGACGGTACGGCACCACACCGCGCGCGCAGCACTCCTGCTCGCGCGCCGAGAACGCCCGGTCGGGCGCGGCGGGGAGCCTGATGAGGGCCGCGTCCGACCGGGTTCCGCCCGGCCGCATCCGGCGGTCGGCGGCGCCGGGCCTGCCGGACCGACCTGGGTCGTCGGTCCCGGCAGGCCCGCGCGCGTCCGGGGCTCAGCCGGGTGCGGGCCCCCCGGACGCGGGGCCGGGCCCCTCGGACGGCAGCCGGCGCGGGCCGGGGCCGTCGGCGCCGAGCGCATCGCCCGGGTTGAGCACCCGGCAGCGGCGCAGCGACAGGCAGCCGCAGCCGATGCAGCCGGTCAGTTCGCGCTCCAGCCGCTCGATCTCCCGGCGCCGGGCCGCGAGCAGCGCCGCCCAGCGGCGCGAGATCCGCTCCCAGTCGCGCTTGTCCGGCATCCGGTCGGCGGGCAGGCCCGCGAACACCTCGGCCACCTCGGACAGCGGGACGCCGAGCCGTTTGGCGACCAGGATCAGCGACAGCCGGCGCAGCACGTACCGGTGGTAGCGGCGCTGGTTGCCGGAGGTCCGCTCGGAGGCGATCAGCCCCTGCTCCTCGTAGAACCGCACCGCGGAGGTGGCCAGGCCGGTCCGTTCGGCGACCTGGCCGACGGTCAGCAGATCGGCCGGGCGGGGTCCGGAGCCCGGGCCCCCGGGAGCGGGTGCGGAGCTGCTCATCGGCATCCTTGACTTCAAGTCCTGTTGAACTACTAGCGTACCGAAGCGTGACCGACTCCTCGTCCGCCCGGACCACCACCACCCGCTCCGACCAGGGACATCACGCTCCGGAAGCGGGTCCGGCGACGTCCTCCGGCGGCTGGGGCGAACTGTTCTCCCGGCCGTTCGCCGCCCCGGCCTCGATCCTCGCCGGGGGCGTCGCGCTGTACGCGATGAACCTCTACTTCACCGCCGCCCTGCTGCCCTCGATCGTCGAGGACATCGGCGGGGCCCGCTACTACGCGTGGGTGGCGACCGGCTTCCTGATCGCCGCGGTGGTCTCCGCGATGCTGGTCAGCCGGCTGCTGGCCCGGCTCGGGCCCTCGCGCGCCTATCTGACCGGGTTCCTGGTGTTCGCCGGCGGCGCCGGGCTGACCGCGCTCAGCCCGTCGATGGAGGCGCTGATCGTCGGCCGGGTCGTCCAGGGTCTGGGCGGCGGGCTGATGGCCGGCCTCGGCTACGCGGTGATCCGCACCGCGCTGCCGGAACGGCTGTGGACCAGGGCGGCCGGGCTGGTGTCCGCGATGTGGGGCGTGGGCACGCTGGTGGGCCCCTCGCTGGGCGGGCTCCTCGCCGGGCTGGGCCTGTGGCGCGGGGCGTACGCGCTGCTGCTGGCGGCGGCCGTGGTGCTGGCCGTGCTCGCCCGGCGCTCATTGCCGGGCCCGTCCGGAACCGGGCGCCCGGCCGAGCCGCTGCCACTGACCCCGCTGCTGCTGCTGACCCTCGCGGCGGCCGTCTTCAGCGTCAGTTCGACGGTGCCGCGCGGCTGGGCGACGGTGCTCTGCGTCCTGCTGGGCCTGGCGCTGCTGGCCGGCTTCGTGCTGGCCGAGCGCGGCGGCGCGGCGACCGTCCTGCCGAAGCTCACCTACCGGCGCGGCAACCACCTGAAGTGGATCTACCTGACCGTCGCGGTGTACTGCGCCGGCGTGATGACCGAGACCTTCATCCCGCTGTTCGGCCAGGAGCTGGGCGGACTGAGCCCGCTGGCGGCCGGGTTCCTGGGCGCGACGGTGTCGGCGGGCTGGACGGGCGCGCAGCTGTTCAGCGTCGGCCTGGCCTCGGAGCGGGCCCGGGCGCTGGCGGTCCGGCTCGGCCCGGCGGTGCTCACGGCGGGCCTGCTGGCGTACGGCCTGCTGCAGACCGGGTCGGCGTCCGGGGCGCGGGTGCTGCTGTGGGCGCTGGTGCTGGTCGCGGGTGGCACGGGCATCGGCGTCGCCTTCCCGCACCTGAGCGTCACGGCGATGCGCAGCACCGACGACGAGGTGGAGGGCGCCAAGGCCGCGGCCGGGCTCAACACCACCCAGCTGATCGCCTTCTCGGTGAGCTCGGCGCTGGCCGGGACGCTGGTGAACGCGGGCGGGGACTCGACCCTGGACGGGGCCCGGTACCTCGTCCTCGGGTTCGGGGCGCTGACCGTGTTCGGCACCGTGACCGCGGCGATGAGCCTGCGGCGCCCGGGCGCGCGCTGAGCGGCGTGCGCCGAGGGGTGCGCGTGAGGGGTGCGCGTGAGGGGCGTGCGCCGAGGCGGACGCGCGGACGCCCCGGCCTCCGAGGGGAGGGCCGGGGCGTCCGTTCCTTCCGTGGTCCCTGTCTTCCACGGGGGGACCCGGTGCTCAGGACACCGGGGGTGCGGGGGGCGTCAGGACGCGCGGCCGACCCGGACGGTGGTGATCCGTCCGCCCTGGGCCTCGCGGACCACCTCGATCCGGGTGTTGGTGTCCGGCACGTTCACCGCGAGCTGCGGGGTGGCCGGGTCCCGGTAGACACCGGTGCGGTCGTTGAAGACCGGGACGGCCGGCTTGGACTCGATCCGCACCGGGACGCCCGCCCTGTGCAGGGTGAAGGCGGTGGTCGGCTTGAGCGAGAAGGTCGCGTCGTAGGTCTGCGCCCGGCCGTTGACCAGGGTGCCGTCGGCGAACCGGATCGGCGCCGGGCGGGCGTCGATCGGCAGGATCAGACCGCCGCCGGGGTGGTCCTTGGTGTTGTTGTCGCCGTAGGCGGTGTCCCAGAGCCAGATGAGCACGCCCTCCTGGTACGGGTAGGTGTCGACGATGTCCTTCTTGCCGTCGACGCCGGTGTAGCCGAAGTTGTACGGGCCGGTCTTCAGGAACGCTCCGTAGCCGGCGTAACGGCGGTTCTCCACCAGGTAGGCGCGCGGGTGCTGCTGGACGTGGGTGCGGCCGGTGATGACCGTGAAGCCGGTGGCGACCCAGCCGGCCGTGCCGTTCTCGGCGCCGTCGGCGAACAGCTCGGTGCCGCCGGCGGTGATCCGCACCGCGTCGACCAGCACGCCCTTGCCGTGGGTGTTGTTGTCCGAGGTGACGTGGAAGCGGAGCCTGACGTTCTTCCCGGCGTAGCCGTCCAGCGGGATGTGCAGCTGCCGGTAGGCGCCGGACGTGCCGCTCAGGCCGGGGACGTTGGCGCTGGTGCTGCCGATCGGGGCGCCGTCCACGGTGCCGGGCAGGGCGGTCCAGCGCTTGCCGCCGTCGGTGGAGGCCTCGACGGTCAGGAAGTCGTAGTCCTGCTCGACGTCGTACCAGACCGCCGCGTCGAGGGCGCCCGGGCCGCCGACCGCGGTGAGGTCGACGTCACGGGCCAGCGCGTTGTCCAGGTCGTCGCCGGTCCCGCTCCACCACTGCCGGGCGCCCTCGCGGGGGTCGGCGAGGTCGGTGCTGGTGGTGCTGTCCGGCAGGTGGACCAGGACGGCCTGCGCCTGGTCGGTGTTGTAGCCGCTGACGCCGAGGGCGTGGCTGGAGCGGGTGGCGGCCTGCGCCTCGTCGTAGTCGAGCCAGCCGAACTGCAGCTTGCTCCAGGCGTCGAGGTCGCCGGGGTAGCCGCCGGTGGTGTTCTTCCCCTTGCCCAGGTACGAGCCGGAGGACATCAGCGACCAGAAGTTGACGCTGTTGTCGCCGCCGTTGGTGCTGTAGAGGTCGGGCAGGCCGAGGTTGTGGCCGAACTCGTGGGCGAACAGGCCGACGCCGCTGTTCTCGCCGGCCTGGACGTAGTCGTAGACGTACAGGCCGGTGTCGCCGACCGGCGCGCCGCCGATCCGGTTGCCCTCCGGGCCGACCTGGCCGGTGGGGTCGGGGAAGGTCCAGCTGCGGTGCGCCCAGAGCGCGTCGGCGCCCTGCGTGCCGCCGCCCCAGGTCTCGTCGACGCCCGCGTGCACCACGACGACGTTGTCGAGGTAGCCGTCGGGCTGGGCGAACTCGCCGTCCTTGTCGTGGTCGTAGCGGTCGTAGACGTCGTACTGGGCCAGCTCGGCCTTCACGTCGGCGGCCGTGCGGCCCGCGGCGAGCTGGCTGTCGTACCAGGCCTTGACGGCGTCCCGGATGAACTCCTGGCCCTGGGTCCAGGCGCCGGAGCCCTGCGGGCCCTTGTTGGAGCCGTACCGGGCCTCGTTCCAGGGCAGGGTGACCCAGTCGCTGACGGTGCCCTCGATGTCGTAGCGGCCGGAGGACTGGGTGCGGTAGTAGTTGCGCATCGAGACCGCGCCGGGCGTGTCGTCGAAGAACATCTGCTGGTAGTACTGCCGGCTGAAGTCCTGGTTCCAGAGCGTGTGGTTGTCGCTCCTGCCGGGCTTCGGAATGGCGTTGTGCTGCGGCCCGGGGGTGCCGCCGTAGCGGGGCTGGCCGTTGTGGAGCGTGGTGGTGTCCACCTGGTCGCCGAACTGCGCGAGGATGACGAAGACCTTGTCCTTGCGCTGCTGGGCGAGCTGGACGTAGTCGTTGCCGATCCGCACCTTGGCGGGTGCCCGGCGGCCGGCGCTCTTCGCCACGGCGCCCTTGTTGACCTGTTCCAGGGCCTTGGTGCGCAGCGACTGGCGCTCGCGCTCCTGCGGGGCGAGCGGGGCGGGCGGGGCTTCGAGGCCGCCGGCCTCGGCGCCGGAGCCGCTCTCGGCGGTGAGGGCGGGCGCGGGGGAGGGGGTGGCGGCCTGGGCGGGGGAGCCGAGGAGGGTGGCCGCTATCGCGCTCGTGGTGAGCGCGGCCGCGAACGCCGCGGACAGTCTGCGCAACTGACCGGTCCTTTCCGGACGGGGGTGGTCGGGTGAGCGCAGGTAATATTTCACATGTCATGGGTCACATGGAAGACTTCGGACGTCCCGGCCCCGCAACGCCGGCCGTCCCGGCCCCGTGACGCCAGTCGTCCCGGCCCCGTGACGACGCCGGACCCCCGTGCCCCGCAATGCCGGACGCCGCACGGCCCGGGTGGGGCCGTGCGGCGCTCGGAAGGTGGGGCGGGGCCGGCCGGTCAGCCCAGGGAGGCCCGCAGGAAGGCGAGTTCGGCCTGCGCCAACTGCTCGTTCACACCGCCCGGGGTCATGTGGGTGATCCCGGGCAGGGCCAGCAGGCTGTGCGGGCGGCCGGCCCTGGTGAGCGCCTGGGAGAGCAGCAGGGTGTGCGAGGGGTGCACGTTGTCGTCGGCCAGGCCGTGGATCAGCAGCAGCGGCCGGGTGAGTGACGGCGCGTCGTCCAGCAGGCAGTCGGCCGCGTAGCCCTCCGGGTTCGCCTGCGGCAGGTCGAGGTAGCGCTCGGTGTACGCGGTGTCGTAGAGCCGGAAGTCGGTGGGCGGGGCGCCCGCGCAGGCCGCGTGGAAGACGTCCGGGCGGCGCAGCACGGCCATCGCCGCGAAGTAGCCGCCGTAGGACCAGCCGCGCACGCCGACCCGGCCGAGGTCGAGGTCGGGGTGCGCGGCGCCGAGCGCGAGCAGCGCGTCCACCTGGTCGTCCAGTGCCACCTGGGACATCCGGCGGAAGATGGTCCGGGTGAAGGCGGGGGAGACGAACGGGGTGCCGCCGTTGTCGACGGTGACCACCGCGAAGCCCTGGTCGGCCCACCACTGCTTGAGCTGCCAGCGGCGCGGCTCGTTGGCCACCGCCTGGTAGCCGGGGCCGCCGTAGACGTCGAGCAGCACGGGCAGCCGGCGGCCGGGCACGTGTCCGCGCGGGTAGACCACGGCGCTCGGCAGGGCGCGCTCGGTGACCCGGGCCAGCTGCGGGCGGACCCGGTGGGGCAGCGCGGCCGAGCGGTCCGCCAGGGCGGTGACGCCCTGCGGGGTGAGGGCCTCGCGGCGCACGCCGTCCGGGCCGGCCGAGGTGAGCAGCAGGGTCTCGCCGGCGGCCAGGGCGCTGTGCACGCCGGGGCCCTCGGAGATCCGCTCGGGCGCGCCGCCGTCCGGGTCGACCAGGTGGACGTGCTGGTCGAACGGGTCCCCCTCGCCGGTCTCGCAGAGCAGCTTCCCGCGCAGCCGACCGACCACCCGGCGGATCTGCAGAGCGGTGGTGTCCAGCGGCTTGCCGTCCAGCGCCAGGCCGCGGGCCTCGGGGGTGTCGAGCACGGTGAGCAGCCGGCCGTCGTCCAGCCGGGCGGGGGTGCCGGGCAGGTCGTCGACCCAGAACGCGTCGGTGGTGCGGGAGAGTTCGGTGGTGGTGCCGGTGGCCGGGTCGGCGCTCAGCAGCAGGACGTTCTGCTGCAGCCGGTCGGCGACGGTGAGCAGCAGCTCCTCGTCGCCGGCCCACTCGGCGGCGCACAGGTAGGGGAAGGCGGCGGTGTCCCAGGCGAGTTCGACCCGCGTGCCGTCCAGGCCGAGCACCCAGAGCCGGACCTCGGCGTTGGGGCCGCCGGCCTGCGGGTAGGCGAACTGCTCGGGGGCCTGCTCGGGGTGGGCCGGGTCGGCGAAGTGGCGCGGCGGGAGGGCGGACTCGTCCACCCGGGCGGCCAGCACGGCGCCGCCGTCCGGGCGCCACCAGTGGCCGCGGTGGCGGCCCAGCTCCTCGGCGGCGGCGAACTCGGCGACGCCCCAGCGGGCGCCGTCGTCCGGGCTGAGCCGCTGGCGGCCGGGGACGTCGGCGGAGGCGACGTACAGGGCGTCGTCGGCGACGTAGGCGACGAGTTCGCCGGTCGCGTTGGGGCGGGGGTCGAAGGCCGGGCCGGCGGTGGGGATCTCGGTGCTGCGGCCGGTGGCGGTCTCGGTGCGGAAGAGCCGGCCGTCCAGGGCGAAGACGGCGACGGCGAGGTCGGGGGTGGCGGCGTAGGTGCCGATGCCGGCGGCGGTGAGCCGGCTCCGCTCCCGCAGCCGGCGTTCGACGGCGGGCAGGGCGTCGGTCGCGCCGGTGCGGCCGGGGGCGAGCGCGGTGGGGTCGGCGACCTCGCGCTCCTCGCCGGTGGCGAGGTCGAGGAGGTGCAGGTGGTCGAACGCGTCCTCGGGGCCGCTGGAGCGGAGCAGCAGCAGGCGGGTACCGTCCTGGTGGAGCGAGATCGCTCGCGGGGCACCGAAGCCGAAGCGGCCGGTCCGGGCGCTGAGGGAGAGGTAGGAGTCGGTGATGGTCACCGCCCGATGGTCGCCGCGGGAACGGCTCGCCGACCAGTGGAACGACATGTGAAATGTCACACATCACGTGATCCAGGTAACAGGAGGAGCGCATGACCGAGGCCCCGCGGACCGCCGGACCGCCCGAGCCGCTGGCCGGCACCGAGACGCTGTTCTCGCTGGACCCGGCGGTGGTCCACCTCAACCACGGCTCCTTCGGGGCCGTCCCCGTCCCCGTCCAGCAGCTCCAGCGGCGGCTGCACGAGGAGCAGGAGGCCGACCCCGACGGCTTCTTCGCCGACCTGCCCGCCCGCGTCGCCGGCGCCCGGGCCCGGATCGCCGCCGCCCTCGGCACCGAGCCGGACCTGCTCGCCCTGGTGCCCAACGTGACCGACGCGATCGCCGTCACCCTGGCCAATGTGCCGCTCTCCGCCGGGGACCACGTGCTGGTCACCGACCACGGCTACGGCACGGTCACCGAGGCCGTCCGGCGGCGCGCCGAGGACGCCGGCGCCGAGCTGCGCACGGTGGCGCTGCCGCTGGACCTGCCCGACGGGGAGGCGGTGCGCGAGCGGGTGCTCGCCGCGGTCACCGACCGCACCGTGCTCGCCGTCCTGGACGGCATCACCTCGCCGACCGCCCGCCGGGTCGCCACCCCGGACCTGCTGCACGCCCTGCGCGGGCGCGGGGTGACCACCGTGGTGGACGCCGCGCACGAGCCCGGCATGCTGGCCGGGCCGGTCCCCGCGGAGGCCGACTTCTGGTTCGGCAACCTGCACAAGTGGGCCTTCGCCCCGAGGGCCACCGGCGTCCTGGTGGTCCGCCCGGAGTGGGCCGGCAAGATCCGCCCGCTGATCCTCTCCTGGGAGGACCACCAGGGCTACCCGGCCTCCGTGGAGTGGCGCGGCACCCTGGACTACACGCCCTACCTGGCCGCCCCGGCGGGTCTGGACCTGCTGGAGGCGTTCGGCCCGGGAGCGGTGCGCGCCCACAACGAGCGGCTCGCCGGGTACGGCGCCGCGCTGGTCGCCGAGCGGGTGGGGCTGGCGCCGCTGCCCGCCTCGGCGGGGCTGTCGATGCGCGCGCTGCGGCTGCCGCCCGGGGTCGCCGAGACGCTGCCGCAGGCGCAGGAGCTGATGGCCGCGATGTGGCGGCGGCACGCCGTGCGGACGGTGGCGCGCCCGTGGCCGGGCGGCGGGGTGCTGCGGGTGTGCGCGCAGCTGTACAACCGGGCGCCCGAGTACGAGGTGCTGGCGGCCGGGCTGGCCGGGCTGCTGGCGTAGCGGCCCGCGCGGCGCGGTCCGGCCCCCGTGGCCGGGGTCCGGCCGGCGCCGCCGCGGGCTCAGTCCGCGGCGGCGCGCAGCTCGGCGAGCAGCACGTGCTGGTCCGCGATGAGCCCGGTGAGGATCCGCCGCGCCGCCCGCAGCAGCTCGGCGACGTCCCCGCCGGCCAGCGCGTAGACCACCGTGCTGCCCTCGCGGGTGGCGGTGACGATGCCGGACCGGCGCAGCACCGCGAGCTGCTGCGAGAGGCGGGAGGGCTCGACCTCCAGCTCCGCCAGCAGGTCGCGCACGGGCGTCGGGCCGGCCTGCAGCAGCTCCAGGACCCGGATCCGGACGGGATGGCCGAGCATCCGGAAGAACTCGGCCTTGGCCTGGTACAGCACGACCGCCACGGCGTTCCCTCCCTGTTCCCCTCCCCGGGGGCGTCCCCGGCCGTCAGATCTCCAGCGCGGTCTCGATCCGCTTCAGCTGGTGGCGGGCCATCGCGAGGTTGGCGCGGGCGCGGTTGAGCGCGAGGAAGAGGAACAGCCCCCGGCCGCTCTGGGTGGTCAGCGGCCGGAGCAGGTGGTACTGGCTGGTCAGGCTGACCAGGATGTCCTCGATCTCGTTGTCGAGCAGGTTGAGGTGCTCCATCGCGCGCATCTTGGCCCGCACCACGTCGGTGTTCCCGGCGGCGGCGACATTGAGGTCCAGTTCGCCGCCGTCACCGAGGGTGCCGAGAGCCATCCCGCTGCTGTAGTCGACCAGGGCGACGCCGATCGCGCCCTCGATGGCCATGGCCTCCTTGAGCGAGGTCTCCAGGTTCGCCATCGTCCGCTCCTCCCGTGGGCCCGGTGGGGATCACCGGGGCGTGGCACCGAATGTAGGCAGGCCGCACGGCGTGTCACCACGGATGACCGGAGTCGTCCGAAGCCGGTCGTTTCGTGACCGCTTGAAGACATTTGCAACTATGGATGTGAGAGAGAAGCGATCCCTTGCCCGGAAAAAACGGTGCTATCGATGTCAGTCCCGCCGGGTAACCTCTCGCTGAGATGCGAGATCACACCACCGACCCCCGCGACCCCCGGACGGCGATGAACACCCCTGAGCGCGCGCCCCTCGACGGCCGGGAGCCCTCCGACGAGCGGGAGCTCAGCCCCGCGGAGGCCTTCGCCGCCTCCCGTCGCCGGGCCAAGGAACAGGCCACCGCCCTCCACGGCTTCCAACAGCTCTACGACTTCCCGCTGGACGACTTCCAGCTGGAGGCCTGCCGGGCGCTGGAGAACGGCGAAGGCGTCCTGGTCGCCGCGCCCACCGGCTCCGGCAAGACCATCGTCGGCGAGTTCGCCGTCCACCTCGCCCTCCAGGGCGGGCGCAAGTGCTTCTACACCACGCCGATCAAGGCGCTGTCGAACCAGAAGTACGGGGACCTCGTCAGGCGCTACGGCGCCGCCAAGGTCGGCCTGCTCACCGGCGACAACTCCGTCAACGGCGACGCCCCGGTCGTGGTGATGACCACCGAGGTGCTCCGCAACATGCTCTACGCGGGCTCCAGCACCCTCGACGGCCTCGGCTACGTGGTCATGGACGAGGTCCACTACCTCGCCGACCGCTTCCGCGGCGCCGTCTGGGAGGAGGTCATCATCCACCTCCCCGAGTCCGTCACCCTCGTCTCGCTCTCCGCGACCGTCTCCAACGCCGAGGAGTTCGGCGACTGGCTGGACACCGTCCGCGGCGGCACCCGCGTCATCGTCTCCGAGCACCGGCCCGTCCCGCTCTGGCAGCACGTGATGGCCGGCAACCGGATGTACGACCTGTTCGCCAGCCCCGACCGCGACGGCCGGCCCAAGGGCAGCCTCCGCAACCCCGGCAAGGCCGTCAACCCCGAACTGGTGCGCCTCGCCCGCAGCGAACTCGACCGCAACCCGCGCGACCGCTTCGGCCGCGGCCGGGGGCGCTCCATGCCCAACGGCCGCCCCGGCCGGGTCTGGACCCCGGGCCGCGTCGACGTCATCGACCGGCTCGACGCCGAGGGCCTGCTGCCCGCCATCACCTTCATCTTCAGCCGGGCCGGCTGCGAGGCCGCCGTCCAGCAGTGCCTCTCCTCCGGCCTGCGCCTCAACAAGGACGGCGACCGCGCCCGGGTCCGCGCCATCGTCGAGGAGCGCTGCGCCGACATCCCCGACGAGGACCTGCACGTCCTCGGCTACTTCGAGTGGCTGGACGGGCTGGAGCGCGGCATCGCCGCCCACCACGCCGGCATGCTGCCGCGGTTCAAGGAGGTCGTGGAGGAGCTGTTCGTGAAGGGCCTGGTCAAGGCCGTCTTCGCGACCGAGACCCTGGCCCTGGGCATCAACATGCCGGCGCGCTCCGTCGTCATGGAGAAGCTCGTCAAGTGGAACGGCGAGACCCACGCCGACATCACTCCCGGCGAGTACACCCAGCTCACCGGCCGGGCCGGGCGGCGCGGCATCGACATCGAGGGCCACGCCGTGGTGCTCTGGCAGCGCGGCCTCGACCCGGAGGCACTGGCCGGCCTCGCCGGCACCCGCACCTACCCGCTGAAGTCCTCGTTCCGGCCGTCCTACAACATGGCCGTCAACCTGGTCTCCCAGTTCGGCCGGCACCGCTCGCGCGAACTGCTGGAGACCTCCTTCGCGCAGTTCCAGGCCGACCGCTCGGTGGTCGGCATCGCCCGCCAGGTCCAGCGCAACGAGGAGGGCCTGGACGGCTACCGCGCGTCCATGACCTGCCACCTCGGCGACTTCGAGGAGTACATGGCGCTGCGCCGGCAGCTCAAGGACCGGGAGAACGAACTCGCCCGCGAGGGCAGCAGCCAGCGCCGCGCCGCCGCCGCCGAGTCCATCGAGCAGCTCAAGCCCGGCGACGTCATCCACGTGCCGACCGGCAAGTTCGCCGGCCTCGCACTCGTCCTCGACCCCGGCCTGCCGCCCGTCAACCGCTCCCCGCGCGGCGGCCCGCGCCACCCCGACTACCAGGACGGGCCGCGCCCGGTGGTGCTCACCGCCGAACGGCAGGTCAAGCGGCTCGCGATGATCGACTTCCCGCACCCCGTCGCCGCGATCGAGCGGGTGCGGATCCCCAAGTCCTTCAACCCGCGCAGCCCGCAGTCCCGCCGCGACCTCGCCTCCGCCCTGCGCACCAAGGCCGGCCACCTGGAGCCCGAGCGCTTCAGGCGCGGCCGCGCGGCCGCCGCCGACGACCCCGAGATCAGCCGGCTGCGCACCACGCTGCGCCAGCACCCCTGCCACGGCTGCGACCAGCGCGAGGACCACGCCCGCTGGTCCGAGCGCTACCACCGGCTGCACCGCGACACCGAGCTGCTGGAACGCAAGATGCGCTCCCGCACGCACACCATCGCCCGCACCTTCGACCGGGTCTGCGGGCTGCTCACCGACCTCGGCTACCTCAGCGGCGACACCGTCACCGACGACGGCAAGCGGCTCGGCCGGCTCTACGGCGAACTCGACCTGCTCGCCTCCGAGTGCATCCGCGAAGGCGTCTGGAGCGGCCTCGCCGCCGCCGAACTCGCCGCCTGCGCCTCCGCGCTGGTCTACGAGGCCCGCCAGTCCGACGACGCCACCGCCCCCCGGGTGCCCGAAGGCGCGGCGAAGGAGGCCCTCGGCCAGATGGTCCGCATCTGGGGCCACCTCGACGCCCTGGAGGAGCAGCACCGCATCAACACCGCCGAGGGCGTCGGCCAGCGCGAACCCGACCTCGGCTTCGCCTGGGCCGCCTACCGCTGGGCCCTCGGCCACTCCCTGGACTCCGTCCTGCGCGACGCCGACATGCCGGCCGGCGACTTCGTCCGCTGGACGAAGCAGCTGATCGACGTCCTCGGCCAGATCCAGGACGCCGCCGGCGAGGACGCCGACCTCCGCAAGACCGCCCGCAAGGCCGTCGACGGCCTGCGCCGCGGCATCATCGCCTACTCCTCCGTCAGCTGACCCACCCCGAGCCACCCGGCCGAGCGGACCGGCTGACTTCCCACTGGTGTCGGGCGCGCGTGGAGCAGGAAGTCGGCGGGTCCGACCTCCTGCTCCCGAGCCGCGGGATCGCGTGTGGC
>NZ_JBHVTL010000029.1:57410-57910 GCF_042884635.1 Kitasatospora sp. NPDC058115
GCTTCTGCCGGAGTTCTTGGAGTGGGAGGTCGGATCGGCCGATCTTCTACTCCGCGGCTGTCCCGTCCGGCCGGGGTGTGGGCACCCTGCTGGTGTTGGGCGCGCGTGGAGTAGGAAGTCGGCGGGTCCGACCTCCTGCTCCCGAGCCGCGGGATCGCGTGTGGCTTCTGCCGGAGTTCTTGGAGTGGGAGGTCGGATCGGCCGATCTTCTACTCCGCGGCTGTCCCGTCCGGCCGGGGTGTGGGCACCCTGCTGGTGTCGGGCGCGCGTGGAGTAGGAAGTCGGCGGGTCCGACTTCCTACTCCCGAGCCGCGGGATCGCCCGGCCCGGGTGGGGTGCCTGCGTGTGGCTTCTGCCGGCCCACCGGTGCCCCGAGCCCCCGCAGCGGGAAGCCACCTGAGCCGACTTCCCACCCCACAGCGATCCCCGAGTTGCCGGGAAGTCGCTCTCGCCGACTTCCCACTCCACGACCTTCGCCCTGTGCGGCTTCGGCTTCGCCC
>NZ_JBHVTL010000029.1:58008-117077 GCF_042884635.1 Kitasatospora sp. NPDC058115
CTCGCCGCGCGTGTGGGCTTCGCCCTGTGCGGCTTCGGCTTCGCCTCGCCGCGCGTGTGGGCTTCGCCCTGTGCGGCTTCGGCTTCGCCTCGCCGCGCGTGTGGGCTTCGCCCTGTGCGGCTTCGGCTTCGCCTCGCCGCTGCTTGCTGTTGCTGGTCGAGGTCACTCCGGTGAGAGGCGCAGCCAGATACACGCTCTCCCGGAAGCACCCTGTGCCCGGAGTGGGAGGTCGGATCGGCCGACTTCCCACTCCACGACTGCTCCGCCCGACCACGGTTGCCCTCGCTCGGACTGAGCGAGGGCAACCGGTTGGAGCGGGGGCGGGCGCACGTGGAGCAGGAAGTCGGCCGGTCCGACTTCCTACTCCTGAGTCATTGGATCGCGCGGCTTGGTGGCGGCGCTTGTGTGTGGCTCCTGCCGGCCCCCTTACGGGTGGGCGCGGGGCCGGGCAGGGAACGCCGGTGCCTTGAGGCCCCAGAGCAGGAAGTCGGCCGGTCCGACTTCCTGCTCCCGAGGTGCCCGCGTACGGCGTCTGCCGGCCCACCGGCCCACCGGCCCACCGGCCCACCGGTGCCCGAGGCTTCCGGAGTGGGAAGTCGCTCTCGCCGACTTCCCACTCCGCCGTGCTCAGCTCGGTGGGGGGCCGGCGGCTTCCAGACGGTGGACGAGGGCGCGGAGGGCGCGGAGTTCGCGGTCGAGGGCCTGGGCGCCGGTGGGGGTGAGGGTGATCCAGGTGCGGGGGCGGCGGCCCGCGTAGCCCTTGTTGACGGCGACCAGGCCGGAGTCCTCCAGGACCTTCAGATGGCGCGAGAGGTTGCCGTCGGTGAGCCCCAACTCCTGCTTGAGGAACGCGAACTCGACGCTCTCGGCCTCGCGGGCGATCGCCAGGATGCCGAGCCGGACCCGCTGGTGGACGGTGTCGTCCAGGGCCAGGGTCGGATGCCGCTCCTCGGTGTCGTCCGCAACGCTCATGAGGTGACCGTACGGGATGCGGCGGGCGCCCGGCGCCCGGCGGTCCACTGGGCCAGGCCGGGGGCGAGCAGGACCGCGGCGAGCAGCAGGGCCTTCGGCTGGGCGGCGTTCGCCCAGGCGGTGTCGAGGTGGTCGAGCCACGGCAGCCAGCCGTCGCCCCACACGCCCGAGAGGTAGGCGGTGAGCAGTGCGGTGTGGACGAGCCCGGTGCCGGCGACCAGCCGGTCGTGCTCGGTGAGGCCGAGGACGAGCAGGCCGAGGCCGACCACGTACCAGGGGGAGGCGTAGGAGTTGCCGAGGAGGGAGAGGCTGAACGGCACCCGGTGGGCGAAGACCAGGACGACCGGGACGGCGGCGACCAGGACGCCGGCGGCGGCCGCCGTACCGAGCCAGGCGCCCCGGTGCGGGACGATGCCGCGGGTCTCGCCGCGCCGCCGGTACCAGCGGGCGAGGGCGAACCAGGCCAGCGGGAGGAGGGCGTACCAGAGGCCCCAGCCGACGAAGCGCAGGATGGCCCCGTCGAACTCGCCCTCCAAACACGGACCGTCGAGGGAGTGCGGGACGCAGAGGCCGATGTACTCCGAGTACGCGAAGTAGGGGTACGAGGTGACGCTGCGCCCGTTGGCGGCGAAGTTGTAGGCCTGTCCGGCGATCGGCACGGCCGCCGCCGCCAGCAGCCCGAAGCCGAGCAGCGGGACGCCCGAGCCGCGCAGGCGGGTGCGGGCCCGGGCGCGCAGGCCCTCCGTGGCGGCGAGCAGTTCGGCCGGGCCGTCGGCCGCCGCGTCCCGGTGCAGTGTGTCCATGGTCCCCCCTGGTGACGTCGTGTCGTCATGTCGAGCCGGCCCGTCAACTTTGCATCGCAAAGTAGATTGCGGTCAAGAGTTCACGGCACGGCAAAGCGAAGGGCCCGTCGCGGGCGAGTGCGACGGGCCCCGGGGGCGGGCGGGGTGGGTCAGCGGGCGGCGAGCGCCTCCAGGACGCGGTCCAGGGAGGTGCCGAGGCCCCAGCGGGCGGCGAGCGCCTCCAGTGTCATCGGGTCGAGCGGTTCGCCCGGCAGGGCGGGGTCGACGTCGGGCACCGGGGCGTCGGCGGCGACCCGGACGACGGTCGGGGCCACGTCGAGGTAGGCCGAGGCCTCCAGGATGTTGCGGCGCCGGGCCGGGGTGAGCGCCGAGCCGATGTCCTGGGCGGCGGTGCGGATGCCGTCCAGGTCGCCGTACTCGTGGATCAGCTGGGCCGCCGTCTTCTCGCCGATGCCCTTGACGCCGGGCAGGCCGTCGCTCGGGTCGCCGCGCAGGGCGGCCAGATCGGCGTACTGGGCGCCGCGCACGCCGTACTTCTCCAGCAGCAGCGCGTCATCGGTGACCTGGAGGTTGCCCATGCCCTTGACCGGGTAGAGCACGGTGATCGCGCGGGCGTCGTCGACCAGCTGGAAGAGGTCGCGGTCGCCGGTGACGATCTGCACCGGCCCGGTGGCGCGCGCGGTCAGCGTGCCGATCACGTCGTCCGCCTCGTAGCCGGGGGAGCCGATCCGGGCGATGCCGAGCGCGTCCAGCACCTGCTCGATCACCGGCACCTGCGGGGCGAGGGTGTCCGGCACCTCCTCCTCCCCGTCCGTGGCGGCCTCGGCGACCCGGTGGGTCTTGTACGAGGGGATGAGGTCCACCCGCCACTGGGGGCGCCAGTCGGCGTCCATGCAGGCGACCAGCTGGTCGGGCCGGTGGTCGTGGACCAGCCGGGCGATGAAGTCCAGCAGGCCCCGGACGGCGTTGACCGGCTCACCCTGCGGCGAGCGCAGGGTGTCCGGTACGCCGTAGTAGGCCCGGAAGTACAGGCTGGCGGAGTCGAGCAGCATCAGACGGGGTGCGGTCACGCCTCCGATCATGCCGTACCGGGGTGACACGGACGGCCTCCTAGTGCTCGTGCGGCCCGGCGCGGTGGACGGGTCCGTGGGCGTCGGCGCAGTGCTCGGGCGTGAGGTCGCCGGGGTGGGTGATCTGCAGCAGCGCGCCCGCCTCGTCCTCGCCGACGTGGTCGACCTGGAGGGTGCTGTGGGTGATGCCGTACTCGCCGGCGAGCCGGCGCTGCAGCTCGCGCCGCACCGCGTGGCAGTCGCCGCCCGGGGTGACCAGGATGTGCGCGGAGAGCGCGGGCTGGCCGGAGGTGATCTCCCAGATGTGCAGGTCGTGGATCTCCTCGACGAGCGGCTGGGCGACCAGCCGGTCGGCCACCGCGTCCGGGTCGACGCCGGCGGGGGCGGCCTCCAGGAAGATCCGCCCGGAGTCGCGGACCAGGCCGATGCCCGCCTTCAGCATCAGCGCGACGACGATCAGCGAGGCGATCGAGTCGGCCCGGGCGAAGCCGGTGGTCACCATGATCACACCGGCCACGGCGGTGGCGATGAACGCGTACAGGTCGGTGAGGACGTGCTGGAAGGCACCCTCGACGTTCAGCGAGCTGCGGTTGGCCTTGGACATGCACCAGGTGGCGGCCAGGTTCACCACGACCCCGACCAGTGCGGTGATCAGCACCAGCGAACCGGTCACCTCCGGCGGCTCGAACAGCCGGCGGATCGCCTCGTAGCCGAGCCAGGCGGACAGCACCAGCAGGGTCACGCCGTTGGCCTGGGCGGAGAGGATCTCGGCGCGCTTGAGGCCGTAGGTGTAGCCGCCGCGCGCCGGGCGGGCGGAGAGCCGCATGGCGATGAGCGCGAGGACGATCGAGGCGGCGTCGGTGAGCATGTGCGCGGCGTCCGAGATCAGCGCCAGCGACTCGGCCGCGAAGCCGACCACCACCTCGCCGGCCATGAACACCACGATCAGTGCGAGCGCGCTCACCAGCCAGCGGCGGTCGGCATCGGCGGCGACGCCGTGCGAGTGGCCGCCGTGGGCCCCGTGGCCCCCGTGGCCGTGACCGCCGTGACCGCCGGGTCCGCCGTGGGACTGCTGCTTCTGGTCATGCCCATGATCATGGTGGGAGTGCTCGTGGCCGGCCATCGAAGTCCTCTCCTGGAACTCATGAACGCGCGGGGGTAAGGGGCGGGGTGTGCGAGCACCCCGCACTCGAAGTGAACCGCAGATCGTACGAAGATCCAAAGGCTGCACTGGAGACCGTTGTCATTGCCGTGCGGTAACCCCCGTCGGGTATCGTCGCGCCGCCGCTGAACAGGGGAGACGCGCATGGAAGCGACCGGACGGGTGAATCTGGCCATGATCGCCCGCGAATGGGGCCGAATCGGCATCACCGGCTTCGGCGGGCCGCCCGCCCACATCCTGCTGCTGCGCCGGCTCTGCGTGGAGCGCCGCAAGTGGCTCTCCCCGGAGGAGTTCGAGGACGGCATCGCGGCGACCAACCTGCTGCCCGGCCCGGCCTCCACCCAGCTCGCGATCCTCACCGCCTGGCGGCTGCGCGGCACCCCGGGCGCGCTGGTCGGCGGGGTCTGCTTCATCGCGCCCGGCCTGGCGTTGATCCTCGCCCTCGCGGTGCTGTTCCTGGCGGGCGACCCGCCGGCCTGGGTGCTCGGCGCGGCCGCCGGCGCGGGTGCGGCCGTCCCGGCGGTCGCCGTGCAGGCCGCCACCTCGCTGGTGCCCGCCAGCTTCGGCCGGGCCGGCCGGGGCCGGGCGGCGCGGGCCCGCTGGGCCGGGTACGCGCTCGCCGGGGCGGTGGCCGCCGTGCTGACCGGCCCCTGGCTGGTCCTGGTGCTGATCGCCTCCGGGCTGGCCGAGGTCGCCGTCCGGCGGCGCGACGAGCGGGCCGGCCGCGAAGGCCCCCGCCGCAGCGCCGGCGGCCTGCTGCCGCTCGCCACCGCACTGCCCGCGCTGGGCGGGCTCGGGGCGGTGGCCTGGGTGGCGTTCAAGGTGGGCGCGCTCTCCTACGGCGGAGGGTTCGTGATCATCCCGCTGATGCAGGACGACGCCGTCGACCGCTACCACTGGATGACCGACGGACAGTTCCTCAACGCCGTCGCCCTCGGCCAGGTCACCCCCGGGCCGGTGGTGCAGACCGTCGCCGTGGTCGGCTACGCGGCCGCCGGGATCGCCGGCGGACTGCTCGCCGCGGCGGTCGCCTTCGCGCCGTCCTTCCTGTTCGTGATCATCGGCGGCCGGCACTTCGACCGGCTGCGCGCCGACCGGCGGGTGCAGGACTTCCTCACCGGCGCCGGCCCGGCCGTCATCGGCGCCATCGCGGGCTCGGCGCTGCCGCTCGCCGCGGCGCTCGCCCACGGCTGGCAGTGGGCCGTGCTGGCCCTCGCGCTGCTCTGGCTGGTCGCCGCCCGGCGCGGGGTGGTGCTCGCCCTGCTGGCCGCCGGCGTGGCCGGGGTGATCGCGACGGCGGCCGGACTGCCCCTGCCGTAGGAGCGGCCCGGCCCCGGTGCCCGGCCCCCGCGCCCGGACCGACACCACCCGCGCCCGCGCCGGCTACACCTCCACCGACTACACCTCCACCGGCTCCAGCTGCACCGGCCGCGCGGCCGTCGCCGCCCGCACCAGCGCCTGCATCACCCGAAGGTCGTCCCCCTGCTCCGGATGCCACTGCACCCCGAGCGTGAACCCCGGCCCCTCCACCGCCTCCACCGTCCCGTCCGGCGCGTGCGCGCTCACCCGCAGCCCCGTCCCCAGCCGGTCCACCGCCTGGTGGTGGAAGGTCGGCACGGTCAGCTCCGGCTCCGGCAGCAGCCCGCCGAGCAGCGTGCCCGGCACCGGCCGCACCAGGTGCGTGCCGTAGCGGCCGGGCGTTCCGCCGTGCACGTCCGTCTCCAGGACGTCCGGCAGGTGCTGGACCAGCGTGCCCCCGCACACCACGTTGAGCACCTGCATGCCCCGGCAGATCCCCAGCAGCGGCATCCCCGCCGCCAGGGCCGCCCGCAGCAGCGCGCTCTCCCAGGCGTCCCGCTCCACCGCGTCGATGTCGCTCAGCGGATGCGGCGGCTGCCCGTAGTAGGCGGGATCGATGTCCGGCCCGCCCGCGATGACGAGCGCGTCGAGCCGGGCGAGGACCTCCGGCGCGCGCTCGGGGGCGTCCGGCGGCAGCAGCACCGCGATCCCGCCCGAGTCCTGTACGTAGGCGGTGTACCGCTGCGGCAGCAGGGCCACCCTGCGCTCCTGCCAGTCGCTCCAACTCGCGTCCACCAGATAGGTGCTGACGCCGACAAAAGGCCTGCGATCCATGGCGCGCATTCTCCTCCCGTACCGCCTGATCCCTCGTCAACCTCGCACCTCGGCGCGCCACACCCGTCCGCCCTCTTCCGCGCCCCGAGCGACAGGCCGTACGGTTCGCTGTGACCGCTTGGTCTCGCTGCGTGATCGACGAGGAGGGCGTCCGCCATGTCCGACCGCACCACCGCACCCGGCACCACCGGCACCACCGCGCCCGGCGGCCCCGGCACCACCGCGCCCGGCACCGAGCCCGGCGCCGCCCCCGGCACCCCGCCGCGCCGCGCCCCGCTGACCCTGGACGAGCTGCGCGCCCTGGTCGACGCCGGCGTGGTCCACACCGTCGCCCTCGGCTTCACCGACATGCAGGGCCGCCTCCAGGGCAAGCGCTTCGCCGCCCGCTTCTTCCTGGACGAGGTCGCCGAGCACGGCGCCGACGCCTGCGAGTACCTGCTGGCCGTCGACGTCGAGCTCAACACCGTCGACGGCTACGCGCTCTCCTCCTGGGAGACCGGCTACGGCGACTTCGCGATGCGCCCCGACCTGTCCACCCTGCGCCTGACCCCCTGGCAGCCGGGCACCGCCCAGGTCACCGCCGACCTGGCCGCCCACGGCGGCCACCCGGTCGCCGCCGCGCCCCGGCAACTGCTGCGGCGCCAGATCGCCCGGCTCGCCGAGCACGGCCTGGCCGCCGACATCGGCACCGAGCTGGAGTTCCTGGTCTTCCGCGACACCTACGAGCAGGCCTGGCAGGGCGGCTACCGCGGCCTCACCCCGGCCAACCTCTACAACGCCGACTACTCGCTGCTCGGCACCGCCCGGGTCGAGCCGCTGCTCTCCCGGATCCGCACCGAGATGGCCGGCGCCGGCCTGGTGGTGGAGTCCGCCAAGGGCGAGTGCAACCTCGGCCAGCACGAGATCGCCTTCCGCTACGCCGACGCGCTCACCACCTGCGACCAGCACAGCGTCTACAAGACCGGCGCCAAGGAGATCGCCGCCCAACTCGGCTGCGCACTCACCTTCATGGCCAAGTACGACCAGCGCGAGGGCAACAGCTGCCACATCCACCTGTCGCTGCGCGACGCCGTCGGCGCGCCCGCCTTCGCCGCCGCGGACGGCCGGATGACCGACACCATGCGCCACTTCCTGGCCGGACAGCTGGCCGCGCTGCGCGAGTTCACCCTGCTCTACGCGCCGAACATCAACTCCTACAAGCGCTACCGCCCGGGCTCCTTCGCCCCGACGGCCGTCGCCTGGGGCCGCGACAACCGGACGTGCGCCTACCGGGTCGTCGGGCACGGCGTCGGGCTGCGGATGGAGAACCGGGTGCCCGGCGGCGACGTCAACCCGTACCTGGCGGTGGCCGGCATGCTCGCCGCCGGACTGCACGGGATCCAGCGGAAGCTGGAACTGCCCGCCCCCTGCCTGGGCAACGCCTACGCCGCCGACGACTACGCCCGGGTGCCCGGCTCGCTGCGCGAGGCCGCCGACCTGTGGGGCACGAGCGAACTCGCCCGCGCCGCCTTCGGGGACGACGTGGTCGAGCACTACCTGCACATGGCCCGGGTCGAACAGGCCGCCTACGACAGCGCGATCACCGACTGGGAGCGCTACCGATCCTTCGAGCGGATGTGAGCACCATCGACACCACCACCCTCACCGAGGCGCAGCCCGCCGCCCACGCCGTCCGCAACCCCACCACCGGCGAGGTCCTCGGCACCGTCCCCGACACCACCCCCGGGCAGCTGGACGCGGCCGTGCGGCGCGCCGTCGGGGCGCAGCGCGGCTGGGCCGCCCTCGCCCCCGGGGAACGGGCCCGGCTGCTGCGCCGCTTCGCCGACCAGGTGGAGGTGCACGTCCCCGAACTCGCCGCGCTGGAGGTCGCCGAGGCCGGCCATCCGGTCGGCAACGCCACCTGGGAGGCGGGCAACGTCCGCGACCTGCTGGAGTACGCGGCCGGGGGAGTGGAGCGGCTGACCGGACGCCAGATCCCGGTGGCCGGCGGCCTGGACGTCACCTTCCACGAGCCGGTCGGCGTGGTCGGCGTGATCGTGCCGTGGAACTTCCCGATGCCGATCGCCGCCTGGGGCTTCGCGCCCGCGCTGGCCGCCGGCAACGCCGTCCTCCTCAAGCCCGCCGAGGCGACCCCGCTCACCGCACTGCGGCTGGCCGAACTCGCCCTCGCCGCTGGGCTGCCGGAGGGCCTGTTCCAGGTGGTGCCGGGAGCCGGTCCGGTGACCGGCCGGGCGCTGGTCGACCACCCCGCGGTGCGCAAGATCGTCTTCACCGGGTCGGCCGCGGTCGGCAAGGAGGTCGCCGCCCGCTGCGCCGCCGGGGCCAAGCGGGTCACCCTGGAACTCGGCGGCAAGAGCCCCAACATCGTCTTCGCCGACGCCGACCTCGAAGGCGCCGCGGACCCGATGTCCTTCCTGGACAACAGCGGCCAGGACTGCTGCGCCCGCAGCCGGATCCTGGTCCAGCGCGAGGCCTACGACGACTTCCTGGCGTTGCTGCTGCCCGCCGTCGAGCGGATCCGCACCGGCGACCCGGCCGATCCGCGCACCGACCTCGGCCCGCTGATCTCGGCCGCCCACGTCCGCCGGGTGGCGTCGTACGTGACGCCCGAACTGCCGGTGCTGGCCCGCGGAACGGTGCCCGACGGGCCCGGCTGCTGGTACCCGCCGACGGTGCTGGCGCCCACCGACCCGGACGTCCCCGCCGTCACCGAGGAGATCTTCGGCCCGGTCGCGGTGGTCCTGCCGTTCACCGACGAGGCGGACGCGCTGCGGCTCGCCAACGCCACCCGGTACGGGCTGTCCGGCTCGATCTGGACCCGCGACCTCGGCCGGGCGCTGCGGCTGGCCCGGGGCGTCGCGGCGGGCAACCTGTCGGTCAACTCGCACGCCTCGGTGCGCTACTGGACGCCGTTCGGCGGCTTCGGCGAGTCCGGGATCGGCCGCGAGCTGGGGCCGGAGGCGCTGGCGCACTTCACCGAGACCAAGAACGTCTTCATCCGGACCGAGGAGTAGGAGCACCCGGTGACCCACCAGTCCCACCACCCCCGCGCCTCCGAGAAGTCGGAGAAGGCCGCGCAGCCCGCGGCGCCGGTCTGCCGCCGGCTGGTCGGCCGCACGGCCGTGATCACCGGCGCGGGCAGCGGGATCGGCCTGGCCTCGGCCCGCCGGCTCGCCGCCGAGGGCGCCAAGGTGGTCTGCGCCGACGTCGACGAGACCACCGGCAAGGCGGCCGCCGGGGAGGTCGGCGGCCTCTTCGTGCACACCGACGTCACCGACCCGGCGATGGTCGAGGCGCTCTTCGACGAGGCCTACGAGACCTTCGGCAGCGTGGACGTCGCCTTCAACAACGCCGGCATCTCGCCGCCGGAGGACGACTCCATCCTCACCACCGAACTCGACGCCTGGCGCAGGGTCCAGGAGGTCAACCTGACCTCGGTCTACCTCTGCTGCCGGGCGGCGCTGCCGTACATGCGCCGGCACGGGCGCGGTTCGATCATCAACACCGCGAGCTTCGTGGCCCGGATGGGCGCCGCCACCTCGCAGATCTCCTACACCGCCTCCAAGGGCGGGGTGCTGGCGATGTCCCGGGAGCTGGGCGTGCAGTTCGCCCGGGAGGGCATCCGGGTCAACGCGCTGTCGCCGGGGCCGGTGGACACCCCGCTGCTGCGCGAGCTGTTCGCCAAGGACCCGGAGCGCGCGGCCCGCCGGCTGGTGCACATCCCGCTCGGCCGCTTCGCCCGGCCGGAGGAGATCGCCGCCGCGGTGGCCTTCCTCGCCAGCGACGACTCCTCCTTCATCACGGCGGGCGAGTTCCTGGTGGACGGCGGGATCGCGGGCGCCTACGTGACCCCGCTGTAGGGGCTCCGGCGGGCCGCGGGCCGCCTTCTCACCGTAATCTCATGGAAAACGCCGGAATTCGGGGCCCAGCTGATTTCGCGCTTATCCGGCTGCCTTTAGATTCTTTGTCGTGAGTGAGCAGATCCCCGCCGGGTGGTACCCGGACCCGAAGGACATCACCAGCGACCCGAGACCGCAGCGCTGGTGGGACGGCAAGGGGTGGACGGCCAACACCCGGCCCGCACCCTCGGACGCGCCGCCGCCGGAGGCCCCGGCGGCCGGTGCTCCGGGGCCGGACGAGGCCGCCGGACCCCGGGTGCTGGAGGGCGAGGTGCTGGACGGCGGGCCGTCGGTCCGCTACCCGGAGCCGCCGCCCTTCGGCACCGCCTACGGTTCGCCGGTGCCGCCGCCCCCGAAGCGGCGGCGCAAGCCGTCGAAGGTGGTGATCGCGGCGGCGGTGGCGGCCGTGCTCGGCCTGGGCGTCGGCTCGGGCGTCACCTACCTGGCGACGGACGACCACGGCGAGCGGCACCGCGTCGCGCGTCCCGCCGGCCCGCCCGGGCAGGAGGGCGAGAACGGGTGGCGCGGGCTTCCGGACTTCGGCGGCCCGGGCGGTGACGGCAACGGCGGTGACGGCAACACCGACGGTGGCCAGGGCAACGGCAAGGGCGGCAGCGGCAAGGGCAACGGGAACGGCAACGGCCAGGGCAACGGGAACGGCGGCCGGAACACCGGCAGCGACCGGGCCGTGGACGTCGTGAACCGGCTGGTCCTGCCCGTCCCCTCCGGCTGGGAGGGCGGCACCACCCGCGACGGCTTCGCCGCGCTCAGCATCGGCCCCTACGACTGCGAGGGCGGCGGCTCCTGCTCCCTCGGCGGTGCCAACACCGGCCGGATCGACGGCGGCGGCACCGACGTGCAGGCGGCGGCCAAGGCCGACATCGAGAAGGCCGCCAAGGACTCCTACAACGAGATCGTCTCGCACGAGGAGCTCAAGTCCGAGCCGGTCAAGGTGGACGGCCGGGACGGCTACCTGGTCCGCTGGAAGGTCGACGCCGCCAAGGGCAACGACGGCTACGTCCAGACGGTGGTCTTCCCCTCCGCGGACGGCAAGTCGCTGGTCTCGGTGCACCTGGGCTTCGACGTCGCCGCCAAGGCGCCGGACGTCGCGGTGATGGACACCATCGTCAAGGGCATCGGCGACTTCAGCGGGAAGCTGCCGTCGATCCCCGGCATCCCCGGCGGTCCGGATGCCGGTGCCAACGGCACCGCCAACACCTGACCGGTCACCACTCGGCTCACGCACGGCGAAGGCCCGCCCGGAACGACTCCGGGCGGGCCTTCACCGCTCTTCGAGGGGGGATCGGCCGGGGCGGGCCGAACGGGGGATGGAGCGGCCCGGCCCCGGCTTCCGGCGGTCAGCCGTCGTGTCGCACAGCCTCGACCCGACGGCGCCGGAGCACCATGCCGGCCCAGCCGACACCGATCGCGGCGGCACCGGTGAGCAGCAGCGGGCCGGTGGCGGAACCGCCACCCACCGCCGCGCTGTCGGCCGCGACGACCCGGCCGGCGGGCTCCTCGGCGTTGCCGCCGTGCCCGTGGTGGGCGACGGTGGACTTGGACTGGCCGGCGGTGATCTGCTCCTCGCTCGGCGCGGCCGGGGCCTGCGCGGAGAGCGCCGACACGGCGGCGGCCGTGCCGCCCTTGCCGAAGTCGACGTCGGAGCAGCTGTAGAACGCCTCCGGGCTGTCGGTGCGCTGCCACACCATGTAGAGCAGCTGACGGCCGGTGCGCTGCGGCAGGGTGCCGCTGTAGTTGTAGTAGCCGTTGTCCGAGGTGCGCGAGGTGGGCACCTGGGCGACCGGCACCGCGTCGAGGTCGGACCACTTCAGCGGCTTGGTCGGGTCCCAGCTCTGCTTGGTGATGTAGATGGTCTGGTTGCCCTGGTGCGCGGCGGTGACGCGGAACTTGAAGTCGACCTTGCCGGCGGTGACCGGGCTGGCGGGCCAGTCGGTGCGCGCGAGGTCCAGCGCCTTGTACTTGTCGCGGCCGGCGGAGCAGAGCTTGCCGTCCGGGATCTGCGCCTGGTGGGCGCCGTTGACGCTGGGGAGGTTGACCTCGTTCCAGTCGTACAGCGGCTGGGTGCCGCCGAGGGCCACGACGTCCTTGCAGATCTGCGACTTGGGGGTCTCCGGACCCTCGGCGTAGCAGGCGGCGACCCGGCTGACCGGGTTGGTGACGGTGCCGTGCGCGGCGGCGGTGCCGATGCCGACGGCCGAGACGGAGAGGAACGCGGCGCCGACGACGCCGACGGACATGGCGGTTCGCTTGATGGACATGGGGTGGGGACTCCTTGACCGTGAACCGGGTCGAAGCTGTGGGGGACTGCCGGGCACGTCTGCCCGAGGGACCGGTCGACCCGGCGCGCGGCCCCTGGGGCTGAGCGTATGATTGGACTAGACCAGCTGGCAATAGTGCGTTGTGAGCCACTTTTTGACGGAATGTAGCCCCCCGAGCAGCGCAAAGGCCCGAGGGGGCGCCTGGGTTAGGCATCCCTTCGGGCCTGCTTAAGGTGGGGGCAAGGTTTTCCGGAAGGCTCAGCTGCCGCTGGGCGCGGCCGGCGGGGTCTGGTGGACGTGATCGATGCGGCCCGCCTGGATGACGCCGTAGTGCGTCCCGCCGCTGATCGTCTGGTTGTACACCGTGACGTTTGTCGTCCGCGGTGTGAACTCCTCCAGCAGGGCGCGCAGCTCCCCGCCTGCCTGCGGGTCCTGGCGGAGCAGCCGGCGGATCCGGTTGCGCAGCTCGGCGGCCTGGTCGCCGACCAGCTCCTCGTCGCCGTCCGCCCGGACCACCTCGACCCGGATCTCCTCCAGCTCGGCGGACACCTCCGCGGTGTCCCGGCCGCGCCCCAGCAGCCCCGCGAGCCGTGAACGCACCTGCGTCCAGGCCTCGGTGGCCATCAGTCCGACCACCGTCGTGGCACCCGTGGTCACCAGCTGCGCGATCTCGGCCTCCACGGCCTCCCCCTCCGTACGTTCCGGTGTCCTTCCCCACGGTAGTGGAACCGCGGCCCCGCACGGGTCAGAGGAAGGTGTGTCCCTCGCCCCGGTAGGTCGGTACGGTGCGCACCACCGCGTCCCCCTCCACGAGGTGCAACTCGGCGAACCGCTCGCAGAGTTCCCCGGCCTTGGCGTGCCGGAACCAGACCCGGTCGCCGATCAGCAGGTCGTCGGCGGCCGCGCCGAGCAGCGGCGTCTGCACCTCGCCGGCCCCCTCCATCGGGTCGTAGCGCAGCCCCGGCGGCAGGTAGGGCACGGGGGAGCGGTCCGGGCCGGGCGCGCCGGACGCGGGGTAGCCGCCGCCGAGCACGGTCACCACGCCGACCCCGGGGCGGCGCACCACCGGCTGGCCGAACAGTGCCGCCGGCCGGCCGCGGAAGGCCCGGTAGTGGTCGAACAGCTGCGGCTGGTAGAGCCCGGACCCGGCGGCCACCTCGGTCACCGCGCGCTCGGCCACGGTCGACTCGACGCTGCCGGTGCCGCCGCCGTTGACGAACTCCAGCTCGGCCACCCGGCGCAGCAGCCGCACCGTGGCCGCCCGGCGCCCGGCCAGCTCGGCCCGCGCCCGGCTCTGCATCGTCCGCACCAGCGCGGAGCGCACCGGTCGGCCGGGCACCGCGTCGCCCACCCCGGCGACGTGCCCCTCGTAGGCCATCAGCCCGACCACCCGGAAGCCCCGGCGGTGCTGCACCAGTTCGGCGAAGGCGGCCACGTCCTCGGGCGTGCGCAGCGGGGAGCGGCGCGCGCCGACCCGCACCCGCCCGCCGAGCAGGTGCAGCGAGGTGTCCAGCTCCAGGCAGACCCGCACCTCGGCGGAACCGGCCCGGACCGCGTCGACCAGGTCCAGCTGGGCGGGGTCGTCCAGTACCACGGTGACGGCCCCGGCCAGCTGCGGATCGGCGGTCAGCTCGGCGAAGCCCGCCCGGTCGCTGGACGGGTAGGCGAGCAGGACGTCGCGCAGGCCGGAGCGGGCCAGCCAGAGCGACTCGGCGAGGGTGAAGCTCATCACCCCGGCGAACCCCTCCACGGCCAGCGCCCGCTCCAGCAGGGCGCGGCAGCGCACCGACTTGCTGGCCACCCGGATCGGTTTGCCGCCCGCCCGGCGCACCAGGTCGGCGGCGTTGGCGTCGAAGGCCGCCAGGTCGACGACGGCCACCGGGCCGTCCAGATGGGCGGTGGCCCGGTCGTACCGGGCGCGGTCGGCGGCCGGCGAGGGGGCGGACGCGGTGCGGGCGCCGCCGGTGGCGGCGGCTTCGAGCGTGGCCATGGGCGCAGACTGCCACACCGGGTCTACCCACGGGTAGGGGACGGACGGGGGACCTTCGGTCCGTGTGGGGGCGGGGGACCGGTGGCATAGGGTCGGCCGGGTGGACCGCAAAGACTTCTCCAACCCGGCGTTCGTCGGCAAGAACATCCCCGACCCGGGCTTCTCCGGCGACGACGGCACCGCCGATCCGGCGCTGGCCGCCGCGCTCGCCCGCTGGGCGCAGGACCGCGCGGCCGAACCGGAGGTGCTCGCGGCGCTGACCCCCACCCGGCTGATGGTGCCGATCGTGGCGATCCTCGGCGAGGTCGAGGTGGACGCGCACGGGCACCGGCACGAGAAGACGAGCGACATGGCCGTCCCGGTGCTGGAGGCCGCCGACGGCCGGCGCGCGCTGCCGGCCTTCACCTCGCTGGAGTCGCTGGCCCGCTGGCGCGCGGACGCCCGTCCGGCGCCGACCGCCGCCCCGCAGGCCGCGATGGTCGCCTTCTCCGAGCGGGCGGACACCCTGCTGCTCGACCCGGCCGGCCCGGTGCCGTTCCAGCTGTCCGGGGCCCGGCTGCGGGCGCTGGCGGAGAACCGGCCCTACCTGCCGCCGGCCGCCGACCCCGAGGTGCGCGAGGCGGTCCGGGCGCTGCTGGCGGCCGAGCCGCAGGTGACCGCCGGGCTGCTGGCCCCGGCCGAGGACTCCGACGGGGTGCTCGCGGTGGTCCTGGACCCGGCGCTGGACCAGGCCGGGATGCAGGCGGCCGCGCAGCGGGTCGGGCAGGCGGTGGCCGGTGACCCGGTGCTGCGGGTGCGGCTGGACCGCGGCCTCGACCTGGCGGTGCTGCCGGCGAGCGCCGGGCTGCCGGGCGAGCCGCTCTACCGGCGCTAGGCGCGTTCCCGGGAGCGGGGGCGCGCGGACCACGACCCCCCGTGGTCCGCGCGCCCCCGCGCGGGTCACGTCAGGAGTAGACCGGACCGGTGAACTTCTCGCCCGGGCCCGCGCCCGGCGCGTCCGGGACGATCGAGGCCTCGCGGAAGGCCAGCTGCAGCGAGCGCAGGCCGTCGCGCAGCGGCGCGGCGTGGAAGTTGCTGATCTCCGGGGCGCCGGCGGTGACCAGCCCGGCCAGCGCGGTGATGAGCTTGCGGGCCTCGTCGAGGTCCTTGTCCTTCTCGCCGCCCTCGGCGAGGCCGCACTTCACGGCGGCGGCGCTCATCAGGTGCACCGCGACGGTGGTGATCACCTCGACGGCCGGGACCTCCGCGATGTCCCGGGTGAGGTCGTCGAAGCCGATCGCCTCGTCGTCCGCGGCGGGGGTCTGGGTGGGCTCGCTGCTCAAAGGGGGCTCGTTCCGTCGTGCCGGTGTCCGTACAGAGGGAGCGTACAAGCCGGGGCACGCGGGGGCGGAATAGCGTTCGACCCCTCGGCGCTGTATGCTTCGAGACTGACCGGCCAGACGTCCTCACGGAGGTCCGGCCAGCAAGTGGAGGCTCCACCCAGGAGGCCCGAGAGGGCAACCGCGAAAGTCTCCCACCTGATCGGCCTCGCGGTCGACGGGTCCGGTCCGCGACGGGCGCCCAGTGTGCCGACGGTCGCCGCAGCGCCCCTCACCGGGTGCCGCCCCCGGTTGTGTGGAGCCCCGCTTGTGTACCGAGCGGGGCTTTTTTCGTGTCGCGGTGTGAACGGCCGAACGGAGCCGGGTACAGCGCAGCACGAATGAAGCCCCGCCCAGTGGTCGAGTCCACTACGTGCGACCGCCGTCCGACGGCCGCATCGCAGAAGGTGCAACCGAGGAGGCCCCATCAGCACCGAGCCCCGCATCAACGACCGGATTCGCGTCCCCGAGGTGCGACTCGTCGGTCCCAGCGGCGAGCAGGTCGGCATCGTGCCGCTTGCCAAGGCGCTGGAGCTCGCGCAGGAGTACGACCTCGACCTGGTCGAGGTCGCGGCGACCGCCCGGCCGCCGGTGTGCAAGCTCATGGACTACGGCAAGTTCAAGTACGAGTCGGCCATGAAGGCCCGTGAGGCGCGCAAGAACCAGGCGCACACGGTCATCAAGGAGATGAAGCTCCGGCCGAAGATCGACCCGCACGACTATGACACCAAGAAGGGTCACGTCGTCCGGTTCCTCAAGCAGGGCGACAAGGTCAAGATCACGATCATGTTCCGCGGTCGTGAGCAGTCCCGCCCCGAGCTGGGCTTCCGTCTGCTCCAGCGGCTCGCCGACGACGTCCAGGACCTGGGCTTCGTCGAGTCCTCGCCGAAGCAGGACGGCCGTAACATGATCATGGTTCTCGGCCCGCACAAGAAGAAGACCGAGGCGATGGCCGAGGCCCGCGCCGCCGCGGACGCCCGCAAGGCCGAGCGCCAGGGCCGGACCGCCGGCTCCGACGCCGCCACTGCCGAGTCCGACGAGCCTGCCGAGGCCCAGGACGCCGCCGCCGAGGTGGAGGCCCCCGAGGCCGCCGCTCCGGTCGAGCAGCCGGCCGAGGCCTCCCAGGGCGCCTGACCCCCAGGGTCAGGAAGGCCCGGGAGACCGGCCACCAGGGTGACGGGGCGTCCCGCCCGGTCACCGCAGATCCATCCTTCACGCCCGCGCGGCGCACACCGCGCGGGCGTGGACGGACCGACGAGGAGATACGGCGAAATGCCGAAGCAGAAGACGCACAGTGGCGCCAGCAAGCGCTTCAAGATCAGTGGCTCTGGCAAGGTGCTGCGCGAGCGCGCCGGCCGCCGCCACCTCCTGGAGCACAAGCCCTCGACGCTGACCCGCAAGCTGGCCGGGACGATCGAGCTGGCCCCCGCCGACGCCAAGAAGATCAAGAAGCTTCTCGGCAAGTGATCGCCCTCCCGCCCGGCGCGAGTCGTGTGCGGGGCAGCTGATCCTTCCCGACCCATTCGAATGACGGACCACGTGAAGCAGTCCGTGGTCCAACTCAAGGAGTAATCAAGTGGCACGCGTCAAGCGGGCAGTCAACGCCCACAAGAAGCGCCGGGTCATCCTGGAGCGCGCCAGCGGCTACCGCGGCCAGCGCTCGCGCCTGTACCGCAAGGCCAAGGAGCAGGTCACCCACTCGCTGGTCTACAACTTCAACGACCGCAAGAAGCGCAAGGGCGACTTCCGTCAGCTGTGGATCCAGCGCATCAACGCTGCGGCCCGTGCCAACGGCATCACCTACAACCGCTTCGTGCAGGGTCTGAAGGCCGCCAGCGTCGAGATCGACCGCAAGATGCTGGCCGACCTGGCCGTCAACGACCCGGGTGCCTTCGCCGCCCTGGTCGAGGTGGCCCAGAAGGCGCTGCCGGCCGACGTGAACGCCCCGAAGGCCGCCGCCGACGCCGCCTGATCTTCCGAGATCGGTTGAGCTCTGACCGGACCCGCAGGCTCGCCTGCGGGTCCGGTCCTGCTTTGACCCCGTCCTTCAGCGCCTCCAGAGAACGAGACCATGCCGAGCACCGACACCCCCCTGCTGACCTCCCTGCGCTCGCCGCGCGTCGTCGCCGCCCGCCGGCTGGCCAAGCGCAACCAGCGCACCAAGGAGCGCCGCTTCCTGGCCGAGGGCCCGCAGGCCGTCCGGGAGGCCGTCGCCTTCGGCAGGCTGCCGGGGACCGACGAGCACGCCGTGGTCGAGGTCTACGCGACGCCGGAGGCCGCCGAACGCCACGCCGGCATCGTCCGGGCCGCCCTGGACGAGGGGCTGCCGGTGCTGACCGCCACCGACGAGGTCATCGCCGGGATCTGCGACACCGTGACCCCGCAGGGCATCGTCGCGCTCTGCCGCTTCATCGACACGCCCTTCGCCGACGTCCTCGCGGCCCGCCCCAAGCTGGTCGCCGTGCTCGCCCACGTGCGCGACCCCGGCAACGCCGGCACCGTGCTGCGCACCGCCGACGCGGCCGGCGCGGACGCCGTGGTGCTCACCGACGCCTCCGTGGACCTCTACAACCCGAAGGCCGTGCGGGCCTCGGTCGGCAGCCTGTTCCACCTCCCGGTCGCCGTCGGCGTGCCGGTCGAGGAGGCGATCGGCCGGCTGCGCGAGGCCGGGGTGCGGGTGCTGGCCGCCGACGGCGCGGGGGAGCGGGACCTCGACCGGGAACTCGACGAGGGCACCCTCGGCGCACCGGGCGCATGGGTGTTCGGCAACGAGGCGTGGGGGCTCCCGGAGGAGACCCGCGCACTGACCGACGAGGTCGTGCGCGTGCCGATCCACGGACACGCCGAGAGCCTCAACCTGGCCACCGCCGCCGCCGTGTGCCTCTACGCCTCGGCCCGCGCCCAGCGCTCGCCGGGCGGGTGCCGCGCCGCGGGGTGACCCGTGCGCCGACCCGTGCCGGGAACTCGTCGCGGGCCCTATTACCCGAGGCTGTGAGGCGCTAGGGTCTGCCTCGGTGGGGGGAAAGACACGGTGGGTAATCGGGGAGGACACCCATGGTCGGCAGCGGGCCAGAGCTCGACCCGGACGACCTGCCGGACGGCCTGGTGGTCGCCGACGCCCTGGGCCGGGTGGTCCGCTTCAACCGGGCCGCCGCCCGGCTGACCGGCGTCGCCCCGAAGGACGCGCTCGGCAGCGCCCTGGAGGACGTCCTGCCGCTGGAGGACCTCGACGGCCGCCGCTGGTGGCAGCTGACCGACCCCTACGGCGGCCTGGCGGTGCGCACCGGCCAGCCGGAGCGCAACCTGCTGCTGCCCGGCGGACGCGAGGTGCTGGTCTCCGCCCGCTACGTCCGCGAGCGCCCCGGGGGGCCGCTGGAGCGGCTGGTGATCGCCCTGCGCGGCACCGAGGCGCGCCGGCGCACCGAACGCAGCCACGCCGAGCTGATCGCCACCGTCGCGCACGAGCTGCGCTCGCCGCTCACCAGCGTCAAGGGGTTCACCGCGACCCTGCTCGCCAAGTGGGAGCGGTTCACCGACGGGCAGAAGCGCCTGATGCTGGAGACCGTGGACGCCGACGCCGACCGGGTCACCCGGCTGATCGCCGAGCTGCTGGACATCTCCCGGATCGACGCCGGCCGGCTGGAGCTGCGCAAGCAGGTCGTCGACCTGGCCGCCGCCGTGCGCCGGCACGTCGAGCGCAAGGTGGCCACCGGCATCGCCGAGGAGCGCTTCGACATCCGGGTCAGCGAGCCGCTCACCGTGCTGTGGGCCGACCCCGACAAGGTCGACCAGGTGCTCGCCAACCTGCTGGAAAATGCCGTGCGGCACGGCGAGGGGACTGTCACCATCGAGGTGGCACCGGCCAAGGAGGTCGTCGAGGCCCCCGTCTGGGAGCGCCCCGGCACCCCGCCCCGCATCGTGGAAGGCACAGCGGTCACCGTGAGCGACGAAGGCAGCGGTATCCCCGAGGAAGCGGTGCCGCGCGTCTTCACCCGCTTCTGGCGCGGTTCCAAGCGCGGCGGCACCGGGCTCGGCCTCTACATCGTCAAGGGCATCGTGGAGGCCCACGGCGGCTCGATCCGCGTCGACCGCGCACCCGGCGGCGGCGCCCGGTTCCGATTCATCCTGCCCGCCGGGATCCCCGACTTCATGCTCTGAAGGGGCATGGACGCCGAACACGGCCTGCCGTAGTCGGCACCCCGGGCGGGCTTGACGGCAGCTGCGCTACGCGCTGCGACTACACTCGACCTTTGGCGTTGTGGAACGCCCCGCGCGGCTGCGCCGCGGACACCCCGCCTCCCCGGTTCGGAGAACGGCTGCCCGTGCCCCGGCCACGCCGGGCGTGACGCGAAGGCACGAGCCCCTTACCTGAGCACGGACGAGCAGGAGCACGGGAAAGATAGAGATGTCGGCACCCAACAAGTCGTACGACCCGGTCGAGGTCGAGGCCCTCAAGCCCGAGGTGGTGGAGGCGGCCCGGGACGAGGCCGTCGCCGCGTTCGCCGCCGCCACCAGCCTCGACGAGCTGAAGCAGGCCAAGGTCGCCCACACCGGCGACCGCTCCGCCCTGTCCCTCGCCAACCGCGAGATCGGCGCCCTGCCCCCGCACGCCAAGGCCGCCGCCGGCAAGCTGATCGGCCAGGCCCGGGGCGCCGTCAACCAGGCGCTCGCCAAGCGGCAGGCCGAACTGGAGGCCGAGCGGGACGCCCGCGTGCTGGTCGAGGAGGCGGTGGACGTCACCCTGCCCTACGACCGCACCCCGCGCGGCGCCCGCCACCCGCTGACCACGCTGGCCGAGCGCATCGAGGACACCTTCGTCGCGATGGGCTACCAGGTCGCCGAGGGCCCCGAGGTCGAGGCCGAGTGGCTCAACTTCGACGCCCTCAACCTGGGCCCGGACCACCCGGCCCGCTCCATGCAGGACACCTTCTTCGTCCAGGCCCCGGACGGCTCCGCCGACTCCGGCGTGGTGCTGCGCACCCAGACCTCCCCGGTCCAGGCCCGCACCCTGCTCGACCGGGAGCCGCCGGTCTACGTGGTCTGCCCCGGCCGGGTCTACCGCACCGACGAGCTGGACGCCACCCACACCCCGGTCTTCCGGCAGGTCGAGGGCCTGGCGGTGGACGAGGGCATCACCTTCGCCGACCTCAAGGGCACCATCGAGCAGCTGGTCTCGACCCTCATCGGCGACGGCCTGGAGCTGCGCTGGCGGCCCTCCTACTTCCCGTTCACCGAGCCGAGCGCCGAGATCGACCTGCAGTGCTTCGTGTGCCGCGGCGAGTCGGTCGGCAACCCGGACCGCCCCTGCCGCACCTGCGGCTCCGAGGGCTGGATCGAGCTCGGCGGCTGCGGCGTGGTCAACCCGCGGGTGCTCGTCGCCTGCGGCGTGGACCCCAACCGCTACAGCGGGTTCGCCTTCGGCCTGGGCCTGGAGCGGATCCTGATGAACCGTCACAACGTCGCCGACATGCGCGACATGGTCGAGGGTGACGTGCGCTTCACCCTCCCGTTCGGGATGGAGATCTGATGCGCGTCCCGCTTTCCTGGCTGCGCGAGTACGTCGACCTGCCGGCCGGCGAGACCGGCCGCGACGTGGCCGAGCGGCTGGTCCGCGCCGGCCTGGAGGTCGAGACCGTCGAGCAGCTCGGCGGCGACCTCAAGGGCCCGCTGGTGGTCGGCGAGGTGCTCTCCATCGAGGAGCTGACCGGCTTCAAGAAGCCGATCCGGCACTGCTTCGTCAACGTCGGCGACGCCAACGGCACCGGCGAGCCGCAGGAGATCGTCTGCGGCGCCAGCAACTTCGCCGTCGGCGACAAGGTCGTCGTGGTCCTGCCCGGCGCCGTGCTGCCCGGCCCGTTCCCGATCTCCGCCCGCAAGACCTACGGCCAGACCTCGGCCGGCATGATCTGCTCGGCCCGCGAGCTCGGCATGGGCGACGACCACAACGGCATCATCGTGCTCCCGCCCGAGTACGAGCCCGGCACCGACGCGATCGAGCTGCTCCAGCTCGTCGACGAGGTGCTCGACATCGCCGTCACCCCGGACCGCGGCTACTGCCTGTCCATGCGCGGCGTCGCCCGCGAGGCCGCCGCCGCCTACGGGCTGCCGCTGGCCGACCCGGCGCTGCTCGACGTGCCGCCGGCCAACTCCTTCGGCTACCTGGTCAAGGTCAACGACCCGGCCGGCTGTGACCGCTTCGTGGCCCGCACCGTCGTCGGCCTCGACCCGGCCGCCAAGTCCCCGATCTGGCTCCAGCGCCGGCTGCAGAAGGCGGGCATCCGCCCGATCTCGCTCGCCGTCGACATCACCAACTACGTGATGCTGGAGGTCGGCCAGCCGCTGCACGCCTACGACAAGCAGCGCGTCGACGGCCCGATCACGGTCCGCCGGGCGGAGGAGGGCGAGAGCCTCACCACCCTCGACGGCGTGACGCGCAAGCTGTCCGCCGAGGACCTGCTGATCTGCGACAACAGCGGCCCGATCGGCCTGGCCGGCGTCATGGGCGGCGCCTCCACCGAGATCCTCGACCCGGCCGCCGGCCCGGGCACCACCGAGGTGATCATCGAGGCGGCGCACTTCGACCCGGTCGTCATCGCCCGCGGCGCCAAGCGGCACAAGCTGCCCTCGGAGGCGTCCAAGCGCTTCGAGCGCGGCGTCGACCCCGAGGCCGCCCGCGCCGCCGCGCAGCGCGCCGTCGACCTGCTGGTGCTGATCGCCGGCGGCACCGCCGAGGCCGGTGTCACCGACATCGCCGCCCCGCACCCGGTGCGCACCATCACCATCGCCGCCGACCTGCCCGACCGGGTCGCCGGCACCGAGTACGGCCGCGAGACCGTCACCCGGCGCCTGCAGGAGATCGGCTGCTCGGTCGCCGGGGCCGACGTCCTGGAGGTCACCCCGCCGACCTGGCGCCCCGACCTCACCGACCCCTACGACCTCGCCGAGGAGGTCATCCGGCTGGAGGGCTACGACAACGTCCCCGCCCGGATGCCCGCCGTCCCGCCGGGCAAGGGCCTGACCGAGGCCCAGCGGATGCACCGCCGGGTCGGCGTCGCGCTGGCCGGGGCCGGCTACGTCGAGGTCAACAACTACCCGTTCGTCGGTGAGGCCTCCTTCGAGGCGCTCGGCCTGGAGCCGGGGGACCGGCGGCGGACCACCGTCACCCTGGTCAACCCGCTCAACGACGAGGAGCCGGGGCTGCGCACCACGCTGCTGCCCGGCCTGCTCGGGGCGCTGCGCCGCAACGTCGGCCGCGGCAACACCGATCTGGCGATCTTCGAGACGGGCACGGTGTTCCTGCCGAAGGACGAGCGCTCGGTCGCCCCGCGCCCGGCCGTCGACCGCCGGCCCAGTGACGAGGAGCTGGCCGCGCTGGACGCCGCGCTGCCGCACCAGCCGCGCCGGGTCGCCGTCGCGCTGGCCGGCGAGCGGCTGCCGTCCGGCTGGTGGGGCAAGGGCGCGCCGGCGATCTGGGCCGACGCGATCGAGGCCGCCCGCACGGTGGCCCGCGCCGCCGGGGTCGAGCTGACCGTGCGCCAGGGCCGGCTGATGCCGTGGCACCCGGGCCGCTGCGCCGAGCTGGTGGTCGCCGGCACCGACCGCGTGGTCGGCCACGCCGGTGAGCTGCACCCGCGCGTCGTCAAGGCGATGAACCTGCCCGAGCGCACCGGCGCGATGGAGCTGGACCTGGACCTGCTGGCCGCCGACGGCGCCGCGCGGGTCGACGGCCCGGCGGTCTCCGGGTTCCCGGTGGCCACCCAGGACGTCGCGCTGATCGTCGACGCGGCCGTGCCGGCCGCCGACGTGGAGGGCGCGCTGCGCGCCGGGGCCGGCGAACTGCTGGAGGCGATCCGGCTGTTCGACGTCTTCACCGGCGAGCAGGTCGGTGAGGGCAGGAAGTCGCTGGCGTACGCGCTGCGGTTCCGCGCCGCGGACCGCACGCTGACCGCCGACGAGGCGAGCGCCGCCCGCGAGGCGGCCGTCGCCGAGGCCGTCGCCCGCACCGGCGCGGTGCTGCGCGGCGCCTGAGGCAGCGCGGCGTCCGGACGCGCGTGACGCGTCCGGCGCGCCGACGGAAGGGCCCCGGCCGGATCTCCGGCCGGGGCCCTTCCGCGTGCCTTTGCGGGCAACCCCCTTGCGCCACGACCGACGTGAACGCTTCAATCAAGTTAGGAAACTTTCCTAACCCTCTCTCAGGGGTCCGGCCACCCCCATGTCCGGACCAGGGAAACGGAGCGTCAGATGCGTACCCAGCACCGCACCGCCCGCACCGCCCGCCTCGCCCTCGCCGCCCTGCTGGTCGCCGCCCCGGCCACCGTCGCGGCCGCCGGAGCCGTCCACGCCGCCCCCGCCCCCGCCGCCGGCAGCGTCCGGCTCGCCGCCGTGGGTCTGGACGACCCGCACAAGAAGGACATCGCCATGCAGCTGGTGTCCAGCGCCGAGAACTCCTCCCTCGACTGGAAGGCCCAGTACAAGTACATCGAGGACATCAACGACGGCCGCGGCTACACCGCCGGCATCATCGGCTTCTGCTCCGGCACCGGCGACATGCTCGAACTCGTCGAGCACTACACCGACCTGAAGCCGGGCAACATCCTCGCCAAGTACCTGCCGGCGCTGCGCAAGGTCAACGGCACCGACTCGCACTCCGGCCTCGGCTCCGCCTTCGAGCGCGACTGGGCGACCGCCGCCAAGGACACCGTCTTCCAGCAGGCCCAGAACGAGGAGCGCGACCGGGTCTACTTCAACCCCTCGGTCAACCAGGCCAAGGCCGACGGCCTGCGCGCGCTCGGCCAGTTCGTCTACTACGACGCCATCGTCATGCACGGCCCCGGCACCAGCTCCGACAGCTTCGGCGGGATCCGCGCCGCCGCCCTGAAGAAGGCCAAGTCCCCCGCCCAGGGCGGCGACGAGGCCACCTACCTGAAGGCCTTCCTGGACGCCCGCAAGGTCGTCATGAAGCAGGAGGAGGCCCACGCCGACACCAGCCGGGTCGACACCGAGCAGCTGGTCTTCCTCAACGCCAGGAACTTCGACCTCAACCCGCCGCTGAAGTGGAAGGTCTACGGCGACAGCTACGTCATCAACAGCTGACGCGGGGCCGGTGCGCCCGGCCGCCGGGCGCCGGCGGTCAGGCGGTGGCGGTGTAGTCGTAGAAGCCGCGGCCGGACTTGCGGCCGAGCAGGCCCGCGTCCACCATCCGCGACAGCAGCGGGGGAGCGGCGTAGAGCGGCTCCTTGTACTCGTCGTACATCGACTCGGCGATCGAGACGATGGTGTCCAGGCCGATCAGGTCGCACAGCCGCAGCGGGCCCATCGGGTGGGCGCAGCCGGCCTCCATGCCCTTGTCGATGTCGGAGGCGGTCGCCACCCCGGACTCGAACATCCGCACCGCCGACAGCAGGTACGGCACCAGCAGCGCGTTCACCACGAAACCGGCCCGGTCGCGGGCGCGGATCGGGGCCTTGTGCAGGACCTCGGTGGCGAACGCCTCCACCCGGTCGGTGGTGGCGGCCGAGGTCGTCAGGGTCGGGATCACCTCGACCAGCTTCTGCACCGGCGCCGGGTTGAAGAAGTGCAGGCCGATCACCTGCTCCGGGCGGGAGGTGGCGGCGGCCAGCTTCACGATCGGGATCGACGAGGTGTTCGAGGCGAGGATCGCGTCCCGGCGCTCCACCACCCGGTCCAGCGTCTCGAAGATCTTCACCTTGACGTCCTCGCGCTCGGCCACCGCCTCGACCACCAGGTCGCGGTCGGCGAAGTCCGTCAGGTCGACGGTGAACGCCAGCCGGCCCAGCGCCTCGTCGCGCTCCTCCTGCGACAGCTTGCCGCGCTTCACGGCGGTGTCCAGCGAGTTGGTCAGCCGGGCGCGCCCGAACTCCAGCGCCTCCCCGCTCGCCTCGGCGACCAGGACGTCCAGCCCCGCCCGGGCGAACACCTCCGCGATGCCCGATCCCATGAGTCCGCAGCCGATCACTCCGACGCGCGCGATGTCACTCACTCAGTTGCCCTTCGGTGGTGCTGGGGGTCACCCAGCGACAAGTGGCCCAGCTGCTGCTGTCCGGCGGTTCGGGAGCACCGGTATGTGCGGACCGGTGCACCGCCCCGACGACGTTACTACTCCCTACCAGCCAGTAGGTCATCCCCTCCCCGGCGGAGGCGCCGCGCGGCGCCTTCCCCCGAACGGGTGGGCCCGCCCGCGTCGCGGGCGCTCACCCGCGCCGGTGCGGCCCGCCGGGCGACAGAATGCGGGGCCGGACCGCGGGTGGTCACGGACGGACGGAGGGAGCACGGCATGCCGACGGGATCGCTCACGGGACAGGTCGCGCTGGTCACCGGCGCCGGCCGCGGCATCGGCCGGGAACTCGCCGTGGGCCTGGCCGCCGAGGGCATGGCCGTCGGCCTCGTCGGCCGCACCCAGGAGACGCTCACCGACACCCTCAAGGAGTGCGTGCGGCACGGCGCGCGCGGCGTCGCCGTCGCCGCCGACGTGACCCGCCCGGGCTCGGTCCGCGAAGCCGTCCGCGTCGTCGAACGCGACCTCGGCCCCGTCGACCTGCTGGTCAACAACGCCGGCCAGGTCGACCACGCCGAGGTCCCGCTCTGGGAGACCGACGTCAACCAGTGGTGGCAGGTCGTCGAGGTCAACCTGCGCGGCCCCTACAACCTGCTGCGCTGCGTGCTGCCCGGCATGGTCCGCCGCCGCCGAGGCCGTGTCGTCAACCTCAACTCCGGCTTCGCGCTGCGCCCCGACGGCCACTACACCGCGTACGCGACCTCCAAGGGCGCGCTGCTCCAGCTCTCCGACAACATCGCCGACTCGCTCGCCGAGCACCACGTGGTGATCCTCGACATCAGCCCCGGCGCCGTCGCCACCGACATGACCGCCGGCATGCCGATGTTCCGCGACACCACCAGCTGGGGCTCCATCCCCTACATGGTCGCGGTCACCGTGGACGTCGCCCGCGGGCGCTTCGACGCGCTGCACGGGCGCTTCCTGCACGCCGGACGGGACGACCTGGAGGAACTCGTCCGCCACGCCGAGCGGATGCGCGAGACGGACGCCCGCACCCTGCGGCTGCGCCCGTACGGGCCCGACGACCCGATGGTCTGAGCCGCGCACAGGGCGAGCCGGGCGAACCGCCGCACACGGCTCACAGCGCGCGCAGCGCCGCCAGCTCCGGTCCGGTCAGCGAGCCCGGCGCCCGGCCGGTGCGGGCGAACTCCCCGGCCAGCCGTTGCAGGGCCTCGTTGAGCGGCGCCGCCGCCCCGTGCAGCCGGGCCAGCAGCACGATCTCGCCGTTCAGGTGGTCCGCCTCGATCGAGCCGGTGCCGCGGGCCAGGCTCTGCCAGGACGACGAACCGGCCCGCTCCTCGCCGGCCACCGGCTCCATGCGCAGCGACGCGCGCACCGTGCGGGCCTGCTCGGCCGGGTCCCGGTGGGCGACGCCGGCGGCCGCCAGCACGGCGACGCCCTCCGCGGTCACCCGCTCCCGCAGCTCGTGCAGCGCGGCGTCGTCGGTGCCTGCGGCGACGGCGTCCAGCGCGTTGCCGAGGTTGCCGAGCAGCTTGGTGTACTTCCAGCCCATCACGTCGTCCTCCAGCGGGGCGCCGAAGCCCGACGCGGCGAGGTCGGCGGCGATCGCGGCGGCCCGCGGCCCGCCGGTGCCGGACGGGTAGCCGCCCAGCCGCAGCACCCCGCTGACCGGCGTGCCGCCCGCGCTCACCCGGCCCGGCTCCAGATGGGTGGACGGCATCCACACGCACATCGCCAGCACCTCGTGGAACAGCCGCAGCGCGAGCCGCTCGTTCTCCACCCCGTTCTGCGCGCACACCACCGGCAGCCGCTCGGCGGCCGTCCCGCCGCCGGCCACCGGGCGCGGCGCCCACGCGGCCAGCGCGGCGGCGGTGTCCTGCGTCTTGACGGCGAGCACCAGCACGTCGTCCGCCCGCAGCGTCACCTCCTGCGGCCCGCCGGCCACCGGGACCCGCAGCGTCCGCACCCCCTCCGGGGTGCCGAACCGCAGGCCCCGCGCGCGCAGCGCCTCCAGGTGCGCGCCGCGCGCGACCAGGACCACCTCGTGCCCGCCCTCGTGCAGCCGGGCACCGATCGTGCCGCCCACCGCACCCGCCCCGACGATGATGTAGCGCATCCCCGAAGCATGCCACGGGCCCCGCGCGGGCCGTCAGGCGAACAGGCGGCTCGCGGTCACCGGGGTGAGGCCGGCCCTTCCGAGGCCGTCGAGGATGCCGGGCAGCGCGTCGACCGTGCAGCGGTGGCCCAGGTGCAGGGCGACCACCGAGCCGCCGCGCACCGAGCCGAGCACCCGGCGCTGCAGCTCGGCGGCGTTCGGGTCGGCGTAGTCGCGCGGGTCGACGTCGAAGGAGAGGACGTGCTCGTACCCGACCGCCTTCGCCTGCTCGCGCACCATCGGCGTCGCGTACTGGGCGGCCGAGGGGCGGAACCAGCGGCCGATCGAGCCGGTGAGGCGCTGCAGCCGCTCCGCACACTGGGCGATCTCGGCGCGCGCCCGGTCCGGCGTCATGGTGGAGATGTTCTGGTGGTTCTGGGTGTGGTTGCCCAGCTCGTGGCCGCCGTCCAGGATCCGCCGGGCCATCTGCGGCTGCTGGTCGAGCCAGCTGCCGACGACCATCACGGTGAGCCCCACCCCGCGCTGCTCGGCGATCTCCAGCAGGGCGGTGGCGAGCGCGGGGTCGCCGCTGCCGTGGAAGGTCAGCGCGACACCGCGGCCCGAGCGCGGCCCGTACGCGACCTCGACCGGGGTGCCCGGTGCCAGCGGCGGCAGCACCGGCGGGGTGGGCGGCGTGTCGGCGGCGGTCGCGACGGCGGGCGGGGCGGAGGCGGTGGCCGGGCTCGCGGCGGGCTCCGGCGAGGCCGGTCCCTCGCTGCCGGCCCAGGCCGGGTCCACGGTGCCCGACGGGTCCACCGGCCCCGGGCGCACGGCGAAGGCCCCCGGGTCGGTCCGGCGGCGGCCGGTGTCGCCGCAGGCGGTGAGCAGGCCGCCGACGGCGGTGAGGGCGGCCAGTTTGACGGTGGTGCGCAGGACGGTGCGCCGGTCGGCAGTCATCGGCAGCCAGCATAGAGACGCCGCCACCGCGCGGCGACCGCCGGGCGCGGCGGTCCGGGCCGCCCCGCGGAGGGGTGTTGACGTGCACACACACCATTGTTCGGATGCTGCGGAAACCTGAACTTCCGCTGTTTCACCGGGGTTTCGTCGGTTACGATCACGGCGCACCGTGCGGTGGGGGCCGCTGCCGGCAGTCCGCCGGACGCGGGGCAAGGGGAACAGGACCCGTTCGGCGGCGAACAGCTCCGGACGCAGCGGACACCAGGGGGCGGAAGATGAGCGAGGACACGACGGCGGCCTACGGCGGGACCGGCACCGACTGGGAGTGGGCGCGCGCCGACGACTGGCAGCCGCCGACCGAGCTCGACACCGGGATCCCGCACACGGCCCGGATGTACGACTACTACCTCGGCGGCAAGGACAACTTCGAGGCGGACCGCAAGGCCGCCGAGGCCGCCATCGCCGCCTATCCGGCGCTGCCGCTGATGGCCCGCACCAACCGCGAATTCCTCGGCCGAGCCGTGGAGTTCGCGGCCGGCCGGGGCATCCGGCAGTTCCTCGACATCGGCACCGGGATCCCCGCCGTCGGCTCCACCAGCGAGGTCGCCCGCCGGGTCGCCCCCGACGCCAGGGTCGTCTACGTCGACAACGACCCGATCGTGGCCACCCACGCGCGCGCCCTGCTCTCCGGGCACCCGGCCGGGCACACCTCGGTCATCGAGGCGGACCTGCGCGATCCGGAGTCGATCCTCGCCCACCCCGCCCTGAGCGGCGCCGTGGACCTCGGCGAACCGGTCGCCCTGATGCTGGTCGCCGTCCTGCACTTCATCCGCGACGAGGACGGCGCCGAGCGGATCGTGCGCACCCTGCGCGACGCGCTCGCCCCCGGCAGCGCGCTGATCCTCTCGCACGGCAGCCCCGACTTCGCCTCCCGGGAGAGCGCCGCCGAGGGCACCCGCGTCTACCGCAGCGCCAGCGCGCCGCTGGTGCTGCGCCCGCGCGCGGCCGTCGAACCCTTCTTCGGCGACTTCGAGTTCGCCGGCCCCGGCCTGGTCCAGCTCCCGCTGTGGCGCCCCGACGCCGGTCACATCCGCACCGCCGACCTCCCCGAGGGCTGGCAGGACGTCTCCGCCTACGCGGGTGTCGCCTTCAAGCGCGGATGACCACCGGGCCGCTGCCGCCGCCCGCGCCGCGGGCGGCGGCGGGGGTGCGGTACCGGAAAAATCGGGCGACGGGCGGGGGCGGGCGGTGTTAGCTTGCCGGGCATGCGTGCACTGAACGACCCCGAGATCCGTGCGTCCTTCGTCAACTCTTCCAAGGGCGAGGCGCGCCGGCTGAACCTGCCCCGGGGGCTGGCCGAACTCCCGTGGGACGAGCTGGACTTCCTCGGCTGGCGGGACCAGGGTGCGCCCGACCGCGCCTACCTCGTCGCCGAGCACCGCGGCGAGCTGGTCGGCGTCACCCTGCGGGTGCCCTCGTTCCGGCGCAGCCTGACCAAGACCAATGTGTGCTCGCTGTGCGTCACGGCCCACGCGGGCTCCGGCGTCGCGCTGCTCACCGCCCGCCGGGCCGGTGCGGCGGGCCGGGAGGGCAACAGCGTCGGCAGCTACATCTGCGCGGACCTCGCCTGCTCGCTCTACGTGCGCGGGCGCAAGAAGTCCGCGTCGGTCACCCGGCCCAACGAGTCGCTCCCGCTGGAGGAGCAGATCGCCCGCACGGTGGCCAACCTGGACGCCTTCCTGACCCAGGTGCGCAGCGAGTCCCCGGTCGCCTGAGCGGCAGCGGCGCCCCCGGCCCACCGGCGGGCCCGGCGGCGGGGTGCACCGCCGGGCCCGCCCGCCGTGCGGCGGTCAGGCCCAGATGGACAGCCGGGCCGTGAACGGGGAGAAGTCGAGGACGTCGCAGAAGTACGAGACCGCCTGGCCCCGGGCCACGTACGCCTTGCCGGCGGCGTGGCACGCCTCACCGCTCGGGTACATGCCCACGTAGACGTAGCCGGTCGTCCTGGTGGTGGATGCCTGGGCGGCGGGGGCGGCCATCAGACCGCCCGCCGCGAGCAGGCCGGCCAGAGCCATGGTGGAAACCGCCTTGCGCAATGCCATGCCGGTGCCTTCCTCGGACGTGAGCGCCGGACTGCCCGCCCGGCGCTTCGCAGCGAGTGTTCTCCGGTGCCCGGACCGCGGGCAATGGTCGAGACCAATTCGGCAGGAACCTGCCGTGGCCTTGCGCGACGCGCCCGCGAAGGGTTCACCGGCGGCGCAGATCGTCCATCTCGCGGCGGTCGCGCTTGGTCGGCCGCCCGGCGCCCCGGTCGCGCACGCCCGGCGCGGCGACGAACTCGCGCGCCGGCCGCGGCGGGCTGTTGTCCACCAGACACTCCGCCGCGACGCCCGCGCCGACCCGCTTGCGGATCAGCTTCGTCACCACCACGACCCGCTCCCAGCCCTCCAGGCGCACCCGGACCTCGTCGCCCGGCTTCAGCGCCTGCGCGGGCTTGGCCCGCTCGCCGTTGACCCGCACGTGCCCGGCCTTGCACGCCGCCGCCGCGGCCGACCGCGTCCGGGCCAGCCGCACCGACCAGATCCAGCTGTCCACCCGGACGCTTCCCTCGTCTTCGACCATCCTCCGAGCTTAGAGCCTGCCTCAGCGCCGCCCGGGCGCCTCCTGCACGGCCCAGCCGTTGCCGTCCGGATCGCTGAAGAACACGAACGAGTTCCACAGCTCGCCGCGCCCGTCCACCCGGTCGCCGTCCTCGAAGTGCTGCACCGGGCTCACCTCCACGCCCCGCGCCACCAGCTCCGCGTGCGCCCGGTCGATGTCCGGCACCACCAGCTGCAGCCCCTTCAGCGAGCCCGCCGGCGCGTCCGTCAGCCCCGTGCCCAGCACGATCGAACAACTGGAGCCGGGCGGCGTCAGCTGCACCACCCGCACCCCGTCCCGGATCCGGCTGTCGTGGTCGACGGTGAAGCCGGCCTGCTCCTCGTAGAAGAGCTTCGCCCGATCGACGTCCGTGACCGGGACCACCACCACTTCGAGCTTCCAGTCCATGGCTGCGCCCCTTCCGTCGGGCCCTCCCAGTATCGGCCGCCGCCCCTCCGCGCGCGCGGGCGCCGGTCGGCCGTCCCGCGCCGGTCGGCTAGCCTGGGCGGCGATGAACCACCTCGCCACCACCGCCGCCGCGACCCCCTTCCCGACCCCGTGGGGCACCCTCGACCTCACCCGCCACCCGGAGGACCCGCGCGAGCGGCTGCGCGCCTGGGACGCCGCCGACGAGTACCTGCTGCGGCACCTGGCCGGCGAGAGCGACTCCGCCGAGGGCCGGCCCACCGCCCTGGCCGGGCGCGCCGTCACCGTCCTCGGCGACCGCTGGGGGGCGCTGACCACCGCGCTCGCCACCGCCCCCGCCGCCGACGCCCCCGCTGCGATCACCCAGATCAGCGACTCGCACCTTGCCCGGTGCGCCACCGGGACCAACCTCGCCCGGGCCGGGGCCGACCCCGCCGCCGCCCGGCTGCTCACCACCCGTGACACCCCGCCCGGGCGCACCGACGTCCTGCTGGTGCGCGTCCCCAAGAGCCTCGCCCTGCTGGAGGACCAGCTGCACCGGCTCGCCCCGGCCCTCCACCCGGACACCGTGGTCCTCGGCACCGGCATGACCACCGAGATCCACACCTCCACCCTGCAGCTCTTCGAGCGGATCCTCGGCCCCACCCGCACCTCGCTCGCCGTCCGCAAGGCCCGGCTGATCCTGTGCACCCCCGACCCGGCGCGCGAGCCCGGGCCCAACCCCTGGCCGCACCGCTACGCCCTGCCCGCCGGCATCGGCCCGGTCTCGGGCCGCACCGTGGTCAACCACGCCGGCACCTTCTGCGCCGACCGCCTGGACATCGGCACCCGCTTCCTCCTCGCCCACCTGCCCACCGCCGCCCCCGGCGCCCGCGTCGTCGACCTCGGCTGCGGCAACGGCGTGGTCGGCACCGCCGCCGCCCTCGCCGCCCCCGGCGCCGAACTGGTCTTCGTCGACGAGTCCCACCAGGCGGTCGCCTCCGCCGAGGAGACCTTCCGCGCCAACCTCGGCCCGGAGGCCCCCGCCGAGTTCCTGACCGCCGACGCGCTCGACGACGCCGGGGTGCCGGCCGGCTCGGTGGACCTCGTGCTCAACAATCCGCCGTTCCACTCCCACCAGGCCACCACCGACGCCACCGCCTGGCGGATGTTCACCGGCGCCCGTCGCGCGCTGCGCCCCGGCGGAGAGCTGTGGGTGGTCGGCAACCGCCACCTCGGCTACCACGTCAAGCTGCGCCGTCTGTTCGGCAACTGCCGGACGGTCGCGGGCAATCCGAAGTTCGTGGTGCTCAGGGCCGTCAAGCGCTGAGCACCCCGGCGCCGCCCCCGGGCCGGGGCGGCCCCGCGCATACTCCTTGCATGAATGTTCCGTGCTGCGTATATTCATGCCACGACGAAGGAGGAACGCCATGGCATTGCGAGTCGCCGTCGCCGGCGCGAGCGGGTACGCGGGCGGTGAGGTGCTGCGCCTGCTGCTCGGCCACCCCGAGGTGGAGATCGGGGCGCTGACCGGCGGCTCGAACGCGGGCACCCGCCTCGGGCTGCTCCAGCCGCACCTGCTGCCGCTGGCCGACCGGGTCCTGGAGCCGACCACCCCGGAGGTGCTGGCCGACCACGACGTGGTGTTCCTGGCGCTGCCGCACGGCCAGTCCGCCGCCGTCGCCGAGGCGCTCGGCGAGAACGTGCTGGTCGTCGACTGCGGCGCGGACTTCCGGCTCAAGGCCGCCGCCGACTGGGAGCAGTTCTACGGCTCCGCGCACGCCGGCACCTGGCCCTACGGCCTGCCCGAGCTGCCCGGCCACCGCGCCGCGCTCAAGGGCAGCAACCGCATCGCCGTCCCCGGCTGCTACCCGACGGCCGTCTCGCTCGCCCTGTTCCCCGCCTACGCGGCGGGCCTGGCCGAGCCCGAGGCGGTGGTGGTCGCCGCCTCCGGCACCTCCGGCGCCGGCAAGGCCGCCAAGACCCACCTGCTCGGCAGCGAGGTGATGGGCAGCGTCAGCGCCTACGGCGTCGGCGGCGTCCACCGGCACACCCCGGAGATGTCCCAGAACCTCACCCCGCTCGCGGGCGAGCCGGTCACCGTCTCCTTCACCCCCACCCTGGTCCCGATGCCGCGCGGCATCCTCGCCACCTGCTCCGCCAAGGCGAAGCCCGGGGTCGGCGCCGAGCAACTGCGGGCCGCCTACGCCGAGGCGTACGGCGACGAGCCGTTCGTGCACCTGCTGCCCGAGGGCCAGTGGCCGCAGACCAGCAGCGTCTACGGCTCCAACGCCGCCCTGGTGCAGGTCGCCCTGGACGCGGCCGCCGGGCGGATCGTGGCGATCAGCGCGATCGACAACCTGGTCAAGGGCACCGCCGGCGGTGCGGTGCAGAGCATGAACATCGCCCTCGGACTGCCCGAGGAGCTGGGCCTTCCCGTGAACGGAGTCGCACCGTGACCGACCACCAGAACGTCGGCGTCACCGCCGCCCAGGGCTTCCGGGCCGCCGGCGTCACCGCCGGGATCAAGGCCTCCGGCACCCCCGACCTGGCGCTGGTCGTCAACGACGGCCCCTCGCTCGCCGCCGCCGGCGTCTTCACCTCCAACCGGGTCAAGGCCGCCCCCGTGCTCTGGTCCGAGCAGGTCCTCAAGGGCGGCACGGTCTCCGCCGTCGTCCTCAACTCCGGCGGCGCCAACGCCTGCACCGGCCCGCTCGGCTTCCAGGACACCCACGCCACCGCCGAGAAGGTGGCCGGGGAGCTGGAGCTCAACGCCGGCGAGGTGGCCGTCGCCTCCACCGGCCTGATCGGCGTGCGCCTGCCGATGGACATCCTGCTGCCCGGCGTCACCACCGCCGCCGCCGCGCTCAGCGCCACCGGCGGCGAGCAGGCCGCGATCGCCATCAAGACCACCGACACCGTGCACAAGACCGCACAGGTCACCAGCCCGGCCGGCTGGACGGTCGGCGGCATGGCCAAGGGCGCCGGCATGCTCGCCCCGGGCCTGGCCACCATGCTGGTCGTGCTCACCACCGACGCCGACGCCGACGCCGCCGCCCTGGACGCGGCGCTGCGCGGCGCCACCCGCACCACCTTCGACCGGATCGACTCCGACGGCTGCATGTCCACCAACGACACCGTGCTGCTGCTCGCCTCCGGCGCCAGCGGCACCGTCCCGGACGCGGCCGAGTTCGACGAGGCCGTTCGCACCGTCTGCGCCGACCTCGCCCGCCAGCTGATCGGCGACGCCGAGGGCGCGAGCAAGGACATCCGGATCGACGTCACCGGCGCCGCCACCGAGCAGGAGGCCGTCGACGTCGCCCGGGTGATCAGCCGCAACAACCTCCTCAAGTGCGCCATCCACGGCGAGGACCCCAACTGGGGCCGGGTGCTGGCCGCGATCGGCACCACCGACGCCGCCTTCGACCCCGACCGCCTGGACGTCGCCATCAACGGTGTCTGGGTCTGCCGCGACGGCAGCGTGGGGGAGGACCGCGACCTCGTCGACATGACCGGCCGCGAGGTCGTCATCACCGCGAACCTCAACGCGGGCGGGGCCGGGGCCAGTCTGTGGACCAACGACCTCACCGCCGACTACGTGCACGAGAACAGCGCCTACTCCACCTGACAGCCGCCATCGAGCCGGGGAAGCAGAACTGTGCAGATCGCACCCAAGGGCGAACAGGCCCGCAACAACACCGCGTTGCCCAAGGCCATGACGCTCATCGAGGCCCTGCCGTGGCTGGAGCGCTTCCACGGCAAGACCGTGGTGATCAAGTTCGGCGGCAACGCCATGGTCGACGAGGAGCTCAAGGCCGCCTTCGCCAAGGACGTCGTCTTCCTGCGCTTCGCCGGTCTGCACCCCGTCGTGGTGCACGGCGGCGGCCCGCAGATCAGCGCCCAGCTCGACCGGCTCGGCCTGGAGTCCTCGTTCACCAACGGCCTGCGGGTCACCACCCCCGAGACCATGGACGTGGTCCGGATGGTGCTCGCCGGCCAGGTGCAGCGCGAACTCGTCGGCCTGCTCAACGAGCACGGCCCCTTCGCGGTCGGCCTGACCGGCGAGGACGCCCACACCATGACCGCCGTCAAGCGCTACGCGGTGGTCGACGGCGAGCAGGTCGACATCGGCCTGGTGGGCGACATCGTCAACATCGAGGCCGGCGCGGTGAAGGGGCTGATCGCCGACGGCCGCATCCCGGTGATCTCCTCGATCGCCCGCGGCGCCGACGGCCACGTCTACAACATCAACGCCGACACCGCCGCCGCCGCCCTCGCGGTCGCGCTCGGCGCCGAGATGCTCGTCGTGCTGACCGACGTGGAGGGCCTCTACAAGGACTGGCCGAACTCCGACGACGTGATCAGCCAGCTCAACGCCTCCGAGCTGGACGAGCTGCTGCCCACCCTGGCCAGCGGCATGCTGCCCAAGATGGAGGGCTGCCTGCGCGCGGTGCGCTCCGGCGTCGGCACCGCCCGCGTGCTGGACGGCCGGGTGCCGCACAGCCTGCTGCTGGAGATCTTCACCGACGAGGGCATCGGCACGATGGTCGTGCCCGACGACGAACCGACCGTGACCGGGGGACTCGCATGACTTCCAACGCCCAGCTCACCGAGCGCTGGCAGCACTCCTTCACCGACAACTACGGCACCCCCCGGATCCCGCTGGTCCGCGGCGAGGGCAGCAAGCTCTGGGACGCCGACGGCAAGGAGTACACCGACCTGCTCGGCGGCATCGCCGTCAACGCCCTCGGCACCGCCCACCCGGCCGTCGTCGAGGCCGTGAGCCGGCAGATCGCCACCCTCGGCCACGTCTCCAACCTGTTCATCGCCGAGCCCACCGTCGCCCTCGCCGAGCGCTTGCTGCGCCTGGACGGCCGCCCCGGGCGGGTGTTCTTCTGCAACTCGGGCGCCGAGGCCAACGAGGCCGCCTTCAAGATCGGCCGCCGCACCGGCCGCACCCACGTGGTCGCCCTGGAGGGCGGCTTCCACGGCCGCACCATGGGCGCCCTCGCGCTCACCGGCCAGCCCGCCAAGCAGGACCCGTTCCGCCCGCTGCCCGGCGACGTCACGCACGTCCCGTTCGGCGACGTCGAGGCGCTGCGCGCGGCCGTCACCACGGCGACCGCCGCGGTGTTCCTGGAGCCGATCCAGGGCGAGAACGGCGCGATCCCGCTGCCCGAGGGCTACCTGGCCGCCGCCCGCGAGATCACCCGCGCCACCGGCACCCTGCTGGTGCTGGACGAGATCCAGACCGGCATCGGCCGCACCGGCCACTGGTTCGCCCACCAGGCCTCCGAGGGCATCGAGCCGGACGTCGTCACGCTCGCCAAGGCGCTCGGCGGCGGCCTGCCGATGGGCGCGGTGCTGGCCTTCGGCGAGGCGGCCGACCTGCTGACCCCGGGCCAGCACGGCACCACCTTCGGCGGCAACCCGGTGGCCGCGGCGGCCGGTCTCGCGGTGCTCGACACCATCGAGTCCCAGGGCCTGCTGGAGCACGCCCGCAAGATCGGCGAGCGGCTGCGCACCGGCGTCGAGGCGCTGGCGGACCCGCTGGTCTCGCACGTGCGCGGGGCCGGGATGCTGCTGGGCATCGTGCTCACCGAGCCGGTGGCGGCGAAGGTGCAGGCGGGCCTGCAGGAGGCCGGGTTCCTGGTGAACGCCGCGGTGGCGGACGCGGTGCGCCTGGCCCCGCCGCTGGTGCTCACCGAGCAGGAGGCGGACGCCTTCCTGGCGGCCCTGCCGGCCGTGCTGCGGGCCGTCCGCGAGGGCGCCCCGGACGATGCGAACCGCGCGTAGTCCGGGAGAATAATCACATGACCGTACCCAACTCCGGGCAGCCCGCCGCCGGCCCGTCGCCGCAGGTGCCGCAGACCCGCACCGCGCGCCACCGGCGGATCGTGGACCTGCTCACCCGCCAGCCCGTGCGCTCGCAGAGCCAGCTCGCCAAGCTGCTCGCCGACGACGGACTCGTGGTCACCCAGGCCACCCTCTCCCGGGACCTGGACGAGCTGGGCGCGGTGAAGATCCGCAACCGGGACGGCGCGCTCATCTACGCCGTCCCGGCCGAGGGCGGCGACCGCACCCCGCGCGCGCCGATGGGGGAGTCCGCCACCGAGGGCCGGATGGCCCGGCTGGCCGGCGAGCTCATGGTCTCCGCCACCGCCTCCGGCAACCTGGTCGTGCTGCGCACCCCGCCGGGCGCGGCGCAGTTCCTGGCCTCGGCGATCGACCAGGCGGAGGTGTTCGAGATCATCGGCACCATCGCCGGCGACGACACCGTGCTGCTGATCAGCCGGGACGCGGCCGGCGGCCAGGCACTGGCCGACCACCTGATGCAGCTCGCCCAGGCGAAGGCGCAGTAACCGCCGTACGTCCCGTGTGGGCCCGGCTCCGGCCGGGCCCACCGGCGTATCCGGAACTCCTCGGCCACGGGGTTTTGAGTTTCATACGGAGTAGTGCATACTTATGCCTATCGCCGTAAGCCTGTTCGCACAGTTGTGAAGGAGAAAGCCGTGACCGAGCGCGTCGTACTCGCCTACTCGGGCGGTCTGGACACGTCCGTCTGCATCGGCTGGATCGCCGAGGAGACGGGCGCGGAGGTCATCGCCGTCGCCGTCGACGTCGGCCAGGGCGGCGAGGACCTGGACGTCATCCGCCAGCGCGCGCTGGACTGCGGTGCCGTCGAGGCCGAGGTCGCCGACGCCCGCGAGGAGTTCGCCGACGAGTACTGCCTGCCGGCCCTCAAGGCCAACGCCCTCTACCAGGGCGAGTACCCGCTGGTGTCCGCCCTGTCCCGGCCGGTCATCGTCAAGCACCTGGTCGCCGCCGCGCAGAAGCACGGCGCCACCACCGTCGCCCACGGCTGCACCGGCAAGGGCAACGACCAGGTCCGCTTCGAGGTCGGCATCAACTCCCTCGCCCCGGGCCTCAAGTGCATCGCCCCGGTCCGCGACTACGCGATGACCCGGGACAAGGCCATCGCCTTCGCCGAGGCCAAGGGCCTGCCGATCGCCACCACCAAGAAGTCCCCGTACTCGATCGACCAGAACGTCTTCGGGCGGGCCGTCGAGACCGGCTTCCTGGAGGACATCTGGAACGCCCCGATCGAGGACGTCTACGAGTACACCCAGAACCCGGCCACCCCGCGCGAGGCCGACGAGGTGGTCATCACCTTCGAGGCCGGCGTCCCGGTCGCGATCGACGGCCGCAAGGTCACCGTCCTGCAGGCCATCGAGGAGCTCAACAAGCGGGCCGGCGCCCAGGGCGTGGGCCGCCTCGACATGGTCGAGGACCGGCTGGTCGGCATCAAGTCCCGGGAGATCTACGAGGCCCCCGGCGCGATCGCCCTGATCACCGCCCACCAGGCGCTGGAGAACGTCACCGTCGAGCGCGAACTCGCCCGCTACAAGCGGCAGGTCGAGCAGCGCTGGGCCGAACTGGTCTACGACGGCCTGTGGTTCTCCCCGCTCAAGCGCGCCCTCGACGGCTTCGTCGACGAGGCCAACCAGCACGTCTCCGGCGACATCCGGATGGTCCTGCACGGCGGCCGGGCCGTCGTCAACGGCCGCAAGTCCGAGCAGTCGCTCTACGACTTCAACCTCGCCACCTACGACACCGGCGACACCTTCGACCAGTCGATGTCCAAGGGCTTCATCGAGATCTTCGGCCTCTCCTCGAAGATCGCCGCCCGCCGCGACCTGGGCTGAGCCCGCACCCGGCCCCGGCCGCACCCGGCCGGGGCCGCCCCCCACCCGCACTTCCCGCACGTCAGTAAGGAGCCAGCGATGTCCGCCGACCAGACCGCCTCCGGTGGCGACGTCCGCCTCTGGGGCGCCCGCTTCGCCGACGGCCCGTCCGAGGCCCTGGCCAGGCTCTCCGCCTCGGTGCACTTCGACTGGCGCCTCGCCCCCTACGACATCGCCGGCTCCAAGGCCCACGCCCGCGTACTGCACGGGGCCGGCCTGCTCGACGACGGCGAACTCGCCGCGATGCACGACGGACTCGACCGGCTGCTCGCCGACGTCGAGGCCGGCACCTTCACCGGCACCATCGCCGACGAGGACGTCCACACCGCCCTGGAGCGGGGCCTGCTGGAGCGCCTCGGCCCCGACCTCGGCGGCAAGCTGCGGGCCGGCCGCTCGCGCAACGACCAGATCGCCACCCTCTTCCGGATGTACCTGCGGGACCACGCGAAGACCATCGGCGCCCTGCTGCTCGACCTCCAGCACGCCCTGGTCGGCCTCGCCGAGGCCCACCCGGACACCGCCATGCCGGGCCGCACCCACCTCCAGCACGCCCAGCCGGTCCTCTTCGCCCACCACGTCCTCGCGCACGTGCAGGCCCTCGGCCGCGACGCCGAGCGGCTGCGCCAGTGGGACGCCCGCACCGCCGTCTCCCCCTACGGCTCCGGGGCGCTGGCCGGCTCCTCGCTCGGCCTCGACCCGCAGGCCGTGGCCGCCGACCTCGGCTTCGAGGGCGGCTCCGTCGGCAACTCCATCGACGGCACCGCCTCGCGCGACTTCGTCGCCGAATTCGCCTTCGTCACCGCGATGATCGGGATCAACCTCTCCCGGATCGCGGAGGAGGTGATCATCTGGAACACCAAGGAGTTCGGCTTCATCACGCTCCACGACGCCTTCTCCACCGGCTCGTCGATCATGCCGCAGAAGAAGAACCCCGACATCGCCGAGCTCGCCCGCGGCAAGTCCGGCCGGCTCATCGGCAACCTCACCGGCCTGCTCGCCACCCTCAAGGCCCTCCCGCTCGCCTACAACCGCGACCTCCAGGAGGACAAGGAGCCGGTCTTCGACTCCTGCGACACCCTCGAAGTCCTGCTGCCCGCCTTCACCGGCATGATGGCCACCCTCACCGTCCACCGCGAGCGCCTCGAAGAGCTCGCCCCGGCCGGCTTCTCCCTCGCCACCGACATCGCCGAATGGCTCGTCAAGCAGGGCGTGCCGTTCCGGGTCGCCCACGAGGTCGCCGGCGCCTGCGTCAAGGAGTGCGAGGCCCACGGCATCGAACTCGCCGACCTGACGGACGAGCAGTTCGCCGCCATCTCCGAGCACCTCACCCCCGAGGTCCGCACCGTGCTCAGCGTCCACGGCGCGATCGCCTCCCGCAACGGCCGCGGCGGCACCGCCCCCGACGCCGTCGCCGTCCAGCTCGCCGAGGTCAAGGCCGACCTGGCCGCCCAGCAGACGTGGGTCACCGGCTGAGCGCGGCCCCGAGCACCCGGGGGAGGGGCGTGGCGGACCGACCGCCGCGCCCCTCCCGCGCGCACGCCACCGCACGGCCGTAACCGGCCCGGCCCCCGCCGGGTCAAGCACGGTATGCGCACCGACCCCCCGTCCCACCCGTCCGCCGAGGACGAGGTCCTCGCCGGGCTGCGCCGCCGCCTCGTCCACGAGGCCGTCGCCGCCCTGCCCGGCCGCTGCCCGCAACTGGTCGCCGCCCTCACCGAGGACCCGCCGCCGACCTACCGCGAACTCTCCCGCCGCCTCGGCATGCCCCGCGGCTCCATCGGCCCCACCCGCGCCCGCTGCCTCGCCTGCCTGCGCGCCCTGCTGCACGCCGAGCGCCACGCCTGACCCGGGCCGCCGTGGCCCGCCCCGCCCGGCCGCCGCCGCTCACCCGACCGGACGTGACGTCCGCCACGCCCGCCGCGCCGCCGGGCGTGACCCTCGCCACGTCCGGCGGCCACGAGGTTGAGGGCAGCTGACGCGCGGGTAAGGCGCTGGCGAACGCCGCTCTTGACGGTGACGCGCCCGCCCCGATACTGACCGTGAGCGTGCCGCCGCCGACACGGCCCCACAGGGCCGTGCGGGCTGGTACGTTCGTGCGCCACCCCGGTCTGGGCGGATCCCCGGCCGGGACAACACCTCCGGCAGGGACCCGGTGCGACACCCTCACGTTCACGCGCCGGCACAAGGATGGGGAGGCCCCCGCACATGGGCATGAGCGTCATCATTTCGACCGCCGACACGAACGACGCGGAGCAGATCCTCAAGCTCCAGTACCTCGGCTACCAGAGCGAGGCCGAACTCTACGGGGACTGGGCCATCGAGCCGCTGACCCAGACCCTGGAGAGCCTGCGCACCGAACTGACCGAGCAGCACATCCTGGTCGCCCGCCTCGGCGAGGAGATCGTCGGCACCGTGCGCGGCGTGCGCGGCCCCGACGGCGTCGGGCGGATAGGGCGCCTGGTCGTCCACCCGCGTATGCAGCGCCACGGCCTCGGCGGCCGCCTGCTGGAAGCCCTCGAACAGCGCCTCGCCCAGGACGGCGCGGTGACCTCCTACCAGCTCTTCACCGGCGACCGCAGCCTCGGCAACCTGCGTCTCTACGCCCGCCAGGGCTACCGGCGGACCACCGTCGAACAGGTCAGCGGCCGGGTCACCCTGGTCCACCTGGAGAAGCCCGCCGCCGCCCCGCTCGCCGCCACCGCCTGAACGCCCCGGCCGTCCCGGTTCCCGCCGGCGCCGCCACCATCCGGACCCCCGGTGGCGGCGCCGAGTCGCGTCACCCCAGCTCACCGCCCCAGGTGTCCGCATTGCGGACAGCCCGTGCGGACAATTGGGCGTACCCCGGCCCATCTGTTTTACTGGCTCACATGACTGCGACGACGAAATGGACCCCCACCGGCACACTGCCGGCAGGTGAGCGTGCCATGTGCCGTCGAATGTGTCACCGCTGAGGGCCATCGCCCCCGGCACCCGCTGAGAGTGCCCCTCCCTCGCGCCCCGAAGCGAGACCCCGGCGCCGCTGCCGTCCCCGTGCGAGCGCGCCCGTCCTGCCGTCCCCCCTCCTCCCGCCCGCCCGCCCGCCCGCCCGCCCGCGGACGGCCGGTGACTCGTAAGGGCCACGCCGTCGCGCGGCCCGGCCGCCCGGCGGCGACGATCAAGGGACGGCGGGTTCGCATCCCCACGGCACGTGGCGCCGTCGCGCGCCGCCCACCGCACCCCCGGTACGGCGGCCGCACGCCGCCCGCCCCGACCCACGGAAGCAGCTGTGATCACCACCACGGACCTCACCAAGGTCTACCGCTCCCGCGGCCGCGAGGTGACCGCCCTCGCGGGCGTCGACCTCCACGTCCGCCCCGGCGAGGTCTACGGAGTCGTCGGCACCAGCGGCGCCGGCAAGTCCACCCTCATCCGCTGCGTCAACATGCTGGAGCGCCCCAGCTCCGGCACCGTCACCGTGGACGGCGTCGAACTCACCGCCCTGTCCGGCGGCGAGAACCGGGCCGGCCGGGAGCTGCGCGAGGCCCGCCGCCGGATCGGCATGGTCTTCCAGCACTTCAACCTGCTCGCCTCCCGGACCGTCCAGCAGAACGTCGAACTCCCGCTGGAGATCATCGGCCTGGACCGCACCGAACGCCGCCGCAAGGCCGCCGAACTGCTCGACCTCGTCGGCCTCGCCGACAAGGCCCGCAGCTACCCCGGCCAGCTCTCCGGCGGCCAGAAGCAGCGCGTCGGCATCGCCCGCGCCCTCGCCGGCGACCCCAAGGTGCTGCTCTCCGACGAGGCCACCTCCGCGCTCGACCCCGAGACCACCCGCTCCATCCTCAAGCTGCTGCGCGAGCTCAACCAGCAGCTCGGCCTCACCGTGCTGCTGATCACCCACGAGATGGACGTCATCAAGTCCGTCTGCGACTCCGCCGCCCTGATGCGCGGCGGACGGGTCGTCGAGTCCGGCGCCCTCACCGACCTGCTCGCCGTCCCCGACTCCGAGCTCGCCCGCGAGCTCTTCCCGCTCGGCGAGTTCGGCACCGGCCACCCCGGCGCCACCGTGCTGGAGATCACCTTCCAGGGCGACACCCCCGCCCAGCCCTTCGTCTCCCAGCTCGCCCGCACCTACCAGATCGACATCAACATCCTCGGCGCCGCCGTCGAGACCATCGCCGGGCGCATGGTCGGCCGGATGCGGGTCGAACTGCCCGGCAGCCACCAGGACAACGTGGTGCCCATCGGCTTCCTGCGCGAGCAGGGCCTTCAGGTCGACGTCCTCGACACCACCCTCACCGCGACGACGAAGGGAGCGGACGCATGACCTGGGACCAGATGCAGGAACTGATGTGGCCCGCCACCTGGGAGACCCTCCAGATGGTCGGCGCCGCCACCGTCGGCACCGTCCTGCTCGGACTGCCGCTCGGCGTGCTGCTGGTCGTCACCGACAAGGGCGGCCTGCTGCAGAACCTGCCCGTCAACAAGGTGCTCGGCGCCGTCGTCAACATCGCCCGCTCGGTGCCGTTCATCATCCTGATGATCGCCCTGATCTCCTTCACCCGCTGGCTGGTCGGCACCTCCATCGGCTGGCAGGCCGCGACCGTGCCGCTCACCATCGGCGCGATCCCGTTCTTCGCCCGCCTCGTCGAGACCTCCGTGCGCGAGGTCGACCGCGGCCTGGTCGAGGCCGTCCAGGCGATGGGCGGCTCCGCCTGGACCATCGTGCGCAAGACGCTGATCCCCGAAGCCCTGCCCGGCCTGGTGGCCTCCGTCACCACCACGATCATCACCCTGATCAGCTACTCCGCCATGGCCGGCGCGGTCGGCGGCGGCGGCCTCGGCACCCTCGCCATCAACTACGGCTACTTCCGCTTCGAGACCGCCTTCATGTGGATCATCGTCGCCGAACTGGTGATCATCGTCACCGTCGTGCAGCTGCTCGGCGACTGGGCCGTCCGTTCCCTCGCCCACCGCGGCCGCACCGGCGGACGGACCCGCCTGCTCCGCCCGCGCGGCCGCGTCCCCGCCGCCCCGGCCGGCCCCGGCGACGACCTCGTCGCCCCCTAGACCACCCGGCGTCCGAACCCCGGACCCGGCTCCCCGCATCACGCAGAAAGGCACTTTTCGTGCGCAACGCCCTGAAGTTCACCAGCGTCCTCGCCACCGCCGGCATCGCCCTCTCCCTCGCCGCCTGCGGCAGCAACGGCGACTCGAAGTCCTCCTCGGACCCGAACGCGCCGCTCACCGTCGTCGCCAGCCCCACCCCCCACGGGCAGATCCTCAAGTACGTCAAGGACAACCTCGCGGACAAGGCCGGCCTCAAGCTCACCATCAAGGAGGTCACCGACTACGTGACCCCCAACACGGCGGTGCAGGACGGCTCGGCCGACGCCAACTACTTCCAGCACGTGCCGTACCTGGAGGACTTCAACAAGAAGCACGGCACCCAGATCGTCTCCGTCGAGACGGTCCACCTGGAGCCCCTCGGCCTCTACTCCAAGAAGGCCAAGGCCGTCGGCGACATCAAGGACGGCGCCACCGTCGGCCTGCCCAACGACGCCACCAACGAGGGCCGCGCGCTCAAGCTCCTCGCCGACAACAACCTCATCACCCTCAAGGCCGGCGTCGGCACCGCCGCCACCCCCGCCGACGTCACCGGCAACCCGAAGAACCTCAAGTGGAAGGAGCTGGAGGCCGCCCAGCTGCCCCGCTCCATCGACGACCTCGACGCCGCCGTCATCAACGGCAACTACGCCCTCGACGCCGGCCTCAAGCCCACCAGCGACTCGCTGATCCTGGAGAAGGCCGAGGGCAACCCCTACGCCAACATCCTCGCCGTCAAGCAGGGCAAGGAGAACGACCCGCGGGTCAAGAAGCTCGCCGAGCTGCTCCACTCGCCCGAGGTCAAGAAGTACATCGACGACACCTTCCAGGGCGCCGTCATCCCGGCGTTCTGATCCACGCCGAGCGCACCACCGACCCGTCCCGCCGGACACCACCGGGCCCCCGCCGCAACCAGGCGGGGGCCCGGTCGGGCAGTATGCACCAGTGACGGTCCGACAGGCCCACATCTGACGTACCGTCGTCCGGTCCCTGCACCGCGTGACCACCCGGCACCGGCGAGGCGTACGGTGTGTCCACGACCCGGCGAGGAGAGACGGCATGGCAGCGAGCTTCCCCGAGACCGCCATCAGCACCGAACGGCTGCTGCTGCGCCCGCTTGCGGAGGACGACGCCCCCGGCCTGGCCGCCATGATGGCCGACGAACTCGTCCTGGCCTGGACCGACCGGCCCCACCCCTTCACCGAGGCCCACGCCCTCGACCTGGTCCGCACCCTCGCCCCCGCCCACCGCGCCGCCGGCCACGGCATCGTCCTCGCCGTCACCGAACACCTCACCCAGCGCCTCGTCGGCCTCGTCGAACTGCGCCACACCGACTGGCGGCTGCGCTCCACCGAGATCTCCTTCGTCACCGCCGCCTGGGCCCGCGGCGAGGGCTACGCCCCCGAAGCCGTCCTCGGCGTCGCCCAGTGGCTCTTCGAGGACCGCGGCTTCCAGCGCCTGGAACTGCGCACCGCCGCCGGCAACACCGCCGCCCAGCAGGTCGCCCAGAAGATCGGCGGCATCAGCGAGGGCGTGCTGCGCAGCGCCTGGATAGTGCGCGGCGAGTCCGGCGCCGCCGACGAGGCGGAGGCGTCCGGGGCCGAGAGCCGCAGCGACCTCATCCTGTGGAGCCTGCTGCCCGAGGACCTCGAAGCCCCCGAGGCACCCGCCCCCGCCTGGGCCGGCGGCGACCGCTACGTCCTGCGCGACTGAACCCGCCGCGCCCCGGCCGCCGACCCCCGGCCGCCGACCCCCCGATCCCCGGCTCCCGCGCCCCGGCCGCGCCGCGTGTCGCGCGCCTCGCCGGGCACAGGTGTGCGAGATGTCCGCGCCGGGGGGATCACACCCGGTAGCCTCTGACCGGCGCCGGTGTGCGGCGCCTGACGGTGCACGGACGGCGAGGGAGACAGCCGCAGATGGCTGACCGGATCACGGTCATCGGGTGGGACGGCACGCCGCTGACCGAGGCCGCCGCCGCGGCCCTCGCCGCAGCCACCCTGGTGGCCGGCGCCCCCTACCAGCTCAAGGCCCTCCCGGTGCCGGCCGCCGCCGAACGCATCGCCCTCGGCAGCATCCAGCTCGCCGCCCGCCGGATCGCCGAACACCGCGGCGCCGCCGTCGTCATCGCCGAGGGCGACCCCGGCTTCTTCGGCGTCGTCCGCACCCTGCGCCGCCCCGAACACGGCCTCGAACTCGAAGTCCTGCCCGCCGTCTCCTCCGTCGCCGCCGCCTTCGCCCGCGCCGGCATGCCCTGGGAGGACGCCCAGGTCGTCAGCGCCCACGGCGGCCGGCTGCGCCGCGCGGCCAACGTCTGCCGCGCCCACCCCAAGGTCGCCGTCCTCACCGCCCCCGGCGCCGGACCGAGCGAACTCGCCCTGATGCTCCGCGGCGTCCACCGGACCTTCGTCGTCTGCGAGGCCCTCGGCACCCCCGACGAGGACGTCACCGTCCTCACCTCCGACCGCGTCGCCGACCACATCTGGCGTGACCCCAGCGTCGTCCTGGTCATCGGCGGCAGCAGCGCCGGCGGCCCCGGCGGCGGACCGCAGGGCGGCGGCGCCGGCGAAGCGGCCGGCTGGCTCGCCGGACGCCCCGTCGGCTACCCCGGCCCCGACCGCGGCTGGGCCCTGCCCACCGACACCTACACCGGCACCGAGCGCACGCCCGGCGCGCCCGACACGCTCCCGGCGCACGTCCGCGCGCTCGTGCTCGCCCGCCTCGGCGCACGCCCCGGCGACCTCGTCTGGTCCGTCGGCGCCGGCAGCGGCGCACTCGCCGTCGAGGCCGCCCGCTTCGGCGCCGCCGTCGTCGCCGTCGAGGCCGACCGCGCCGCCTGCGCCCGCCTCGCCGTCAACGCCCGCCGCTACGGCGTCGAGGTCGAGACCGTCCACGGCCACGGCCCCGACGTCCTCGGCGAACTCCCCGAACCCGACGCCGTCGTCGTCGAGACCGGCGGCCCCGACGTCGTGCGCGCCGTCCTCTCCCGCCGCCCCGAACGGATCGTCGCCGTCGCCCGCACCCTCGCCGAGGCGGAGGAGGTCCGCCGCACCATCGCCGACGCCGGCTACCGCGCCGACGGCGCACTGCTCCAGTCCGCGCCGCTGCTCGCACCCGCCACCACCCCCGGCGGCGACGGTGGCCACGGACTGCGCCTCGGCGTCGGCGACCCCGGCACCTTCCTGCTCTGGGGTGAGCAGAAAGCGTGAAGGCCCGGTGCCGATTCCGCCCGCCGCACCCCGGCGGCGGCACCGCCCGGCCGCCCCGGACGGTGATCCAGGTCGCATCCGGACACCGATTCGAGAGGCGGCCCCGCCGGGCCGGTAGTGTGGCGTCCGGGACGGCTGCGGCCTCCGCCGACCCGCCCGATCCGGTCGGTCCGGCGCCTTTCTGACGCGGTACGGACCGGTACGGCTCGAAGTGTGGGCAATTCGACGGGCCGCCCGCCGGACCTGGAGAATGCCGTAGGGTCCGGTGCGGTCGTGCCGGTTGCCCCGGCTTGTCGTTGTTTCAGATGACGCGCCACCGCTCACGCGTGGCGCACGGGCCGGGGTGCCGCAGCGCGCCGGAAGGACTTCGGCCGCAGCGCCTCGGCGCGGCGGCCGTGTGTGGTTGAGGGGCGGGCCGGTGCAGGCCCGGCCCGTGCGGATGGGCGCTGCGGTCGGTGATCGCGTCGCCGAGGGCGCGGCAGCGGCCTGGAAGGAGCTTTGACATGACCGATGGCGGCCACGTCCCGAACGAGGGACTGCCGGAGCACCTGCTCGCCGGGCCCGACCCGCTCGGCGGCCCCGAGGGCGCCGCGGCCGTCGCACCCGGACCGGGCGTCGCGACGGACGGCACCGGCCTGCCCGGCACGCTCCCGCCGCACGGCGTCCCCGCCCAGGGCACCCCGCTCGGCGCGCCCGGCTACGCCCCCGCCGGCGTCCCCGGCACCCCCGGCGACGGCTGGAACGTCGACCCGGGCGCCCAGCGGCCCGCCTTCCACTTCGTCGACCAGCCGGACGGCCTCGACGACGAGGACGACGTCCTGCTGATGCCCGGCCCGCAGGGCTCCTGGGGCGAACCGGCCCCCGACCAGCAGACCCCCCCCGGCACGCCCGTCGAGCCGTCCTGGCCGCCGCTGGACCCGCCCGTGCTCGGCGCCGCCCACGGCGCCGCGCAGGCCCCGGCCCCCCAGGCGCCGCTGCACGCCCAGCCCGCGCCCGGCGCCCAGACCGTCCCCGTCCAGGGGCAGGGCCCCGAGGCGATGACGGCCGCTCAGCCGCCGCGCCGCCCGCTGCACGCCGGCCCGCCGATCCCGGACCCGTCCCTGATGACCGGCCAGGTCCCGGTGCGCTCCCTCGCCGACCGCGGCCCCTCCACCGGCAGCACGCCCGCCCACGGCATCCCGATCGTGCCGGCCGCCGTCCAGCCGGAGCCGCAGGCCGCCCCGGCGGCCGCGCCCGCCGCGCCCGTGGTCCAGCCCGCGCCGGCCGTCCAGCAGGCCGCCGCTCCGGTGGAGGTCCCGGCGCCCGCGGAGGCCGCCGCGCCCGCCGTGCCGGCCACGCCCGCCGAGACCCCCGAGGCCGCCGCCGCGCCCGCGCCGGTGGAGGTCCCGGCCCCCGCGCAGCCGCTCGCCCCGGCCGCCGCCACGCCCGAGACCGCCGAGGCCCCGGCCGCCGCCGAGCCGGTGCAGGGGGAGACCCCGGCCGCCGACGCGCAGCCCGCCGCTCCGGCCGGCCAGCCGCGCCGCATCTCCGCCTTCCTGGCCGCGCCGACCCCGCACGGTCTGCCGCCGGTCGAGGCCGGCACCCCGGCCGCCCAGGCCCCGGCCGCCGTCGAGACGGAGGCGGAGCAGTCCGCCCCCATAGCGCCCGCCGTCGACGGGACCGCCGCGCCCGCCGAGGTCGCGCCCGCCGAGGTCGCGCCCGATGCGACCGCCGCGCCCGCCGCCGAGGCCGCTCCGGCCGAGGCCGCGGCCCAGCCCGCCGTGCCCGCCCCGGCCGAGCAGCCCGCCCCCGAGGCCCCGGCCGCCGAGCAGGCCGTCGTCGAGCAGGCCGCGGCCGAGCAGCCGGTTGCCGAGCAGCCGGTCGTCGAGCAGCCTGCGGTGGAGCAGCCCGTGGTGGAGCAGGCCGCCGCCGAGGCACCCGCCGAGGCCCACGCCGCCGAGCAGCAGCCCGTCGTCGAGGCCCCCGCCGCCGAGGCCGTGCCCGAGGCCGCGGCCGAGACCGCCGTCGGCACGGGCGAGATGCCCTCGGGCCAGCCCGTCGCCGTCCCTGTCGCCGGAGCGGCCGCTCCCGTGGACGCCGCCCCCGCCGAGGCCCCGGCCCCCGCCGAGGCCCCGGCCCCCGCCGAGGCCCCGGCCGTCGCCGAGCCCACCGCGGAGCCCGTTGCGGAGCCTGTTGCCGAGCAGCCTGCCCCCGAGGCCGAGCCCGAGGCCGAGGCCGTCGCTCCGGCCGAGACCGCCGAGGCAGCCCGGGAGACCGGGGCCCCCGAGGCCACGGAGTCCGCCGAGGTCGGCGAAACCGCCGGGACCGCCGACGCCCCCGAGGCCGTCGACGCCTCCGCGACCGCCGAGACCGTCTCCGAGACCGCCGAGGCCACCGAGACCGTCGCCGAGGCCACCGAGGAGGCCGAAGCCGCCGCCGAGCCCGCCGAGCCCGCCGAACCGCGCGGCCCGGCCGCCCCCGGCTACGACGACGCCGGCCGCGAGGCCGTCCACCAGGTGATCCGCGAGCGCCGCGACATCCGCAACGGCTTCCGCCCCGACCCGATCCCGCACGAGGTGCTGATCCGCGTCCTGGAGGCCGCCCACACCGCCCCCAGCGTCGGCTACTCCCAGCCCTGGGACTTCGTGGTCATCCGCTCCGCGAAGACCCGCCGCAGGATGCACGAGCTCGCCGAGCGCCAGCGCGAGGCCTACGCGGACTCGCTGCCCAAGGGCCGGGCCAAGCAGTTCAAGGAGATGAAGATCGAGGCGATCCTTGAGACGCCGGTCAACATCGTGGTCACCGCCGACCGCACCCGCGGCGGCCGCCACACCCTGGGCCGCCACACCCAGCCGCAGATGGCCCCGTACTCGGCCGCCCTCGCCGTCGAGAACCTCTGGCTGGCCGCCCGCGCCGAGGGCCTCGGCGTCGGCTGGGTGAGCTTCTTCGACGAGGAGGAGCTGGTCCGCGAGCTCGGTCTGCCCGAGCACCTGGAGGTCGTCGCCTACCTGTGCGTCGGCTTCGTCGACGCCTTCCCGGACGAGCCCGAGCTCGCGCAGCAGGGCTGGGCGAAGAAGCGCCCGCTGTCCTGGGTCGTCCACGAGGAGCAGTACGGCAACCGGGCCCTGCCGGGCGAGGAGCCGAACAACCTGCTCTCCGAGACCCTGCGCGGCATCCGCCCGCTGGACGCCAAGGCGCTCGGCGAGGCCTGGGACCGCCAGAAGCGGATGACCAAGCCGGCCGGCTCGCTCGGCATGCTGGAGATCATCTCCGCCCAGCTGAGCGGCCTGTCCCGCAAGTGCCCGCCGCCGATCCCGGAGCCCGCCTGCGTCGCGGTCTTCGCCGGTGACCACGGCGTGCACGCCCAGGGCGTCACCCCCTGGCCGCAGGAGGTGACCGCCCAGATGGTCGGCAACTTCCTCGCCGGGGGAGCGGTGGTCAACGCCTTCGCCAAGCAGATCGGCACCGAGGTCTGCGTGGTCGACGTCGGCGTGGCCGCCGAGCTGCCGGACGCGATCCAGCAGGGCCGCACCACCGGCCTGCTGCCGCGCAAGGTCAAGCCCGGCACCGACGACATGACCCAGGGCCCGGCGATGACCCGCGAGGAGGCCCTCAAGGCCCTGGAGGTCGGCATCGAGACCGCCCGCGACCTCGTCGCGGCCGGCAACAAGGCGCTGGTCACCGGTGACATGGGCATCGCCAACACCACCGCCTCCGCCGCCCTGATCTCGGTGTTCACCGGCCTGGACCCGGCCGAGGTCACCGGCCGCGGCACCGGCATCGACGACGAGACGCACACCCGCAAGGTCGAGGTCGTCCGGGCCGCCCTGGCCCTGCACCAGCCCGACCCGGGCGACCCGATCGGCGTCCTGGCCGCCGTCGGCGGCCTGGAGCACGCGGCCCTGGCCGGTTTCCTGCTCGGCGCGGCCAGCCTGCGCACCCCGGTCATCCTGGACGGCGTGATCGCCGGCTCGGCCGCGCTCGTCGCCAAGGCGATCGCCCCCGAGGTGCTGGCCGCCTGCATCGCCGGCCACCGCTCGGCCGAGCCCGGCCACCAGGCCGCGCTCACCAAGCTGGGCCTGCGTCCGCTGATCGACCTCGACCTGCGGCTCGGCGAGGGCACCGGTGCCCTGCTGGCCCTGCCGCTGGTGCAGAGTGCGGCCCGCGCGATGCACGATGTAGCCACCTTCGACTCCGCCGGGGTCACCGAGAAGGCCTGACGCCCGCCCGATCCGCTCCGCGCACCGGCCCGAGGGCGCGCCGGTGCGCGGAGCGGCGCCGCGTCGCACCCCCACACCCTCACCGATCCAGGAGCACCACCGATGACCGCGCCCACCCCCCACCCCAGCACCGAGGGCCGCACCCCGTACCCGGTCGGCCTGCTGCTCGCCGGCCGCCGCGTCGTGGTGGTCGGCGGCGGCCACGTCGCCCAGCGGCGGCTGCCCGCCCTGCTCGCCACCGGCGCCGAGGTGCACCTGATATCCCCGGCCACCACCCCGGCCGTCCAGGCGATGGCCGACGCCGGTGAGCTGACCTGGCACCGCCGGCCCTATCGGGAGGGCGACCTCGCCGACACCTGGTACGCGCTGGTCGCCACCGACGACCCCGCGGTGAACGCCGCCGTCAGCGCCGAGGCGGAGCGCGGACGGGTGTTCTGCGCGCGCAGCGACGACGCCTCCGCCGCCACCGCGTGGACGCCGGCCAGCGGCCGCGACGCCGGGGCGACCGTGGCCGTCCTCACCGGGGACCCCCGGCACTCGGCCGCGCTGCGCGACTCGATCGTCGAGGGGCTTCGGGACGGCTCGCTCGCCGCCCGCCAGTACCGCGCGCACGGCGCGGGGGTGGCACTGGTCGGCGGCGGCCCCGGCGACCCGGACCTGATCACGGTGCGCGGCCGGCGGCTGCTGGCGGACGCGGACGTGGTGGTGGCCGACCGGCTGGCGCCGCGCGAGCTGCTGGCGGAGCTGCCGGAGCACGTCGAGGTGATCGACGCGTCGAAGATCCCCTACGGGCGCTTCATGGCGCAGGAGGCGATCAACCGGACGCTGGTCGAGCACGCCAAGGCCGGCAAGTTCGTGGTCCGGCTGAAGGGCGGCGACCCGTACGTGTTCGGGCGCGGCGGCGAGGAGCTGCTGGCCTGCGCCGAGGCCGGGCTTCCGGTCACGGTGGTGCCGGGCATCTCCAGCTCGATCAGCGTGCCGGCGGCGGTCGGCGTGCCGGTCACCCACCGGGGGATGACGCACGAGTTCACCGTGGTCTCGGGGCACGTCGGGCCGGACGACGAGCGCTCGCTCACCGACTGGGGGGCGCTCGCCCGGATGACGGGCACCCTGGTGCTGCTGATGGCCGTGGACAAGATCGGCGCGATCGCGGCCCGGCTGATCGCGGAGGGGCGCGCCGCCGGGACCCCGGTGGCCGTCGTCCAGGAGGGCACCACCGCCGCCCAGCGCCGGGTGGACGCCACCCTGGCCACCGTCGCCGCCACGGTCGAGGCCGAGGGCATCAAGCCCCCGGCGGTCATCGTCATCGGCGACGTGGTCAACGTCCTCGCCGCCGCTGCGTCCCCCGACGCCTGACGCCTGACGCCTGACGCCGAACGCCTGACGCCTGACGCCCGACGCCTCGCCGGTCTCCGCACGGTTCTCCGCGTCGGGCACTTCGCCGGGTGCGACTCCGCGAAGTGCCCGACGCGTCCTCCCGCGCCGACGGACTACTCCAGCGGCTGCTCCGTCCAGATCACCTTCCCGGTGGCCGTGTACCGCGTCCCCCACCGGTCCGCGAACTGGGCGACCAGGAACAGCCCGCGCCCGCCCTCGTCCGTGGTGGCCGCGTACCGCAGGTGGGGCGACGTACTGCTGGCGTCCGACACCTCGCAGATCAGCGACCGGTCGAGCAGCAGCCGCACCTTGATCGGCCCCGTGCCGTACCGGATCGCATTGGTCACCAGCTCGCTCAGGATCAGCTCGGTGACGAACGCCGCCTCCGCCAGCCCCCACCGCTCCAGCCGCTCCGCCACCGCCGCCCGCACCCCCGCGACCGCCGCCGGCTCCGACGGCACCTCCCACTCCGCCACCTGCTCCGCCGGCAGCCCCCGGGTCCGCGCCACCAGCAGCGCGATGTCGTCCTGCGGCCGCTCCGGCAGCATCGCCCCCAGCACGTCCGCGCACGTCTGCTCCGGCGTCCGCGGCGGCCCCGTCAACGCCGCCCGCAACAGCTCCAGCCCCTCGTCGATGTCCCGCTCGCGGTCCTCCACCAGCCCGTCCGTGTAGAGCACCAGCCGGCTTCCCTCCGCCACCTCCAGCTCCACCGTCTCGAACGGCAGCACCGCCAGCCCCAGCGGCGGCCCCGTCGGCAGCTCCGGGAAGACCACCGACCCGTCCGGGCGCACCAGCGCCGGCGGCGGGTGCCCCGCGCTCGCCGCCGTGCACCGGCGCGCCACCGGGTCGTAGATCAGGTACAAGCAGGTCGCCCCCGTCACCGCCGCCGAACCCCCGGTCGCCGACTCCTCCAGGTCGATCCGGTTCACCAGTTCGTCCAGGTGCCCCAGCAACTCGTCCGGCGGCAGGTCCAGCGTCGAGAAGTTGTGGATCGCCGTCCGCAGCCGCCCCATGGTCGCCGCCGCGTGCAGCCCGTGCCCGACCACGTCCCCGACCACCAGCGCCACCCGGGCCCCCGGCAGCGGGATCAGGTCGAACCAGTCCCCGCCCACCCCCGCCTGCGCCGGCAGGTACCGGTGCGCCACCTCCAGCGCGTTCTGCTCCGGCAGGCTCCGCGGCAGCAGACTGTGCTGCAGCGTCACCGCCATCGCGTGCTCCCGGGTGTACCGGCGCGCGTTGTCGACGCACACGGCCGCGTGCGCGACCAGCTCCGCCGCCAGCGCCAGGTCGTCCTCCTCGAACGGCTCCGACCCCTCCGTGCGCCAGAACCGGGCGATCCCCAGCAGCACCCCGCGCGCCTTCAGCGGCACCCGCACCAGCGAGTGCACCCCGTACGCCAGCACCCGCGCGGCGGCCTCCGGATCCTGCTCCCGCCACCCGGCGGCGTCCGCCAGCCGCGGCTCCACCCCCGGCAGCCCGCTGCTCAGCGCCCCGGCGAGCGGCGTCGACGGCGCCACCTCCTGGACCGTCCCCACCGGGTAGAACGGCGCGTCGTCCCGGACCGCCGCCAGCGCCGTCCGCCGCATCCGCAGCGAACCGCCGGACGGCGGCTCGTCGCCCTCCAGCACCTGGTCGGCCAGGTCCACCGTGACGATGTCGGCGAACCGGCCCACCGTCACCTGCGCCAGCTCCTCCGCCGTCCGGGTCACGTCCAGCGTGCTGCCGACCTGCACCCCGGCGTCGTACAGCAGCCGCAGCCGACGCTGCGCCACCTCGGCCCGCCCGGACAGCGCCAGCAGCTCGGTCGAGTCCCGCAGCGTCGCGACCGAGCCCGGCGGCCCGCCGTCGCGGTCCGTGGGCCGCACGTTCACCGCCAGCAGCCGCTCCCCGGCCAGCACCACCTCGTCGGTGACCGTCCGGCCGTCCGCCAGGAGCTCCAGCGGCGCCGGATCCAGGCCCAGTTCGGTCAGCGGACGGCCCTCCGCGTCCGGCGGCAGGTCGAGCAGCCGGCGCGCCTCGTCGTTGCAGAGCAGCAGCCGGCCGTCGTCGCCGACGATGAGCACGCCCTCGCGCACCGCGTGCAGCACCGCCGCGTGGTGCTCGTACATGCGGGTCATCTCGGCCGGTCCCAGCCCCCGGGTCTGCCGCTTCAGCCGCCGGCTGATCAGCGCCGTCCCGCCGGTCGCCAGCGCGAGCCCGGCGGCCGCCGCCCCCAGCACCACCGGCAGCTGCCGCTCGCTGGCACTGCTCACATTGGCGATCGTGATGCCCGCCGACACCATCCCGACCACCTGCCCGTTCGGGGCGCGCACCGGCACGATGGCCTGCACCAGCGACCCGATCGTGCCCGTGACCTGCTCGGTCACCACCTGCCCGGCCAGCGCGGGCTGGTAGTTGCCGATGACCTTCTGGCCGATCCGCGCCGGATTGGGGTGGGTGAGGCGGATGCCGTCGGTGTTGAGCACGACGATGAAGTCCACGCCCGCGTTGATCCGCGCCGACTGCGCCGAGGGCTGCAGCAGCGCGGTCGGGTCGGGGGAGCGCAGCGCGGCGACGATGCCCGGCGCGTTGGCGTAGGTCTGCGCGACCGCCACCGAGCGGTTGGTGGCCTCCTGCCGGGCGTCGTTGCGGGACTGCACCACCAGGGCGATCACGGCCGCCACCACCAGCAGCAGCACCACCAGGACCTGCAGCGCGAAGACCTGTCCGGCCACCGACCGGACCCTGGCCGGTGCCGACCGGGCCGTTCGTGATCGCTGGTGCCGACCGTGGGGGCGCCCACCGGGCGAGCCGGCGGCGGTACCGGTGGATCGGGAGGCGGCGGTGGAACCGGCCGCACCAGGGTCCGACGGAGCCCAAGATCGGCCCGGAAAACGGGCCATACGTCATATTTGCACTCCACGCGGCGGCGGGCCAAGACCGGCCGCCCGGCCCATTGGGCCGGTTGGCCTTCCCCCGCCCGACTTGGCAAGATCGCAGGGTGTCCGAACCCAGCACCATCACCGATCCCGCCGACCCGCGCCTCGCCGACTACACCGGCCTGACCGACGTCGAGCTCCGCCGCCGCCGCGAACCCGCCGAGGGCCTGTTCATCGCCGAGGGCGAGAAGGTCGTCCGCCGCGCCCTGGCGGCCGGCTACCGGATGCGGTCGATGCTGCTGACCCCCAAGTGGCTGGACGTGATGGCGGACGTCATCGCCGAGTCCGACGCCCCCGTGCACGTCGTCGAACCCGCCCTGGCCGAGGCCGTCACCGGCTACCACGTCCACCGCGGCGCCCTCGCCTCGATGGAGCGGCAGCCGCTGCCGGACGCCGCCGGGCTGCTGGCCGGTGCCCGCCGGGTCGCCGTCCTGGAGGGCCTGGTCGACCACACCAACCTGGGCGCGATCTTCCGCAGCGCCGCCGCCCTCGGCATGGACGCCGTCCTGCTCTCGCCCGACTGCGCGGACCCGCTGTACCGGCGCGCGGTGAAGGTCTCGATGGGCGCGGTCTTCGCCGTCCCCTACGCGCGGCTGGACCCCTGGCCGGACGCCCTGGGCACGGTGCGCGCGGCGGGCTTCGAGCTGCTCGCCCTCACCCCGGCCGAGACCGCCGTCGACCTCGCGGTCCTCGCCCCGCACCGCCTCCCCAAAGCCGCCCTGATGCTCGGCGCCGAGGGCGACGGCCTCACCCGCCGCGCCCTGTCCGCGGCCGACCACGCCGTGCGCATCCCGATGGCCCACGGCGTCGACTCCCTCAACGTCGGCGCCGCCGCAGCCGTCGCCTTCTACGCCGTCACCGCCACCACCTGACCCCAACCCCGCCCAGGAACCGCCCCGCCGTAGCAACCCCCTGCGGCACGCGACATACGCCGGTCTAGCCGACTTCCTGCTCCGGCCCGGCCCGCGTGCTGTGGCCGGTCGGGGAGTCCGGGCCGGCCGACTTCCTGCTCCGGCGTTCTCGCGTGGGGCGTCCGGGGTTGTGGCGTGGGAGGTCGGGCCCGCCGACTTTCTGGTCCGGCGCATGGTGGTGCCTTCGTCCGTGGCGGCCCTGGCGTGGTGGTTCGCTGTGGTGCCTGGGGCTGGCTGCTGTGTGAGAAGTCGACTCCGCCGACTTCCTGCTCCGCGTGCTGTGGCCGCCTGGGCGGCGGTGTGGCCGGGCGGGGAGTCCGGGCCGGCCGACTTTCTGCTCCGGCGTTCTCGCGTGGGGCGTCCGGTGTTGTGGCGTGGGAGGTCGGGCCCGCCGACTTCCTGGTCCGGCGCATGGTGGCGCCTTCGTTCGTGGCGGCCCTGGTGTGGGGGTTTGCTGTGGTGCCTGGGGTCGGCCGCTGCGTGAGAAGTCGACTCCGCCGACTTCCTGCTCCGCGTGCTGTGGCCGCCTGGGTGGTGGCGTGGCCGGGCGGGGAGTCCGGGCCGGCCGACTTTCTGCTCCGGCGTTCTCGCGTGGGGCGCGCGGGGTTGTGGCGTGGGAGGTCGGGCCCGCCGACTTCCTGGTCCGGCGCATGGTGGCGCCTTTGTCCGTGGCGGCCCTGGCGTGGTGGTTCGCTGTGGTGCCTGGGGCCTGCCGCTGCGTGAGAAGTCGACTCCGCCGACTTCCTGCTCCGCGTGCTGTGGCCGCCTGGGGAGTCGGGCCGGCCGACGTCCGCGGGCGTTCGCCCGGGGTCAGCCGGTCGGGGCGGTGGGAGGGGCGGGGGCGGCGGCGGGGGGTGGGGTGGTGACCGGGGGAGTCATGGTGGGGGAGCCGGGCCAGGACTCCTCCAGGGTGCCGTCCGCGCGCAGCGTGTAGCGGGTGGACGTGGCGGCCCCGGTCTGGGCGACCCGCTCCTCCCGCACCAGGGCGCCGTTCTCCAGCCGCCAGGCCGCCGTCGCCTGCGGATCGGCCGCGGAGGAGCGCGAGGTCATGGCGACCGGGTTGCCGCCGTTGAAGGTGAACAGCTGCACCAGGTCGACCGGGACCGAGCCCTCCGAGCGCCGCAGCACGATCACGGTCGCCGGCTCGCCCTTGTACCGCGCCGGGAGGACCGCGCTGAGCACGACCTGCGGCCCCGCGCCCGCCGTCGAGCGGCCGTCCCGCAGGACGATCGCCGGACCGCCCGCCGGGTCGAGGTAGGTGCGGTTCGGCCAGTCGACGCCCGGGATCAGGCCCTGGGCGGGCAGCAGCGCGCCGTCCGGCGCCCCGTGCGCGGCGGCCGCCAGCGGGGTGGTCGACGGCGCGATTCCGTCGGCCGAGATCCCCGTCCCGGCCGACGCCTCCGGCCCCGAGCCGGCCGCGGGGGCCGCCGGGGCGGCCGCCGCGGGCGCCGGAGCCGTGCCACCCGGCGAGGCCGGCGCGGACGCGGAACTCGTGGGCGCCCGGAGTCCCTGCTTGTCCCGGTTCTCGCACCCCTGCGCCGCCGCGATGGCCAGCGCCACGCCCACCGTCACCGTCACGAACACCACCAACCGCTGCCGCAGCAGCCGCCGGCGCGCCGTCCCGGGCCGCCCGCCGGGTGCGGGCGTGTGCTGCCGGTCGCCGGCCCGGCCGCGCGGCGCTCCCGGCCGGGGCGCGCGATCGCGCGCGGGCGGCGGGGTCTGCTGGCGCTCGCGCATCGGCCGGGTCGCCTGGACGCCCTCCGGCCGGGGGAGCGGCGCGGTGGCCGCCTGCCCGTCGGCCGGCCCGGGGGCCCGCCGCGGTACGCCGC
>NZ_JBHVTL010000030.1:0-4870 GCF_042884635.1 Kitasatospora sp. NPDC058115
GCGCGGGCGGGCGGCGCGGGCGGGTGCGTGGCGCGGGCGGCGCGTGGCGCGGGCGGGCGGCGCGGGCGGGTGCGGTGGTCAGCGGCGGGCGAGGCGCCGCTCGCCGCCCGTGCCGGTGGTGTACTCCAGGCCGTAGTGCGCGAACACCTCCGGCTCGGCCTCGGCGGGCAGCACGTCGTCCACGCCGATCGACGGCGCCGACTTGACCAGCGCCCTCGGGAACGCCACCTTGAGGTACCCCGGGCCCAGGACCGCGCCGTCGAGGGGGACGAAGACCAGTTTGGTGTTGACGTTCAGCCCGACGGAGACGGCCGGACCGATCGTGACGGTCGCGAAGTACGGCTCGTCGCTCGCGGTCTCGACGTAGACGGACTCCAGCTTGCCGATCTTGTGGCCCTTCTGGTCCACGACGGCCTGACCCCGCCACTCCCTGATGTCGGCCGGAACGATCTCGGCGACGCCCATGGCGACCTCCCGTAGCCGCCGAACGGCGGCGGCACCTCGGTTGGGCAGCGGCCCGGACGGCCGGGCGGTGCCCCGGACCCTCCCATCCTGCGCCGCGGGCGCGGGGACCGCCCGCCGGGCCGGTCTCGCCCGTCCGGGTGAATCCGCGGACTCCCCCGCCGCCCCCGGCGGCAGGCGGCCCGATCCGCACATCCCGGGGCGAAGCGGCCAACCACCCGCGGGAGGCCGCCCGAACACCTACGCTGTCCGCCGACGGGTCGTCAGATCGGCTGGGCGGAGGCGCGGCAGCAGTGGTGAGCTACGAAGGCATGTGGGAGCAGGGCGAGCCGGGCGTCCCCGCCGACCTCCGCCCGGAGGTCCCGCACCCCGCCCGGATGTACGACTACTACCTCGGCGGCAAGGACAACTTCCCGGCCGACCGCGAGGCCGCCGAACGGGCCCTGGCGGCCAACCCCGAGTTCCGTTCCACCGCGCGCGCCAACCGGGGCTTCCTCACCCGGGCGGTGCGGTGCGTGGCCGGTCTCGGCATCGACCAGTTCCTCGACATCGGCACCGGCATCCCCACGGCCGGCAATACCCATGAGATCGCCCAGGCGGTCGACCCCGGCGCCCGGGTCCTCTACGTGGACAACGACCCGATCGTGCTCGCCCACGCCCGGGCGCTGATGGGCGGCACCGCCGTCGGCCGCACCACCGTCATCCAGTCCGACCTGCGCCGTCCCGACGAGCTCCTCGCCGACGCCGAGGCCGAGAAGCTGCTCGACCTCGACCGCCCGACGGCCCTCGTGCTCGCCGCCGTCCTGCACTTCGTGCGGGACGAGGAGGGGCCCTACGAGGTGGTGCGCACGCTGCTGGGCGCCCTCGCCCCCGGCAGCCACCTGATCCTGTCGCACGGCACCGCGGACTTCCTGCCCGCCGAGGTCCGCGACCGGGTCACGGGCGTCTACAGCAAGGCCACCGCTCCCCTGGTCGGCCGCAGCCGGGAGCAGGTGGGCGCCTTCCTGGACGGCCTTGAGGTCCTCGACCCCGGGGTCGTCACCGTTCCCCTCTGGCGCCCCGACGGCGCGCCGGAGGCCGGCGCCGAGCGCGTCAGCATGTACGGCGCGGTGGCCCGCAAGCCGTAGCCGGGGGGTACGGGCGGACTCAGGCGGGCTTGCTCGCGCGCAGGGAGTACATCAGCGGGACCCGTGGCCGCCCCTCGGGGAAGCGGAACACCCGGTCGTGCTCCAGCACCGGGAAGCGGGCGAACACGGTGAAGTCGTGCTCGTGGAGGAACTCGATCCGCAGGCCCGCCGCCACCAGGGCGCTCACGACCTCGCCGAGGCCGTGCTGCCACTCGACGGTCACGGTGGAGGCCGTGGGCGCCATCTCGCCGTCGGTGTAGGTGGCGGCCTCGTCCCAGACCGTCGCCTCGTTGTGGAAGTAGTCGTACTCCACCGTGCGGCCGTCCTCCGCCAGGACGTCGGCGAAGGGGTGGAACTCCGCGAGGTAGAGGAAGCCGCCCGGGGCGACCAGGGCCGCCGCCGTCCGCGCCCAGCGGGTGAGGTCCGGGAGCCAGCACAGCGCGCCCAGCCCCGTGTACACGACGTCGAACCGCCGCCCGTCGAGCGCGGACACGGCGTCGTACACGTCGGAGACCACGAAGCGGGCGGAGTCCGCGCCGATCCGCCCGGCCAGCTCGGTGGCGGCCTCCACCGCGGGCCGGGAGAAGTCCAGCCCGGTGACGGTCGCCCCGTGCCGCGCCCACGAGAGGGTGTCCTGGCCGAAGTGGCACTGCAGGTGCAGCAGGGACTTGCCCTGCACGTCGCCGACCTCGGCGAGCTCGAAGTCCCGCAGCGGCTCCCCGCCCGCGACGAAGCCCGCCACGTCGTAGAACGCACTGGCCACGTGCACGGGCACCCGCCCGTCCCAGTTGGCACGGTTCGCCGCAAGCCAGTCGTCGGGCATCGGGGTCGTGTTCATACCCGGCACGCTAGGCGCGCCCGGCCCCCCTCTCAACCGGATTTCCCTCCCACCGTCGCGCGTGGCGCATCCACGGTCCACGGTCACGACTTCGTGCGGCCCACTGCCGACGGGGGCACCCCGTCGGGGCCCTTCGTGGCGGCGCTCGACGCGCCGGTGCGCGTCGCGGGGCCGTTGGTCGGCCGTTGGCCGGCCGTTGTCCGGCCGGGTGGACCTCGAACCGAAGCCGTCGTGGAACCGATGGGACCACACGGGCCCCGGGGGACGGGCGACCGCCGGGGACGTCGAGCGGCCCTTCCACTCGGCCGCGGGTCCGGACCGGCTCGACCGGGCCGGTCCGGGCGCCCGTGAGCGGATCGCCGGTCGGCGGGCTCCGGCAGTGGTCGGCCACGGCGACCGGCACGGAACCAGTTCCGCCGACGCGGTCGGGATCGCCGCCGCCCAGGTGGCCCCGTCGGCGGAGGAGTCGGCGGCGTTCCCCGCGGCCCACCAGGAGGTGGCCGGCCTCCGGTTCGGGCGCGATGAGCCGGAGGCGACCTGGGCGACCGGCCCGGGGCTGCGGGGGTGGATGTCCGAGCGGCAGGTGGTGACCGGTGAGCCGATCCGGTCGCCGAGCGAGCAGGAGGCGGTCCGGCCGTCCGCGCGCGCCGGGCTCCGGGCACGCCGCGAGGGCGCGTCGTCGAACCCCGTCGTCGAACCCCGTCGTCGGGCCCCCGTCGTCCGCCCGGAGGGGTGGGCCGGGTGGCTTCCGCAGGCCCCTGCCGTGGGGCGCCTGCCGGTCGCCGGGGGTTCGGCGACGGGCCTCAGGGACGGGTGGTGAGCAGGGTGAGGAGGGGCGGGTCGAGGGGCCAGGGCAGGTCGGGGGCGGTGGCGGCGAGGCGGAGGGCGCCGAGGAGCGGCGGGCCGTCGGGGGTGCGGAGGCGGGCGGCGGGGAGGGCGGTGGCCAGGGCGGCGAGGGTGGCGCGGCGCAGCGGGGCGAGGCGGAACAGGCCGCCGGTCAGGGCGAGGTCGGGGGCGGGGAGGGCGGCCGCGCGGGCGGCGGCCGCCGCGGTGGCGGCGATCTCCCCGCCCGCGCGGCGGAGCAGGTCGGCGGCGGCCGGGCAGCCCCGCTCGGCCGCCTCGGCGACGTCCGGGGAGAAGGCCGCCAGCCGGGCGGCCCGGTCGGGGTGCGGCTGGAGGGCCGCCGGGAGGCCGGTCACCGGGCCGTAGCGGCGTTCGGCGGCGGCCAGCAGCAGGGGCGAGCCGCCGGGGCGGCCGTCGTACGCCCGCAGGGCCGCCTCCAGCCCGGCCCGGCCGAGCCAGCCGCCGCTGCCGCAGTCGCCGAGCAGGTGCCCCCAGCCGTCGGCACGCCGCCAGCCGGTGCCGGGGCGGTGGCCGATCGCGACCAGGCCCGTGCCGCCGGCCACGGTCACCCCGGCGCCGGTGCCCAGCGCACCGACATGGGCGGTGATCGCGTCCCCGGCGAGCACCAGGTGCCGGGCCCCGGTGGCCCGGGCCAGCGGGCCGGGCAGCCGGGCGGCGAGGTCCCGGCCGAGCAGGGCCGCCCCGGTGGCGCCGACGGCGACGGCCCCGATCCGAGCGCCGTCCGGCAGCCCGGCGGCGAGGCCCTGGAGGGCGGGGAGCAGACGGTCGAGCAGCGCCCCGGCGTCCAGTCCGCCGGCCGTGGCCGACACCCGCGCGGGCACGGCCAGTTCGGCCGTCCGGGCCGGGGCGGTTCCGTCCGGCCACCGGGCGGGCGCCAGGGCGAGCCGGATCCCGGAGCCGCCGACGTCGACCCCGGCGATCCAGCGCTCCTCCACCGTCCGTTCCACGTCGTCCCTCCGGGGTGTGTCGGGCCGGCTACCGCCGGGGCAGGGCGAACCGCGTGGCGAGCGGTTCCGCCAGGCCGGCGGCGGGTGTCGTGCCGTCCACGGTGAGGGCGGCGGCGTGGGGCCCGGCCTGACGGCGGACCTCGTCGTCCCGGAGGTCGTCGCGGACGAGGCGCTCGGCCGGGGCGGTCCGCGGGTCCTCCTCGCCCCCGGTGGCCCGAGGGCGTGTCCTGTGGAGCGGGTCGGCCGAGGCCACGGCTCCCCCGGCCGCCGGCCGGGGGCGTGCGTGCCCTGGCGTCGCGGACCGGGGCCGATGCACCCGACACGCCCCAGCCCGGACGGGGTCGGCGTACCGGGCGGTGCGGGCCGCCTTCCGGAAGGCCGGGGTGGGCGGCCGGAAGGCGGCCTGCTCCGGGCGCCGCAGCAGCGGCGCGAGGTCGCGCGGGAGGATGCCGGAGCGGTCGACCAGGACGGGGCGGCCGGCGGGGAGGGCGGGCAGGTCCTCGACGAGGAACCCGGGCGGCCGGTCGCGCAGGGCGGCGCGGTGGCCGTCGAGGACGGTGACGTCGTGGCGCTCGGCGGGCAGCCGGGTGAGCGTGCTCCTGCCGGCCGCCGTGCCACCGGCGGTCCGGCGC
>NZ_JBHVTL010000030.1:4969-106202 GCF_042884635.1 Kitasatospora sp. NPDC058115
TGCGTCGGGGGGCGGTGGGTGCTCGTCGGGGCCTGCCCGGGGTGCTCGGGCAGGTGAACGCCACCGGCCCGACCGGGTCAGGTCGGGCCGGGTCGGGCCGGGTCAGGCGGCGGCGGTGGGGAGGCCGAGGAGCTCGGCGAGGAACCCGGGCGGCCGGTCGCGCAGGGCGACGCGGTGGCCGTCGAGGACGGTGACGTCGTGGCGCTCGGCGGGCAGCCGGGTGAGCGTGCTCCTGCCGGCCGCCGTGCCACCGGCGGTCCGGCGCACGCGGGCCGGCCGTTCGGCGGGTGAGGGGTGGGTGCGGCGGCGGTCCGCGCGGGTGGACGTCATGGACCCATGGTCGGGGGTTCGGCCCGGGAACGGCAGTCTTCTGCGTCGGGGGGCGGTGGGTGCTCGTCGGGGCCTGCCCGGGGTGCTCGGGCAGGTGAACGCCACCGGCCCGACCGGGTCAGGTCGGGCCGGGTCGGATCAGGCCTGGTCGGGCCGGATCGGGTCGGGCCGGATCGGGTCGGGTCAGGCGGCGGCGGTGGGGAGGCCGAGGAGCTCGGCGGAGCCGTTGCGGTTGTGGCGTTCCTGCCAGAGTTCGAGGGCGCTGCGGCAGGCGTGGTCGAGGTGGCGCACGCCGGCGAGGTCGAGGCGCACCGGACGGTCGGCGGGCAGGCCCTCCAGGGCTTCGAGGGTTTCCAGGAGCCGGGGCAGCCGCAGGAAGGTGGCGTTGCCGTGCAGCGTCACCCGGACGGCGCCGTCGGGGAGTTCGTCGACCGCGACCTGGAGGTGGGAGGTGTCCCAGGCGCTCTTGAGCACCGCGAGGAGCAGGCCGAGCAGCACCCCTTCGAGGAGGTTGGTCACCACGATGGCGATCGCCGTGGCGGCCAGGATCGCCGCCTCCCCGCGGTCGGCCCGCCAGAGCGGGCGCAGGGTGCGGAGCGGGACCAGCTTGGCCCCGGCGTGGACCAGGACACCGGCCAGCGCGGCGAGCGGGATGGCGGAGAGGGCGGCGGGGAGCAGGGCCGCGAAGAGCAGCAGCCAGAGGCCGTGCAGGACCCGGGAGGCCTTGGTGCGGGCGCCGGCCTGGACGTTGGCGGCGCTGCGGACGATGACGGCGGTCATCGGCAGGGCGCCGAGCAGACCGCAGACGGTGTTGCCGACGCCCTGGGCGAGCAGTTCGCGGTCGTAGTCGGTGCGCGGGCCCTCGTGCAGCCGGTCGACGGCGGCCGCGCTGAACAGGCTCTCGGCGGAGGCGATCAGCGCGAAGGCGACGGCCGTGCCGAGGACGCCGACGCTGCCGAGCGCGGCGAGGTCGGAGGCGCCGGGCAGGTCGACGACGCCGGCGAGTCCGGCCACCTCGATCCGGGCGACGGGCAGGTCGAACAGCGCGGTGACGGCCGTCGCGCCGGCGACGGCGGCGAGCGGTGCGGGGACCACCCGGATCCGGGCGGGCAGGCGCGGCCAGAGCAGCAGGACCGCCACGGTCCCGGCCCCGATGGCGGCGGCGGCGAGCGCGTGCCGGTCCCCGGCCACGTCGACGGCCAGGCCCGGGAGTCCGGCGAGCTTGGCGGGGCCGCCGGCCGGGCCCTTGGCGTCGGCGAGCGCGTAGAGCTGACCGGCGATCAGCACCAGGCCGATCCCGGCGAGCATGCCCTGCACGACCGAGACGGAGATCGCCCGGAACAGCCGGCCGAGCCGGGCGGCGCCCATGGCGAGCTGGAGCAGGCCGGCCACGGCGGTGATGACGCCGAGGGCGGCGAGGCCGTGTTCCTGGACGGCGGCGAAGACCAGCACCGTCAGGCCGGCGGCGGGGCCGGAGACCTGGAGGCTGCTGCCGGGCATCAGGCCGGTCACCAGGCCGCCGACGATGCCGGTGACCAGGCCGAGTTCGGCCGGGACGCCGGAGGCGACGGCGACGCCCACGCAGAGCGGGAGGGCGACCAGGAAGACGACGAGGGAGGCGGGGAGGTCGGAGCGCAGAGTGCTGCTCAGCCGAAGGGCGGGACGACGAGTCATCGGGTCCTCGGGAGAGTGTGGACGGTGCGGTGGACGGCGGTGCGGGGCTGAACGGCGGTGCGGTGGACGGCCGTTCGGTGGACGGCCGTGCGGTGGACGGCCGTGCGGGGCCGCGGAACGACGCGGCGGGCGGCGACCCGGCGGTGCGGCGGCGGGCCGTGGGACGGGGTCACAGCGGGAGGAAGAGGCCGGCGTCGGCCCGGTGGGCGAGCACGAGTCCGGTGTGGATCTCGTAGAACCAGCCGTGCAGTCTGATCCGCCCCTCGCCCAGCCGGCGGGCGACGGCGGGGTAGCCGCGCAGCCGGTCGAGCTGGGTGAGGACGTGGCGCTGCACCGGCCCGGCGACGGTCGGGTCGAAGACGTCGGCCTCGTCCGCGCGGAGCACCGCCCGGTCGGCGTGGCGCAGCCAGGCGCGGACGGCGGGCACCACGCTGAGGTCCTCGCCGCGCACCACGGCGCCGACGGCCCCGCAGTGGGAGTGCCCGCAGACCACGAGGTCACGGACGCCGAGCACCTCGACGGCGTACTCGATGGTGGCGGTCTCGCCCGAGGTGCCGTCGGCCCGGTAGGCGGGGACGATGTTGCCGGCGGTGCGCAGTTCGAAGAGGTCGCCGGGGTCGGCGCCGGTGATCAGGGCGGGCACCACGCGGGAGTCGGAGCAGGTGATGAACAGGGCCTGCGGGGTCTGGCCGGCGGCGAGGGCGGTGAGTTCCCGGCCGGTGTCGCCCGCGCGCTGCGGGAACGCCCGGGCCCGGTCGATGAGCGGTTCCATGGAGTGGATGCCTCCTTCGGTGACCCTCGCGGCGCCGGCCGGGAGGGGCGGTGGACGGGCAGGCACGTCGTCACCGGGTGTTCCCGGCGGGCGGTGCGGGCGGGTGCGGCCGCGGCGGGCGCATGGCTCCGCCGCACGGCCGCGTCGATGACTCTCGGTGTCCCCCCGGCGACCTGACGACGCGTCAAGGGGAAGTAAAACACGGGTATCGGGTCGGCAAAAGCGCGTCCAGGGCGCAGAATGTGCCGATCTGGTTAACATCCTGTTGCCTTGAGCGGTGCAGGGCCTTCCGCCTTGGCGTTTGCGGGTCCGGGGGAACCCGGAGGGCCGCCGAAGCGTTGATGCGCGGCGTTCCGCGCGCGCCCCGCCCGAGGTCGAACGCGCTCCGGGCGCACACGGCCGGGCCGCCGCCGTTCGGGGAACGGCGACGGCCCGGGGGGTGATTGACGATGCGTCAGCGGTGCAGCGTGGTGACGGTGAGGCCAGGGGCGGAGCGGATCTCGGCCTCGGTGAAGCGCTCGGTCGTCCACTGCTTGCGGGCGTAGCGGCGGGTCTGGTCGGTGAAGTGGGGCGAGGTCGGGTCGGCCGACTGTCCGTAGGTGAGCAGCGTGCGGGTGCGCGGGCCCCGGTCGGTGAGCTCGACGGCCATCAGGAAGCTGGAGCCGTGCGGGACGCTCAGCACGTCCGACGGGTAGGTGGCGCCGCCGTCGCCCGAATCCGGCCGGGCCGTCAGCACGTTGAAGCAGCCCAGCAGTCCGGAGCAGCCGTGCAGCGGGATCCCCGCCCAGCGCTGGACGCGCCCGATCGGGGCGTCCACCGGCAGCCCCCGGGCGGCCAGGCCGCGCACCGCGTCGGCGAAGGCGCGCTGGGCTTCGGGGTCGTCGGCCGCGATGCCGCGCGGGGTGGTCAGCGGCCGGTCCGGGTCGTAGGGGACCGTCCGCCAGGCCGTGGTGCGGGTCCTCGCCAGCGCACCCTGGTACTCCTGCCAGAGCACGGTGCCCCGGCTGTCGGCGTCGGCCCGGGTGTTCCAGACGGCCAGCGCGTCGCACCCCGCGCGGACGTCGACCCGGGTGCCGTCGGTGGCCGCGATCACCGGGTGGGCGCGGCACAGGGCGACGGCGTCGTCGCGGTCCAGCTCGGCGCTCTGCACCCGGTTGCCGAACATGGCGGCCTGGAGGGAGGCGAGGGTGAAGCCGGGCGCGCCGAGGCCGTCGGCGCCGGTCCGGCGGTCGGCGATCATCCGCAGGCTCAGCTGCGGCCGCGAGGCGAGCTCCCGGCCGTTGTTGTAGACGGCGGGCAGGCCCGCGATCGGCGCGTCCGCGTTGGTCAGGTAGGGGCCGTTGTTGGCGTTGGCCACGTAGTCGGCGCGGGTCAGCGCCGGGTGCGCGGCCGGGCCGAACACGCCCGGGACCAGGGCGTCCTGGTCGGTGCCCGGGTCGCAGGCGGTGGTCGAGCCGTCGAGCACGCCGTCGGTGAAGGGGTTGGGCACCTGGCAGCGCTCCCGCAGCGCGTCGGTGACGTGCGGGACGGCGGAGGAGTCGGTGAAGTACGCCGTCCCGGTGGAGTCCACGGCCGTGGTGTACACCCACGGGGCGCCCTGGTAGGTGCGCTGGGCCTGCCGCAGCTGGTCGAGGTTCTGCGAACGGCCGATCGCCACCCACTCGTTGAGGGAGCGGAGGTTGTCGGCGTTGGCGTCGCGCAGGGTGTAGGCGTACTCGCCGGTCCAGCCCTCGGCCAGGACGAAGCCGTGGCGGGAGCGGTAGACGGTCCGGTCGACGGTGGACAGCGTGCCGTCGGCGGCCCGGACGGTGACCGGGAGGGTCTCCGTGGTCATCCGCTCCACCTTGCCGTCCACCAGGTACGCGGTCGGGTCGCCGGGCACCAGGGTGAGCCGGTAGGCGGTGAAGTGGTCGGCGTAGCTGGTGGTGTGGGTCCAGGCGAGGTTCCGGGTGTGGCCGATCTGCAGGAACGGCAGGCCGTAGAGACCGGCGCCGGCGATGTCCAGGACGCCCGGGATGGTCAGCTGGGCCTGGTAGAAGCGCTCGGAGCCGGCCCATTGGAGGTGCGGGTTGGCCAGCAGCAGGCCGTTGCCGTCGCGGGCGGCGTCGCGGCCGATCGCCCAGGCGTTGCTGCCGGTGTCGGGGGTGGCGGCCGCCCGGCGCACCCAGGGCGGCGGGCCGGCGGCGGGCCGGGCGGCGCCGGTCGCTTCGCCGCGCGCGGCGCCGGTGACGGCGCCGGTGACGGCGCTGGTGGCGGCGCTGGTGGCGGCGGGCCCGGGGGCGGCTTCTCCCGGGGCGGCTTCTCCGGGTACGGCTCCGGCTCCCGGGGCGGCGGTGGCGACCGAGTGTTTCGAGGTACCGGCGAGGGTGTTGACGTCGTAGAGGATGTTCCAGAGGTCGTCGGCGGTGATCGGTCCGACCCAGCCCTTCCCCCGGCAGGACGGGTCCGGGAGCTTGTCGGCCCCGGTGTCGCGCAGGTAGCGGTTGTACCCCGCGACGTAGCCGTCGACCAGCTGCCGCACCTCCCCCGTCGGGCCGAGCGGCGCCGGCTCGGCCAGCAGCCGCCGCACCGTGCCCGAGCGCAGCACGCCCTGCTGGTAGGTGTCGCTCTCCAGGTTGGCGAGCCGGTCCACGGTCCGGCCGTCCGGCCCGTACCAGCGCGAGCGTTCGGCGCGCACGGTGACCACCTGGTCGGCGAGTTGACAGAGGTTGTCCTGCGCGAAGGCGTACCCGTAGCCGTAGCCGAGGCCGCCGAAGTCCCGGGCGAGGACGTGCGGGACGCCGTACTCGGTCCGGCGGATCTTGGCGGTCCAGCCTCCCCCCTTGTCGTCGGCCCGGGCGGCGGGGGCGGGCGCCAGGGCGGTCAGCAGGCCTGCGGCCAGGCCGAGGGCGAGGGCGGTGGAGGTCAATCGGCGTGTTCTGGCGAGGGGTTGATCGTGCGTCAGTCCGGTCTTCTTCGACATGGACCCCACGCTGCCGCCGCGGGCGCGTGCCGGTCATCACCCCGGGGGACGACGCAGCCCTCGCCCGTCGGACCTACCCGCGTACGCCTCGGGAAGGGGGTGTTCCTTGTCCGAACCTCCCGGACGACGGAGGGTGGCCGGGTGGATCGGCCGACAAGGGGAGGCCATCTGATCATCGCCCGCGAGACCGCCTTCGGCCTGCCCCGGGTGCGGTGGCCGGGCCGGGCCGGGCCGGCTTCACGCCGGGTGGCGGCCCAGGTCGTCGATGCGGGCGAGCACCTCGGCCACGTGCGGACGCACTCGGGCCTTCAGGTCGCGGCTCCAGATCTCGTCGTCGTAGTGGCTGGTGCGGTAGAGGTCCCTCGCGTGCTCCAGGACGGGGCGGTGCTCCGGGGGGAGGTGGGCGAGGGCCCAGTCCGCGGCGGCGTCCTTGGGGCGGATCTCCCCCGTGGCGAGCGTCGTCCAGATGCGGGCGAGGGTCAGCAGGACGTTGCGAGTGTCGCCGTCCAGGTCGTCGAGGAGTGCGGGGACGCCCATGACGCTCGCCCGGACGAGGTCGGCGTGCGGGACCGGGTCGAGCAGCCGGCCGGGCGGCGGTCCGCCGAGGGGACGGTCGCCGGCGAGGACCATGGTGAGTGCGAGGGCGAGGTCCGGCATCGGGCCGGGCCGCGGCGGACCGCTCTGCCGGAGTTCCTCGCGCAGCCACTCGCCGAACAGGAAGTCCCCGGTCGGCGGGAACCGCCAGGGGCGGACCTCGGAGTGGACGACGACGGTGAGTTCCACCGGGCGGAGGCCGGCCGAGAGGCCGGAGATCCCCAGCAGGCCCTCGGTGAGGGCCCGGCGCTCCCGGTCGTCCATGGTCCGGTGGGTAACGGCCAGGACGTCCAGATCGCTCGCCGCCCGGAGGCCCCCGAGCACGGCAGAGCCGTGGAGGTAGGTGCCGAGGAGCGCGGGCGCGAGGACATTGCGGAGCAGGCGGACGGTCCGGTCGAGTTGATCGCCGCTCATCGAGGCCGGCTCCGGGCCTCGCGCAGGCCGAGGTCGGGCCTGCCGGTGGCGTCCAGCCGGTTCACGGCCACCCGGCGGGCGCGGGCGGGGGCCACGGTCTCTGCGGGGTGGTGCAGGCCGGGGTGGTCGGTGATCACACGTCGATTCACAGCGGCTTCGGCCATGTCGCCATCCTGCCTCGCCACCACGCCCGCCCGCAGGCGAAATTCGCCCCCAGGCGGTCGGCGCGACGGCGCGGGCCCGGAGGAGAGGGCCGATTGGGAGCAGCACAGGGTGCTCCGCCGGAGGAAGGGGCAGCTCCGGGCGAGGCCTACGGCCCGCCCCCTGGGAAGCCGCGACACCTTCTCCGTCGGCCAGCGAGCCGAAGCCCGGCCGGCACCCGGCAGGATCTGGTCGGCCTTCGCCAGGGGCTGCGCCTGCGCGTGCAGGCCATGGACAGCCAGAAGCCTTGGCGCCGCTGCTCCTTGGGGCCATCCCCGCGCGTGCGGGGCCGAGAGCAGGGCCACAACCACGACCACCGCCTCCGTCGGAACATCCCCGCGCGTGCGGGGTCGAGGGGTTCGGTGCCGGCGGTCATCAGGGGCTCCGGGAAGCATCCCCGCGTGTTGTGCGGGGCCGAGGTGCAGAGCGGGGCGAACGGCGTCGGGGGGAGCATCCCCACGTGTGCGGGGCCGGGTCAGTCCCCCAAACGGCATCGCGCGTCATAGGGGGAGCATCCCCGCGCGTGCGGGGCCGAGGAGCTGCTGCGCCCGATGGCCTGCGCGATGGCGGGAGCATCCCCGCGCGTGCGGGGCCGAGGCGCGGGGGCCGGGGCTCGGCGGAGCATCCCCGCGCGTGCGGGGCCGAGCAGAACCGCTGCCCCTCGGCCACCGTCTGGCGAGGAGCATCCCCGCGTGCGCGGGGCCGAGACCCCCAACGAGGCGCCGTCCACGATGAGGTGGGGAGCATCCCCGCGTGTGCGGGGCCGAGCTGTGCGGCTCCGGTGTTCGGGTGCGGCGTGCGGGAGCATCCCCGCGCGTGCGGGGCCGAGCGCAAGGGCGGTGCTGGCTACCACGCGGTGCACGGAGCATCCCCGCGCGTGCGGGGCCGAGAGCACGACCGCCAGGTCGTCGCTGGCCGGGGCGGGAGCATCCCCGCGCGTGCGGGGCCGAGGCGGGAACAAGTTTCAAGGTCATGTTGCAAAGGGGAGCATCCCCGCAGATGCGCTGACGCCACGGGACGTCAGCCGCCTTCGGAGCATCCCCGCGCGTGCGGGGCCGAGGCCCACCGCTCGATCGCGTCGGCGTCCGGCAGGGGAGCATCCCCGCGCGTGCGGGGCCGAGGCACTCGCGGGTCCGGCTGCACGGTCGCGCCGGGGAGCATCCCCGCGCGTGCGGGGCCGAGCCGTCACATGGCGGCTGTGCCTGCTTGCTGTGGGGAGCATCCCCGCGCGTGCGGGGCCGAGGGCAGGGAGTGCCGCTCGATCCACGCCAGCGAAGGAGCATCCCCGCGCGTGCGGGGCCGAGTGCTCGATCAGCATCTCGATGCCGGTCACGAAGGGAGCATCCCCGCGCGTGCGGGGCCGAGGCTTGTTGAGCTGGGATGCTACCCGGCGGGAGCCGTCTCCCGCATCGGTTCGGTGGGGGTGCTCGGCCGGCTACTTGGTGGGCCGGGGGGCGGGGACGAGGCCGGTCTGGTAGGCGAGGGCCACCAGTTGGGCGCGGTCGCGGGCGTCGAGTTTGGCCATGGCGCGGTGGATGTGGGTGCGGATGGTGAAGGGGCTGACGAACATCCGGGCGGCGATCTCCTCGTTGCTGAGGCCGGTGGCCGCCATGGCCATCACCTCGCGTTCGCGGGCGGTGAGGGCGGCGAGGCGTTCGGGGGTGGCGGTGGGGGCCTGGTCCGGCGAGGGGTGGGCGAGGAGCTGCTCGATGACGGCGCGGGTGGCGGCGGCCGACAGCAGCGGGTCACCGGCGGCGACGCGGCGCAGGGCGGCGAGCAGTTCGGTCGGTTCGGCGTCCTTGCCGAGGAACCCGCCGGCGCCGGCGCGCAGGGCCTGGGCGACGTACTCGTCGATCTCGAAGGTGGTGAGGATGAGCACCCGGGTACCGGCGAGGTCGGGGTCGCCGCAGATGGCGGCGGTGGCGGAGAGGCCGTCGACGCCGGGCATCCGGATGTCCATGAGCACGACGTCCGGGCGGGTGGCCTTGGCCAGCTCGACGGCTTCGCGGCCGTCGGCGGCCTCGCCGACCACCTCCATGTCGTCCTCGGCGTCGATGAGGACGCGGAAGGCCCCGCGCAGCAGCGTCTGGTCGTCGGCGAGCAGTACTCGGATGGTCACGGGTGTTCCTCTCGGGCGGCGGTGCGCAGGGGCAGTTCGGCGGAGACCAGGAAGCCCCCGCAGGGCCGGCGGTCGGCGGTGAGCCGTCCGCCGACGGCCGCGGCGCGCTCGCGCATGCCGATCAGGCCGAAGCCGCCGCCGACGGTGGGGACGCCGGTGCGCCCGGCGGCCACCGCGCGGTCGTTGGCGACGCTGAGCCGCAGGCGGCTGCCGGAGTACGCGAGGGTGACGTCGGCGGCGGTGCCGGGGGCGTGCTTGGCGACGTTGGTCAGGGATTCCTGGAGGATCCGGTAGGCGGTGAGGTCGACGCCCGGGGAGAGCGGCTGCGGCTCGCCCTCGACGCTGAGGCGCACGGGCAGGCCGGCCCGTTCGAAGGCGCCGACGAGGTCGGGCAGCCGGTCCAGGCCGGGTGCCGGTTCGAGCGGGGCCTGCGGGTCGTCGGCGCGGCGCAGCAGGCCGACGGTCGCCTTGAGCTCGCGCAGCGCGGAGCCGGTGGCGTCGGTGAGGTGGCTGAGCATCTCGCGGGCCTGGGCGGGGTGGCGGTCGAGCAGGTGGACGGCGATGCCGGCCTGGGCGTTGGCGAGGGCGATGTGGTGGGCGACGACGTCGTGCAGGTCGCGGGCGATCCGGATGCGTTCGTCGGCGACGCGGCGGCGGGCCTCCTCCTCGCGGGTGCGCTCCGCCCGTTCGGCGCGTTCCTCGATGGCGGCGAGGTGCTCGCGGCGGCTGCGGACGGCGTCGCCGAAGGCGCCCGGCAGCAGGACCCAGGCGATGATGCCGACCTTGACGCTGAAGGAGGTGTGGGGCTCGTTGATGATCGTGGCGACGGTCACCAGCACGGCCGCGACCGCGGTGGCGAGGCGCGCGGTTCTGCGGTCGGTGCGCACCGCGAGGAAGTAGAGGGCGGCGAGCAGCGGGGCGACCAGGCCGGCGTTGAGCTGGGTGGCGACGAAGCAGAGGGCCAGGCTGCAGACGAGGGTGGTCGCGAAGGCGATGTCGGGCCGACGACGGTGGGCCAGGACCGCCAGGCTGGAGACGACGGCCAGGGCCAGCGCGGCCGGGTTCGGAGCGATGCGGTTGCCGAGGCGGTCGATGGTGGTCGTCCCGGCGGCGATGACGACCACGGCGAGCACGAGCAGCGCGTCGGCCAGGTGGGGGTGACGGCGCGCGCGGTGCAGCCAGGTGTCGATCATGCTCGCTTCTCCCGGTCCGGGGCTGCCCTGGGGGGTCCTTCGGCCGGGCCCGGACGCTCCGGCGAAGGGGGTGGGGGGGGTACTGCGCGGGGAGGACGTACTGCATTTGCAGTACATGTCGTCCGATTGAACGGTAGTACGGATGTGGTTCGTACCATTTTGACCCGACGGCGCGCCGACGGGCCGGGGTGCGGCCCTGCCGCGGCCCCGTGGGGACGGGAACCGCGGCAGGGGCGGGTGGGTCAGACGCCGACCGAGTGGCGGGGGGACTCGGCCTCGGGGCCGTCGGCCCCGGCGACCGGGGCCGGGGCGGCGGTCTGGAGCTTGGCACCCTCGACGTCGACGTCGGGGATGATCTTCTCCAGCTTGGCCGGCAGCCACCAGGCACGGCGGCCGAGCAGGACCAGCACGGCCGGGACGATCGCCATCCGGACCACGAAGGCGTCGAAGGCGACGGCGGCGGCCAGGCCGAGACCCATCATCTTGATCATCGGCTCGCTCATCCCGATGAAGCCGGCGAAGACGCTGATCATGATGAGCGCGGCGGCGGTGACCACCCGGGCGTTGTACCGGAAGCCGGTGACCACGGCCTCGCCGGGCTCCTCGCCGTGCACGAAGGCCTCCCGGATGCGGGTGACCAGGAACACCTCGTAGTCCATGGCCAGGCCGAAGACCACGCCGATCATGAAGATCGGCATCATGCTCATGACCGGGCCGGTCTGCTCGACACCGATCAGCTCGGCGAGCCAGCCCCACTGGAAGACCGCGACGACGGCGCCGAGCGCGGCGACCACCGAGAGCAGGAAGCCGAGGGCGGCCTTGAGCGGCACGAGGATCGAGCGGAAGACCACCAGGAGCAGCAGCACCGCGAGGCCGACGACGACCGCGAGGTAGGGCAGCAGGGCGTCGTTGAGCTTCTGCGAGACGTCGATGTTCATCGCCGTCGCGCCGCTGACCAGGACCGTCGCGCCGGTCTCGGACTTCAGGTCGGGGGCCTTGTCGCGGATCGCGTGGACCAGGTCGGTGGTCTCGGCGTCGCTCGGGCCGGTGGCCGGCATCGCGGTGACCATCGCGGTGTCCCCGGCCTGGTTGAAGACCGCGGGCGTGACGGCGACGACGCCGGGCAGGGCCTTCACGGTCTCGCCGACCTTGGCGGCGGCGGCCTTGGGGTCGGCCGCGCCCTTGGCGTCGACCAGCACCGTCAGCGGGCCGTTGAAGCCGGGGCCGAAGCCCTCGGAGAGGTGGTCGTAGGCGCGGCGCTGGGTGGTGGAGGTGGGCTTGGCCTCGTCGCCGGGCAGGCCGAGCCGCAGGTCCAGGGCCGGCAGGGCGAGGACGCCGAGGCCGACCACGCCGAGGACCAGCACGGCGACCGGGCGGCGCAGCACGAAGCGGGCCCAGCGGGTGCCGCCGTTGGGGCGGTCGGCGCCGGTCGCCGCGTGGCCGCCCTTGGCGGCCTTGCGGTCCTTGCGGGACAGCGCCCTGCGGCCGAGGAAGCCGAGCAGCGCGGGGACGAGGGAGAGCGCGACCAGCACGGCGATCACGACGGTGCCGGCCGCGGCCATGCCCATCTTGGCGAGGATCGGGATGCCCACCACGGACAGGCCGGCCAGCGCGATGATCACGGTGAGTCCGGCGAACACCACGGCCGAGCCGGCGGTGCCGACGGCACGCCCGGCGGCCTCCTTCGGCTCGTGGCCGTCGAGGAGCTCGGCGCGGTAGCGGGAGACGATGAAGAGCGCGTAGTCGATGCCGACGGCGAGGCCGAGCATCATCGCAAGGGTGCTGGTGGTGGTGGACAGGCCCAGGGTGCTGCCGAGCGCGGTGATCAGGCCGATGCCGAGGCCGACGCCGATCAGCGCGGTGAGCAGCGGGAGCCCGGCGGCCAGCAGCGAGCCGAAGGTGATCACCAGCACGACGGCGGATATCGCCATGCCGATCGCCTCGGCGGAGCCGCCCTGCTCGCCCATCTCCATCAGGGCCGTGCCGCCGATGTCCACGGTGAGACCGGCGTCACGGGCGTGCTGGGCGGAGTCCTTCAGGGCCTCGGTGGCGGTCTCGCTGACCTTGCCCGGCTTGACGCTGTAGTTGACCGTCGCGTAGGCGGTGGTGCCGTCCTGGGAGACCGCGTTGGCCTTGAACGGGCTGGTCGCGCCGACCACCTGCTCGCTGCCGGCGAGCTCGGCGACCGCCTTCTCGACCGTCTGCTGGTTCTCGGCGGCGGTGATCTTCTGGCCGGACGGGGCGACGAAGACCAGCCGGGCCGACGCACCGTCGGACATCGCGCCGGGGAAGCGCTCGTCCATGAGGTCGAAGGCCTTCTGCGCCTCGGTGCCGGGCATCGCGAAGCCGTCGTCGGGGGCGGCCGGCGCCTTGGCGGCCAGCACCCCGACGGCGGCCAGCACGGCGACCCAGAGCAGGGTCACCAGCCGGCGCCTGAGGAAGGACCATCGGCCCAGGCGGTAGAGGAAAGTGGCCACGGGAGAGCGGACTCCTTCGGATGGCGGGGCAGGTTGGGGTGGCCGGGCGGCGCGTTCGGCCGCAGGGCCGGGTCGCCCGGAGCATGACCATCCTGCGGCGGCGGGGGCCTCCCCGGCGTCGGCTCTGTGCAGGCATTCCGGGGTAATGCGGACGCAGCAGCGCGGACCCGGACGGACTAGTCCTCGGGGCGGAGGTCGGCGGCCGGGCTCCGACCTGCGACCGAGGGGCGACCCCGGGGCGGGCGGTCCGGTCCCGGCGCGGCCGGAGCGCGCGCCGGGTCACCCGGGCGGAGGTGCGGACGGGCCGGGGACCGGCGGGCGAAGTAGCGTGATGTGCCTGACCCGGGCGATTCGTCCAGGTCCGTCCAGCTGTGTCCCCGAGGGCTCCGACGGCCCGGGGGGCCGCAGCCGTCCACCGTACGTCCGCCGCACGTCCCTCAGCCGGAGGTGGCCCATGGGCGTTCCCGCCGCCCGCATCGTGTTCGACGAGAACGACCGCGCGGCCGTCGCGGAGGCGGTGAGCGAGATGCTCGCCACCGGTGCGCTCACCCTCGGTCCCTGGACCGAGCGGTTCGAGCAGTCCTTCGCCGCCGAGCACGGCGCCGAGCACGCCGTCGCCGTCGCCAGCGGCACCGCCGCGCTGGAGATCGTCCTGCGCGCCCTGGACGTCCGCGGCCGCGACGTCGTCGTCCCCGCCGTCACCTTCTACGCCACCGCCGGCGCCGTCCTGCACGCCGGCGGCCGGCCGGTGATCGCCGACGTCGACCCGGCCACCCTCGCGCTCGGCCCCGACACCCTGGAGGCCGCGCTCACCCCCGACACCGCCGCCGTCGTCCTGGTCCACATCGGCGGGCTGATCACCCCCGAGGTGGACGCCCTGCGCGCGATCTGCGACGCCCGCGGCGTCCCGCTGGTCGAGGACGCCGCGCACGCGCACGGCAGCACCTACCGGGGGCGGGCGGCCGGCGGCTTCGGCGTGGCCGGCGCGTTCTCCTTCTACCCGACCAAGGTCACCACCAGCGGCGAGGGCGGCATGATCCTCACCGGGTCCGCCGAGCTGCGCGACGAGGCCCGGATCCACCGCGACCAGGGCAAGGGCTCCTTCACCACCAACCACCACGTCCGCCTCGGCGCCTCCTGGCGGATGAGCGAGCCGAACGCCGCCATCGGCGCCGTCCACCTGCGCCGGCTCAAGGAGTTCGTGGAGACCAGGCGCCGGGTCGCCCAGCGCTACGACGCCGCGCTCGGCGCGCTCGACGGGCTGGAGCCGGTCACCGAGCCGGCCGGCTGCCGGAGCAACTACTACAAGTACGTCGCCCTGCTGCCGCGCGGCGTGGACCGGGCCGCCTTCAAGCGGGCGGTCGCCGAGGAGTACGACGTCCGGCTCTCCGGCGAGGTCTACGACCTGCCCCTGCACCTCCAGCCGGTGCTCGCCCCCTACCGGCGCGGCGCCCTGCCGGTCGCCGAGGACGTCTGCGCCCGGCAGATCTGCCTGCCGGTCCACTCCGACATGACCGAGGACGAGACCGACCTGGTGATCGAGGCCGTGAGCGCCGTCCACCGCCGGACGGCGGGCTGACCCCCGTCGGGGCCGGCACACCGGCGGGGCCGACCCCCCGGCGGAAGAGCGAGGAAGGGAGAACACCGTGCGGATAGCGGTCACCGGGGGATGCGGATTCATCGGCTCGCACGTCGTCGACCGGCTGCTCGCCGCCGGGCACGAGGTGCTGGCGGTGGACACCACCGACAAGTACCTGAACCCCGACGCCGACCACGCCCGGATCGACGTCCTCGACCTGCCCGCGCTCACCACCGCCCTGGACGGCTGCGAGGTGGTCTTCCACCTCGCCGCGCAGGCCGACGTCGAACGCGTCGCCGCCGACCCGGTCGGCGCCGTGCGGGCCAACATCGACGGCACCGAGACCGTGCTGGAGGCGGCCCGCCGCAACGACCTCAGCCGCACCGTCCTCGCCAGCACCGTGTGGGTGTACGGCGCCGCGCTCACCGAGGCCGCGCTCGACGGCGAGGAGCAGGAGCTGGACGAACACGTGCCGATCGACCTGGAGCACAGCGGGCACCTGTACGTCGCCACCAAGCTCGCCGCCGAGATGCTGGTGCACAGCTACCGCCAGCTCTACGGCCGACACTTCACCATCCTGCGGTACGGCATCCCGTACGGGCCGCGGATGCGCGACGAGCTGGTGGTCGCCCGCTTCGTGCAGGCCGCGCTCGCCGGCCGGCCGATCACCATCGCGGGCGACGGGCGGCAGAGCCGCAACTTCGTCTACGTCGAGGACCTCGCCGACGCGCACGTACGGGCCCTCTCCCCCGCCGCCGAGGACCAGACCTTCGCCCTGGAGGGCTCCACCGCCGTCTCCGTCCGGGACATCGCCGACACCGTCGACGACCTGCTCGGACCGGTCACCATCGAGCACATCGAGGCCCGCACCGCCGACTACGCCGGGCGCCGGATCTCCGCCGCCCAGGCGAAGCGGCTGCTGGGCTGGTCACCGCGGACCAACTTCGCGGAGGGCCTGCGGCGCTACGCGGACTGGTACCGGGCGGAGGCCGCACCGCGGCCGGGCGCCTGAGACGGGGGCCGGGCGGTGCCGCACGCGCTGCTGGTCTCCGGCTCGCTCGGCCAGGGCCACGACGTGATGGCCCGGGCCTGCGCGGACTCCCTGGAGGCGCGGGGCTGGACGACCGCCACGGTCGACGCGATGGCCCTGCTCGGGCAGCGCGCCGGCACCGCCGGGGAGGCGGTGTTCCGGCGGCTGCTCGGGCTGCCCGGCCTCTACGACGCGTTCCACTTCTCGGCGCTGCGCCCCGGCGCCCGGATCGCGCTGCTCGCGGATGCGGCGGCGCGGCGGCGGCTGGTGCCGGCGCTGCGGGCGCTGCTCGGGGAGCAGCGGCCGGAGCTGGTGGTGTCGGTGTTCGCCACGGCCACGTCGGCCGTCAACCGGCTGCGGGGCGGGGGCGGCTTCCGCTTCCGGCACCTGGTGCTGTGCACGGACGTCACGCCGCACCGGCTGTGGGTGCAGGAGGAGAGCGACCTTTTCCTGGTCACCTCGGAGGTCGCCGCGTGCGGGGTGCGGCGCTACCGTCCCGACGCCCCGGTGGCCGTCCTGCCCGCGCCGCTGCGGGCGCCGTTCTACCGGCCGCCCTCGCGGGAGGAGGCGCGGGCACGGCTGGGGGTGCCGGCGGAGGCGCGGTGCGTGCTGCTGATGTCGGGCGCGTGGGGCCTCGGGCCGCTGGCCCGGACGGCGGCGGCCCTGGCCGACGCCGGTCCGCACGTGCTGGCGGTGGCGGGGAGCAACGGCGAGCTGGAACGCCGCCTGCGCCGCGCCGCCCTGCGGCAGCCGCGGCTGCACCCGTTCGGCTGGACCGACGAGGTGCCGGCGCTGATGGCCGCCGCCGACCTGGTGGTCACCAGCTCCGGTGACACCTGCAGCGAGGCCCGCGCCCTGGGGCGCAGGCTGCTGCTGCTCGACGTCGTCCAGGGCCACGGCCGCGACAACCTGCAGCACGAGCTGGAGCTCGGCCACGCCGACGTCGTCTCCGCCCGCCCGGCCGAGGTCGTCCGCTCCGCCCTCGCAGCAGTCACCCGCCCCGAGCCCCACCCCTCCCCCGGCGCCACCCCTGACGGATGGCGCACCGGCTTCACGGCCGCCCTGGAACGGGTGGGCCTGGCCTGACCGGCCGACTACGGGGAACCGATGCGCCGGCCCGCCTCCGCCGGATAACATCGCAGCTCAGCAAGCCTCGGCCCCGCACGCGCGGGGATGGTCCCCACGTGGCCCTGTACGAGGGTGACGGCGTCTCCTCGGCCCCGCACGCGCGGGGATGGTCCCCTGGCCGCCGAACCTGCGCGCCACCTCGTCCACTCGGCCCCGCACGCGCGGGGATGGTCCCGTCTGGCGCCAGGCCATCCCGTCCGCCGCCGTCTCGGCCCCGCACGCGCGGGGATGGTCCCCGGACATAGCGGGCGCGGCGGGACAGTGTTGGCTCGGCCCCGCACGCGCGGGGATGGTCCGAGCGGCGACCGGCCGCACCGTGCCCGGGCCGGTCGCCCGTTGGCGATCGGCCCGGGCCTTTCGGCGGGGCTCGGTTGCTTCCCGCAGCCCCGGGGGTGTCAGCGGCAGAGGGCTGCGTCGACCGCGTCGGTCAGACGGGTGGCGGTGGGTTCGTCCGGGACGGTGGTGAGGGTGATGTTCACGGCGCGGCCGTCCTCCGTGACGCCTCCCCTGGTCCGGTAGCCCGGGGAGGTGCCGCCGTGGCCCCAGGCGAGGCCGCCGCAGGTCAGCGGCCTGCTCTGGATGCCGAGGCCGTAGCGGACCCCGGGGCCCAGGAACTCGGCCGGGACGGTGGTGCGCATCTCGGCGAGCTGGGCGGCGGGCAGCAGACGGCCGCCGAGCAGCGCGCCGTAGAAGGTGTTGAGGTCGGTGTTGGTGGACACGACCGCCCCCGCGGCCCAGGCCATCGAGGCGTCCATGTCGGTGTAGTCGACGAGCGGCGCGTCCGGGGCGGCGCGGTGGTAGCCGTGCGGGTGGGGCTCGTGGAGGACGGTGTCCCCGGGCGCCGGGACGTAGGTGTGGCGCAGGCCGGCCCGGTTGATGACGCGCTTGGTGACCTCCTCTCCGAAGGGGCGGCCGGTGACCTTCTGGATGATCAGGCCCGCCAGCAGGTAGTTGGTGTTGTTGTACTCCCACTGGGTGCCGGGCGCGAAGTGGGCCTTCTGGGCCAGTGCGCCGTCGAGGAGTTCGCGCGGCTCGAAGTAGCGGTACTGGATGGTGGTGAAGTCGGCCAGCGCGGGTGCGTTCATGTACTCGGGCAGGCCGCTGGTGTGCTGGAGCAGCTGACGGACCGTGATGTTCCGGCCGTCGATTCCCTCGCCGCGCACCAGACCCGGCAGGTAGGTGTCCACGCTCGCGTCCAGGCCGACCTTGCCCTCGGCGACCAGTTGCAGGACGACGACGGCGACGAAGGCCTTGGTGTTGCTGCCGGCCCGGATCTGTCCGTCGACCGGGACCCGGGACCCGGTGGCGAGGTCGCCGATTCCGGCGGTGTAGGTCCGGCTGCGGCCGTCGCGGCCCTTGACGGTGGCGAGGGCGGCCGGCATGCCGTCCTCGTGCACCAGTGCGTCGAGGCGCTGCTGCACGACGTCCGGGCGCGGGGCGGCGAAGGCCGGGGACGGGGCCGGGGCGAAGGCGGTCAGGGCGAGCCCTGCGGTGGCCGTGGCCGTCAGGGCGTGCCGCGCGAGGCGGATGCGGTGTGCCCTGCGCTGCGGGGCGGGTTCGTTCATCGGAGGCTCCACTGCTGGGAAGCGAAGGGGGGAAGGGGTGCGGGGCGGCGCGGCCGGGTGGCCGACGCCGCCCGGCCGGGGGTCAGCGGCAGAGCGCCTCGTCCACCGCCTGGTCCACGTGCTTCGTGGTGTCGGCGTCCGGGATCGTGGTGACGGTGATGTTCACGGCGCGGCCGTCTTCGGTGGTGCCGCCGGCGGTCTCGTAGCCCGGGATCGCCCCGCCGTGGCCCCAGGCGACGCCGCCGCAGGAGAGCGGGCGGCTCACCAGGCCGAGTCCGTAGCGGACTCCCGCGCCGAGCTCCTCAGCGGGAACGGTGGTGCGCATCTGGGCGAGCTGGGCCGCGGGCAGCAGCCGGCCGCCGAGCAGCGCGCCGTAGAACCGGGTGACGTCCGTGTTGGTCGAGACGGCCGCACCGGCCGCCCAGCCCCAGGACGGGTCGAGCTCCGTGTAGTCGCGCAGCGACCCGTCCGCCGTGCGCTGGTAGCCGTTGGGGTGGGCCTCGTGGATCGTCGTGTCCCCGGGGGCGGGGAAGTAGGTGTGGCGCAGGCCTATCCGGTCGATGACGCGCTTGGTGATCTCCTCGCCGACCGGGCGGCCGGTGATCTTCTGGATGATCAGGCCCGCCAGCAGGTAGTTGGTGTTGTTGTACTCCCACTTGGCGCCGGGCGCGAAGTGGGCCTTCTGGGCCAGTGCGGCGTCGAGGAGTTCGCGCGGCTCGTAGTAGCGCCCGGGGGCGTTGAGCACGGCCCCGGTGTCCACGTACTCGGGCAGGCCGCTGGTGTGCTGGAGCAGCTGACGGACCGTGATGGTCCGGCCGTCGATTCCCTCGCCGCGCACCAGGCCGGGCAGGTAGGTGTCCACGCTCGCGTCCAGGCCGACCTTGCCCTCGGCGACCAGCTGCAGGATCACCACGGCGGTGAACGCCTTGGTGTTGCTGCCGATCCGCACCTGTCCGTCCACCGGCACCTTGGCCCTGGTGGCCGTGTTGCCGACGCCGGCGGTGTAGGTGCGGGTGCGGCCGTCGCGGCCCTTGACGGTGGCGAGGGCCGCGGGCACCCCGTCCTTCTGGACCAGCGCGTCGAGGCGCTGCTGCACGGCGTCCGGCCGGGGGGCGGCGGAGGCGGCGGAAGGTGCAAGGACGCCGGCCACCACGGCGGCGGCGGCCACCGCGGTCACGGCCGCCAACGCCCCGCGCCGGCCACCGCGGAGGCGGTTCGGGAGGTGGTGCTGCGGTGCGTGCTCGTTCACGGGAAAGCCCTTCTGGGGAGGGCGCCGGAGCTCTTCTCGGCGCCCTCCAAGAGGACCATCCGACAACCCGTCAATCCGTCCGCGCAGGGGACGAAACCGCACCCGGGAACGTGCTCCGGGTCGGGGCCGGGCACGGGACCGTACTCCCGGGGCCCTGGGGCGGGCACCCCCGGCCGGCCGCGCAGGGCCCGGGGGCCGGTTCCGTCGAGGAGCCGGCCCCCGGAGGTCCTGACCACGGCGGCGGGAGCCCGGGGTCAGCGCCCGTCGGCGCGCAGGAAGTCGAGCAGGATCTGCCGGCTCGTCTGGGAGGTGAGGCTGCCGTACACGTCGTCGAACGCGTGGTCGGCGAAGGGCAGTTGCTTCATCTCGACGTCGACGCCCTGCTCCCTCAGCGCGTCACCGAGTGCGGTGACGGTCTCGGGGCGGGCGCTGCGGTCGCGGTCCCCGACGACGAGCAGAGTGCGGGGCAGGCCGGGGCGGACGTCGGACGTCGGGGACACCTCGCGGTAGCGGTCCGGGTACTGCTGCGGGGTACCGCCGGTGTACATCTCCGCCGCCTCGCGGGTCCCGGCCACGTCCTCCTCCCACATCTGCGCGACGTCGGTGCCGGGGTAGAAGCCGATCACGGAGGCCGGGGGTGCGGGGGTGGCGCCGTCGAGGGCCTTGATGGTGCCGTTGTGGAGGCGGTAGGCGGTGTTCATCGCCAGGGTGCCGCCCGCCGACATGCCGCCGAGCGAGATCCGCGCGGTGTCGACGCCGTACGCGTCGGCGTTGCGCTGCACCCAGCTCATGGCGGAGAGGAGGTCCTGCGGGGCCTTGTCCCAGGTGGGGCGGTCGGGACCGGCCAGGCGGTAGTCGACGGCGAAGACGGCGACGCCGTGGTCGGCGAGCCAGTGGCCGGTGCCGCGCAGGTCGCTCTTGTCGAAGGTGTGGAAGCCGCCGGCGTGGGCGAGCACGACGGCCGGGGTCCGCCTGCCCGGGTCCTTCGCGGGCAGGTACGCGTCCACCTGGAGGGGCTCGCCCTCGGGACTGGCGAAGGTCTCGGTCGCGTCCGGCTTCACCGCGGGGTAGCCGAGTTCGGTGAACACCTGGCCCAGCGAGACGTCGACGCCGGCCTCCCGGGCGGCCTGGAACTGGATGCCGCCGATGACCAGCGCGCCCACGGTGCACAGCGAGGAGACCACGATGACCACGCGCCCCCAGCGCACCAGGCCGGCCCGCCGGGCCAGCGCGGCGAAGCCGGCGGCGACGAGGGCGAACAGCGCCATGTGGAACGGGTACTGCCCGCCCAGGACCGGTCCGATGATGCCCGCCTTGGGTATCGCGGGGACGTACGCGCCGAGCACGATCGCGACGGCCAGGAACGCGAGGAACGACGCCAGGACGGCGGAGGCGGCCCGCAGGATCCGGACGAGCCGGCCCGGACGGGCGGGACCCGCCGAACGGGCCGGACCTGCCGGAGCGGCGGGCGACGCCGGACCGGCGGGCGACGCGGCGGAGTTTCGGGGTGTGGTCATGGCAGTACTCCTGCGATGGTGCGCGGAACGTGTCGGGAGCCGTGAGGACCGGCTCGTCCGAGAACGTTAGGAATCCGGCACCCTCGCGGGCCTCACACCACGGAGCCGTCCTCCGGAGCAGCTCTGAGGTAGGGGGTGGTCGGCGCGGGACCCCCGGGCCCGCGCCGCCGGGCCGACACGCCGCCGCAGGATCACAGACCGGTGCGGCCGGGCACGACCAGTCCCGTCTCGTAGGCGAGGACGGCGGCCTGGGTGCGGTCCCGCAGCTGGAGCTTCTGCAGGATGCTGCCCATGTGCGTCTTGACGGTCTGCTCGGCGACCACGAGTTCGGCGGCGATCTCCGCGTTGGACAGTCCCCGGGCGACCAGCGTGAGCACCTCGGTCTCGCGGTTGGTGAGGACGTCGATCCGCACCTGGGCGGACGGCTTGGCCGAGCCGCCCAGCCGGGCGAACTCCGCGATGAGCCGCTTGGTGAGCCCCGGCGACAGCAGCGCGTCCCCGGCGGCCACGACGCGTACCGCCTCGGCCAGTTGGACCCCGGAGGCGTCCTTCAGGAGGAACCCGCCGGCGCCGGCCCGCAGTGCCTCGTACACGTACTCGTCGAGGTCGAAGGTGGTCAGGACGAGGATCCTGGTCGACAGGCCCGTCTGTTCGGTGATCCGGCGGGTGGCCTCGATGCCGTTCAGTCCGGGCATCCGGATGTCCATCACGATCACGTCGGGGCGCAGCTCCTCCGCCTTGGCCACCGCGTCCAGGCCGTCCACGGCGGTCGCGACCACCTCGATGCCGGGCTGGGCGCCGAGGAGCACCGAGAAGGCCTCGCGGATCATCGCCTGGTCGTCGGCGATCATCACTCGGATCGTCATGCGGTCTGTTCCCTGTCTGTCCGGACGGCCGGCGCGGTGGGCACCGGCAGCAGTGCGGTGACCTCGTAGCCACCGTCGGGGGTGGAACCGGCGGAGAACTCCCCGCCGAGCATCGCGGCGCGTTCGCGCATGCCCAGCAGGCCGTGCCCGGCTCCCGGCGAGGGATCGGCGGGAGCGGTGCCGGGGCCGTTGCGGATCCGCAGCTCAAGGGTGGTGCCGGTGTACGTCAGCGCCACCCGGGCGGCGGCGCCCGGGGCGTGGCGCAGCGTGTTGCTGAGCGCCTCCTGCACGATGCGGTAGGCCGACAGTTCCACGCCCTCGGGCAGCGGGCGGCGCGTCCCGGAGACCACCGCCCGCACGTCGAGCCCGGCCGCGCGCACCCCGGCGAGCAGGTCGTCGAGCCGCTCCAGGGTGGGCTGCGGAGCCTCGGGAGCACGCCCGCCGAGCGGGTCCTCCGAGCGCAGCACGCCGAGGAGGCGGCGCAGCTCGGTGAGCCCTTCCAGGGCGCCCGCGCGGATGTCGGCCAGCGCCGCGACCAGCTCCCGGGGCGGGTCCGCGACCCGGTACGGGGCGGCCTCGGCCTGGATGGAGATGACGGACATGTGGTGGGCGACCACGTCGTGCAACTCGCGTGCGATGCGGGCGCGTTCCTCCAGGACGGTGCGGTGCGCCCGCTCCTGCGCGAGGGCCCGCTCCTGCTCCATCAGCCGGGCGCGGACCTCCCGCGTCCGGCGCACCCCGCCCGAGGCGGCCGCCACGACGGCGAACAGCACCAGCACGATCACCGTGAAGTACCAGGGCCCGAGCCGCCCGCCCGCCAGCTGCACGCCCAGCAGCAGTGCGGTGTTGAGCGCCGTCGTCTCGGCGGTCACGCGGGGCGGGTTGCGCAGCGCGACCAGGAACGACAACCCGGCCTGCACGGCCCACGCCCACCCCGTGTACGGCGCGAATGGCGGGTAGAGGGAGAACACCGGCAGCATCAGCAGCGACAGCCACCAGGCCGGCAGCGGCCGGCGCAGCGCCGGGACCAGGAGCGCGGCGTGGAGCACCCCGAGGGGCCGCAGCGGGATGTCCTCGGTGGCGGAGACGGCGGCGAAGGCCGCCACCGCGACGACCGCGCCGTGCGGCAGCCACCGCAGCAGCCCCGGCCCGCCCATGGGCGGCATCGGCTGCGGGGCCAGGGTGAACAGGTCCTTCCGCACGGTGTGCAGTGCCCCGCGCACCGATCGCCTCCCGGTCCTGTCCATACGGTCAGTATTGTCCACTTCGTCCACCTGACGGCTGCGGCCGGGGGCGGCGCCTCCCCCGGCCTGGGTGCATTCGGTCACCACGCTACGGAGCCCACCCACCGGCGCACCTCCCGCTGCGGAGCCGTCCACGGCCTGGCTCTCAGGTATGAGTCGCCCCGGGCGCACCCGGACGGGACCACCACCGGCCCGCCATCCCGAACCGATGCGCCGGGCCACCTCCGCCCGATAACATCGCAGCTCAGCAAGTCTCGGCCCCGCACGCGCGGGGATGGCCCGAAGGAGCTCCAGGCGGTCAATCGCCCGCTGCTCTCGGCCCCGCACGCGCGGGGATGGCCCCGTCACGGTGGAGGGACTGGAGCCTGAGCTTCACTCGGCCCCGCACGCGCGGGGATGGCCCCCAGAAGCTGAACACCTTCAGCGGCATGGTCCGCTCGGCCCCGCACGCGCGGGGATGGCCCCCCGTTCCGGTTCTGAGGGAGGAGCCCGCGATGCTCGGCCCCGCAAGCGCGGGGATGGCCCCTCCTCCGCGATCGCCCCGGTCCGCAAATCGCACTCGGCCCCGCACGCGCGGGGATGGCCCTTCAGCCGGCGGATGTGGCGCCGCCAGATGGCCTCGGCCCCGCACACGCGGGGATGGCCCCGCGACCTCCATCCCCGGGAACACCGGCACATTCTCGGCCCCGCACGCGCGGGGATGGCCCCGACCGCTTCGCGGAGGCGGCGGCAAGCGCGGGCTCGGCCCCGCACGCGCGGGGATGGCCCGCACATCGAGCCGCAGTGGGGCGGCTGGCAGCTCTCGGCCCAGCACGCGCGGGGATGGCCCTCGTGGAGAAGACGGCTTGTCAGGGGCGCCCACCTCGGCCCCGCACGCGCGGGGATGGCCCCGGGCGGTCGGCACCACGGAGGGTGAGCGAGCACTCGGCCCCGCACGCGCGGGGATGGCCCCACCTTGAGCTGGTTAGCCATACTGCACCCACACTCGGCCCCGCACGCGCGGGGATGGCCCCGACCCTGCCAGTCAGGCCAGTTCGGACTTCTGCTCAGCCCCGCATGCGCGGGGATGGCCCGCACTACGTCTCGACGTTGGCGATCCTGGCGATCTCGGCCCCGCACGCGCGGGGATGGCCCCCTGTTCGCCGGTCCGGGTGGTTGGGACGACGGGTTGGCCTCGCGTGTGCGGGGATGGCGTGGTCGCGGAGGGGGCCGAGGGTGAGGCCTCGGCGGTGGCAGTGGGCGGCTATCAGGGGGAGGGCGGCGAGGGTGGCGCGCCAGGAGTCGGGGGCGGAGGTGCAGTCGGAGTCGTGGAGGAGGAGGGTGGCGCCGCCGGTCAGGGCCGGGCGGGCGGTGGCGTAGACGGTGGGGCCGGTGGCGCCGGGTTCCCAGTCGCGGCCCCAGGTGGTCCACAGGACGGGCCGCAGGCCGAGGTGGTGGGCGGCCAGGGCGAGGCCGGCGGTGAGGACGCCGTACGGGGGGCGGTACCAGAGGGGGCGGGTGCCGCCCAGGGCGGTGACGGCTTCGGTGGTGCGGCGCAGTTCGCGGAGGTCGCGGGCCGGGGCCGGGCGGTACTGGCGGCGGTGGTGCCAGCCGTGGACGGCGACCTCGTGGCCGCGGGCGACCAGCTCGTGGCCGAGGTCCGGGGCGCGTTCGAGCATGTCGCCGAGCAGGAAGAAGGTCGCGTGGATGCCGAGGGCGTCCAGGGCGTCCAGGATCGGGGGGGTGCCGCGCGGGTCGGGGCCGTCGTCGAAGGTGAGGGCGACGTGGCCCGGGGCGCCGTGGCCGACGGTGCGGCGGGCGAGGTGGCGGCGGACGGGGGGCAGGCGGACGGCGGCCGGGGCGAGGTGCAGCAGCTCCACGGCGGCGGCGCCGCCGAGGAGCACACCGGCTCTCACCCGAAGCGGGACGCCATCCGGCGGAACAGGCCGGGGGCGGCGCCGTGGAGGCGGGCCGGGTAGTCGAGCCAGTGCGGCACGAAGACCCGGTCACGGGAGGTGGTGAGCGCGTCGTGGACGATGTCGGCGACGGCTTCCGGGGAGACGGGGCGGGGACGTTCGCGCTGGTAGTCGGTGCCTCGCGTGGCGAAGAAGGGGGTCTCGACGGCGCCCGGCAGGATCAGCCGCACGCCGACGCCGGTGCCGCGCAGCTCGTACCAGAGGCTCTCGGCGAACATCGTGAGCCCGGCCTTGGTGGCCGCGTAGACGGCCTCGTCGCGGACGCCGACCTGGCCCGCCATCGAGCCGAGCAGGACGATCCGGCCCCGGCCGCGTTCCAGCATGCCGGGCAGGAGCAGGCGGGTGAGCCGCAACGGGGCGGCGAGGTTGACCTCCAGCATCCGGTCCAGGGTGTCGGCGGGAGTCCGCGCGAAGGGGCCGCGCCAGCCGATGCCGGCGCTGGCGACGAGCGCGTCGACCCGTCCGGCGGCGGCGTGGGCGGCTTCGACGAGGCGCTGGGCGCCGTCGGGTTTGGCGAGGTCGGCGGGCAGCGGTCGGCCGCCGGTGCGGACGGCGACCGCGTCCAGCCGGGTCTGGTCGGTGCCGGAGAGCAGCAGTCGCCAGCGGGCGGCGGCGAGCCGGTCGGCGGTGGCCGCGCCGATGCCGGAGGAGGCGCCGGTCAGCAGGGCGACCGGCGGGTCGGCGGCGGGGTGCCGCCGGACCCGGCGGGAGGGCGGATGGTCGTCGTCCGTGGTCATGGCACCTGCCGCTCTGTGCGCATCTCGCCGTCCGATTTGTCCGGCAAGTCACCTTCGCACGACGGTGCCGTCCGGGCGACCGGGGTGGGGCCCAGCTCCGCCTCGACCTCGCCGAAGCGGGAGAGCACGAAGGTGCCGCCGACCGCCACCGCGAAGCCGGCCAGCGCGCACCAGGCGTAACCGGGGCGGGCGGCGTCGCCGAGCACGGCGACCCCGACCAGGGCCGGGCCGAAGGTCTCCGAGACGGTGCCGGCGGCGGTCGCGGCCGTCACCGTGCCGCGCTGCAGGGCGAGCGCGTAGGCGAGGTATCCGCCGAGGCCGCCGAGGGCCAGCCCGTACGCCGCCGGATCGGTGAACACGTCGAGCGGGCCGGAGAGGTCGAAGACCCGGACGGCGAGGCTGGTGACGCCGAAGCCGACGCCCGCCAGCAGGCCGAGGCCGACGGCCGACGCGGTGTCGTGGCGGCGGGCCAGGAGCAGGGTGAGCAGCAGCATCAGCACGGTCGTGGCCAGCAGCGCCCAATGGAACGCGGGCGGCGCGTGGTCGTGGCCGGCCTCGCCGGAGCCGACCGCCAGCAGGGTGAGCCCGACCACCACGGCGGCGATGCCGAGCAGGTCGGCGCGGTGCAGCCGGGCGCCGAGCAGGCGGGCGGCGGCGAGCGCGGTGACGGCGAGGCTGGCGTTGGTGACGGCCTGGACCAGGAAGAGGGGCAGGGTGCGCAGGGCGACGATGCTCAGGGCGAAGCCGGCGATGTCCAGGCCGGTGCCGAGCAGGAAGCGCCAGGAGCGGAGCAGCCCGGCCAGCAGGCCGACCCGCACCCGGTCGGCGCGCGGGGCCTCGCGCGCGCCGCCCGCCTGGAACACCGAGCCGAAGCCGAAGCAGACGGTGGCGACCAGGGCGGTGGTGAGTCCGAGCAGCATGGCCCTCCCGGCATCGGGGGCGCCCCCGGGGAGCGGGGGTCACCCCCAGTGTCCGCCGGGCGTGGGCGGGCCGCAGCGGAAGACCGGCCGGCTCCGTGCCGACGGAGCGGGGAGCCGGGTGCTGCTCCCGGAGGCGCTACTCCCAGAGGCCCGAGCAGCTGTAGCCGGTGGTCGAGCGCTCCGGTCCGGACGTGATGTGGAACCTGGTGATGTGCCCGTGGCAGATGCCGCCGTCGGGTGCGACCTCCAGCAGCTGGGCGTCGACGAGGAGGCGGTTGACCTCCTGTCCCTGGGCCTCGGTGATGCGCTTCAGGAAGGCATGCGGGCCCCGGCGGAACTCGGCCCACTCCTCCTCGGTGAACTCGACGTCCCAGAATTCGAGCTGGTGCCCCTCGTCCTGGTACTTCGGCGTGAACTTGGCCATGGTCGATCACCCCGCACTCGGGAACGCCCCCTACCCTCCAGGCTTCCGCTCGTGCACGCCCCCGGCAACCCCGGTCACGCCCCGTCACCGCCGGAGCGGGCCGCTGCGGCGGCCCGGCGCCCGGCCGGAGGGCCCGACACCGCGGCGAAGACCCCGGCCGCCACGGGGAGGGCGGTCCCCAGGGCGAGCGCTCCGCCGAGGCTCCCGTCCCACCCGAACCAGAGGTCCGTGACCGTCAGGAGGGCGATGCCCGTCACGGCGAGCGTCAGCAGTCCGGCGAGCACGCCGCGGAGGCGGTGCGGCGGACGCCTGCCGAAGTGGTCGAGCGGGGGCGCGACGGCGGCCATGACCGGCAGGCCCGTCCAGGCGGGTCCCGTCGTCCAGTCGCCCGGCAGCAGCCACAGCAGCGAGAGGAGCAGGCCTGCCAGCACCGCTCCGGCCAGCTCGGCCAGGACCGTCGCCGTCACCACTGCGCGGACGTGCATGGTCCCCTCCCCCTCCGCCCGTTCTGCGCCGAGGGTACCTCCGGGGGCCGTCAGCCGGCCCGGCCGCTGCCCTCGTCGAGGACGGGGAGGGCGGACCAGACGGGCGGCAGGGAGTCCGGGCGCGGGTGGAGGGTGTAGTGGTGCGGGGCCATCGCGGTCTCGTGGCCCGGCAGGGCGGCGAGCACGGCCCGGTGGACGGCGGCGGGGGTGAGGTCCGGGTCGTCGGTGGCGATGCGGGCGGCGAGGCCGTCCTCGGTGCGGGTCAGGTCGACGGCCGCCGCGGCCGGGCCGAGGGCGTCGGCGAGCAGGGCGCGGACGGCGCCGAGGTCGATCCAGTCGGCGCCGACGCGGTGCCACTCCCCCGCCCTGGTGGCGGGGCGCACGCCGCTGAGCTCCGCCAGCTCGGTGAGCGGGACGGGCCGGTCGGCGGCGGCCGCGAGGACGGCGGGCACGGCACGGGCGAAGCGCTCGGTGTCCTCCCGGGTGAGCACCTGGGGGCAGGCGAGCAGAACGAACTCCAGGCTCCCGGTGGTGCGCAGGATGTTCATCATCAGCCGGACCGGCAGCGGCTGGTCGGGCAGGGTCTGCAGCTCGGGGTCGGCGGCGGGCGCGGGGCGGGCGTCGGAGAGCGTCTCCGGGATGGAGAGGCTGAGGTCGTTGACGACGACCTGGCGGGCGAAGCGGGCACCGCGCCGCTCGGCGATGTCCCCGAGCAGCCGCCAGACCTTGTCGGCGTTCAGGGTGCTGTGCCAGTAGCCGCTGAAGGAGGCGGACTTGGTCCGCCCGATGAGCGCGTCGAGGTCGTCGGCGGCGGTGTCGAGGGCGATCAGCGCGTCCTGGGCGAGGGTGCCGATGTGGTCGGCGAGGGCGGCGCGCTGGCGGTTGGCGGACAGGGCCGAGATCACCAGGTCGGTGCGGTCGGCGCGGTGCGCGGTGAGGGCGGCGAAGACGGCGAGCAGGACGACCGACGGGCTGGCGGCGGTGCGGCGGCAGGCCGCTTCGAGGTCGGCGGCGGCGGTGCGCGAGCGCAGCAGCACGGTGGTGAGCGGGCCGGGCGGGCCGGTGATGCCGTCGGTGGCGAAGACCGCCGACGGGCCGGTGGCGAGGATCGACTCCCAGTGCTTGAGCGCGGCGGCGCTCTTGCGCCGGCCCTGGGTGCTCTGTTCCTGCCCGGCCACCTGGAGCGGCGTGCGGGAGGCGACGGGCGGCAGCTCCTTGCCGGCGGCGAGGTCGAGCCAGTCGCGGATGAGCAGGGTGACGGCCGCGCCGTCGGCGCCCGCGTGGCAGACCGTCACGACCAGCCGGCGCACCAGCTCGCCGTCGGCGACGAGGGCGAAGCGCAGCCGCGGGACCGCCGCGAGGTCGAACGGCCTGAGGACGTCGGCTCCACCCAACTCGTCGGCCAGCGCGTCGAGTTCGGCGTCCGTCCGGCCGCCGGCGGGGACCACGGCCACGGTGAACGCACCCTCGGCGGCGACCTCCTGCCGGTCGGGGAAGGCGTCGGCGGCGGAGCCGGGCGGGAATCCGGTGCGCACCGACTCGTGGCGCTCGACCAGGGCGCGCAGCGCGTCGAGGGCGGCGGTCAGGGTGGTGCCGTCGGGGACCGGCCAGGCCGAGGCCTGGTTGATCTGTTCGGGCCGGTCGCGCCGGATGCAGCGGATCATGTTGTCCTGGCCGAGGGTGAGCGGTCCCGATCCGCCGCTCACGCCGCCGTACCGGACCGTGATCCGCCCGCTGGTCTCTTCCACGTCGTCCGTCACGTCGTACGGGCCCTTCGGCTCGGCTGGTCTCGGCGGGGATGCGGTCGGACGCTATCAGCGCGCCGATCAACTGGTCCAGACCAGAAATCTGGGATGCCGCAATGGACTTGACGCTTCGTCAACTACCTGACATGCCAGGGACACCGGCCGCCGTCCAGGTGTGCGGACGGACCAGGACCGGGCGGGCGCCGACGACGGCGAGGGCGGCGCGGAACGGGCCGGGCGCGGGCACGTCGTCGATCCGGCACGGGCCGGGTCCGAGCGCGCCGGGGTCGGCGAGCAGCACCGGCGCGGGGCCGGCCAGCGGCAGGCCGAAGCCCTGCACGAGCCGGCCGCCGTACGCCTTGACGCAGGCCTCGCGGCGGCACCACAGCGTGGTGAAGAGGTCGGCGGGCGCGGGGTCGGCCGCCACCAGGGCCGCCTCGGCCGCGGGGAAGTAGCGCCGGGCCAGCCGGACGGCCGAGCGGGCGTCGCGGACCTCCTCGACGTCGACGCCGACGGCCCGCTCCTCGGCGAGGGCGACGGCCGCGAGCGCGCCGGAGGCGGACAGGTTGACGGCGAGGCCGTCGATCGCGGGTTTGCCGTGCGGCCCGCGCCGCCGGACGAGACGCGCGGGGTCGCGGCCGAGCCGGGCCCCGGCGAGCAGGCGGAGCGCGCCGTGCGCGACGGTGAACCGCCGCCCGGCGTGCGGGTCCGGCCCGTCGGCCCGGGCGCGTTCGGCCGGGTCGAGCAGCTCGCGCAGGGCGCGGACCACCGGCTCGGGCTGGTCGGTGGGGATCAGCCAGACGTCCACGGGGTCGGCGCCGCCCCCGGGACCGGCGGCGCCGGGGGTCAAGGGCGCGGGCCGGCGCGCAGGGCCAGGGTGGAGAGCACGCCGAGCCGCGGGTCGAGGTCGGCGAGCAGCACCGGCCGCCGCTCGGCCCGCCAGTGCGGCAGCCGCTCGGCGAGCGCGGACCACAGCCCGGTGAACGGCTGGCCCGCGGGGGTGCGCACGGCGTCCAGTCCGGGCACCTCCAGGGCGGCGGAGAGCAGCACGGCGGTCCCCTCCCCCAGCGCCTTCGCCTGCCGGCGCACCTCCTCGGCGGCGGTGCCGGCGTCGGCCCCGCCGTCCTGGTGGACAGTCAGTTCCTCGCCCGGCGCCGTCTCGCAGACCAGGACGACCGCACAGTGCCGTTCGGGCAGGGTGACGGGCGCGGCCGGCTCGTAGTGCAGGGCGGTCTGCTCGGCGAGGACGACGACCGCGCGCCGGGCGACGCCGGTGCGCTGGTACGCGGTGGCGGCGCGCAGCGCGGCGAACGCACCGGCGGTGCCCTGGTCGCAGAGGGCGAGCGCGGTGGGGGTGCCGGCGCAGGCGCGGCTGAGCGCGAGCGAGGTGGGGGCGCCGGGCCGGATGTCGGGCGAGTCGAAGGCCTGGACGAGCACGTCGGCCGGTTCGTCCGGGCCGAGCGCCTCGGCGAGCAGCCCGGCGGCCAGTTCCTCGTAGGCGTGTCCGACGCCCTCGGCCAGCAGGTCCTCGCGCAGCGGCAGGCCGTAGGGGCGGACCAGGTCGGAGACGAAGACCCGCAGGTCGGGGTCGAGGGAGAGTTCGGAGCGGCCGTCGGCGTACCGCGTCAGCACCCGGAGGAGACCCGGTGCGGCGGGCACCGGTCAGTCCTCGGCGATGACGTGCGAGGCGACGTAGTCGGCCAGCTTGGTGACCGAGCGCAGGTCGTCCTCGGTGATCTGCTCGACGTCGACCTGGATGTCGAGCGCCTCCTCGACCTCCAGGATCAGTTCGATGGTGCCCGCCGAGGTGAGGCCGAGGTCGTCGAAGAGGCAGGCGTTCTCGGGGATCTCGGGGAGGTCGCGCTTGAGGACGCGCGGCAGCAGTTCGCCGAGGCTGTGGAGGATCCGGTCGCGCAGCTCGGTGTCGGTGGTCTGGACCACTTGGTCGGACATGGGTGGGACCGTCCCGTCGTGCGTGGTGGAGTGGGGGCGGGGCGGCCGGGGAACCGGCGCCCGGTGGAGCGACTGACGGTGCGTCAGTGCTCGACGACCATGGCGGAGAAGGTCGCTCCGATGCCTGCGGCGGCGATGAGGTAGCGCTCGCCGCGGCCGAGCAGCCCCCGCGTGGTGGCGGTGTGCAGGTTGATCAGGCTGTCCGCAGCGAAACTGTGCCCGACCGCGGGCACGTTGTCCAGCACCACCTTCCCGATCGGGAAGCCGATCCGGCGGGCGATCATCCGCCAGGAGGCCTGGTTGACGTTGTGCGGGAGCAGCAGCGCGAGGTCGGAGAGGTCCAGACCGGCCTGGTCGAGGGCGGCCTCGATCGCCTCGACCATCACCGCCGGATACTCGCGCTGGTAGCGGGCGAGCAGCTCCGGGTCCTCGGCCAGCCGGCCGTCGAACTCGGGGCGCTGGCGCACCACGTAGGACAGCACGCGGTCGCGTTCGCCCCCGGCGCTGACCAGGCAGGCGGCCGCGCCCTCGGCGAAGATGCCGGTCTCGGGCACCACCTGGGCGTCCTTGGTGAAGGTCTTCTCCCCGGCGATCACCAGGGCCAGCGCCTCCCGGTCGGGTTCTCCGGCGAGCAGGCGGCCGGCCAGGTCGACGGCCAACAGGCCGACGGCACAGGCGTGGTGGGTGACGGTGAAGGCCTGGGCGTGGCCGAGGCCGTAGCGGTGGAGCAGGTCGTGCAGGGGGTTGAGCGGATAGGGCACCGCCACCGGCATGCTGCGCGCGTGGATCACGAAACGGACGTGCCGTTCGCGTCCGCGCAGCTCCGGAAGGGCGTCGACGGCGGCGCCGAGCAGGTCGGGCAGCTTCCCGTCCGGGTCCAGTCGCAGCTGGTCCAGGCCGTGGAAGCGGCGGAAGAGTCGAAGTTGACGTGGGGTCAGGCCGATGCGCTCGCCCACTGCCTCAATGGGCACGGTGTGGTGGGGGAGGTGAACGGCCACTGCCTCCAGTGCGGTCACGCGGGCTAGTATTCCCACGCCCGGCGGCTCCGCACAAGTGATCTCGGGCGGTTGCGGCCCACCAGCCCGCACGACCGCCCCACCGCCGCCGCACATCCCCGCCACGGATCGCGCACGTCCCGTGCCGCCGTCCCCCGCCCCCGCTTCGTCGAGCCGGTGGAGTCCCTGATGACCGATCGTGAACCTTCCGTCGCCGTGCCGCCGGTCCGCCCGGCGCTGGTGTCCCTGCTGGCCGATGTCGCGCAGGCACCACCCGGCTGGGCCGCGCGGGTGACCCCGCAGGCCCGGCTGGACGGGGACCTGCTGCTCGACGAGACCGAGCTCGCGGCGCTGCACGCGGGCCTGCGCCGGGACTTCGGCCCGTCGGTGGACCTCGGCGCGCTGCGGGCGGGGCTCGACCTGGCCGGGCTGGAGGCGCTGACCGTCGCCGACGTCGAGCGGCTGCTGCCCGCGGAGGACGCCCGGTGAGCCGCTTCCTGCTGGTGGTGCCGCCGCTGACCGGGCACGTCAATCCGACCGTGGGCCTGGCCCGGGAGCTGGTCGCGCGCGGACACGAGGTGGCCTGGAGCGGCACCGAGTCGGCGCTGCGCCCGCTGCTCGGGCCCGACGCGACGGTGTTCGGCACCGGCACCCGGGCGTTCCGGGCGCAGGGCGGGCACGGGCTGGCCGCCGTCCGCTCGCTGTGGGAGGGCTTCATCGTTCCCTACGCGCGGTTCACCGTGAAGGCGCTGGACGCGGCGGTCGGCGAGTACCGCCCGGACGCGCTGCTGGTGGACCAGCACACCCCGGCCGGGGCGCTGGTGGCGCACCGGCACCGGCTGCCCTGGGGCACCCTGGCGCCGGGCGCGATGGAGCTGGGGCGGCCGCTGCGCGCGCTGCCGCTGGTGGAGGAGTGGATGACCGGCCTGCTCCGGGGTCTGTGGCGGCGGGCCGGGCTGCCCGAGGAGGAGTACACCGACCCGCGCTTCTCCCCCGCGCTGGTGCTGGCCTTCACCGGGCCCGCGCTCACCGGCCCGGCGCTGACCGGGGCGGAGCCGACCGGCGCCGAGGCGCTGCCGGCCCAGTACGCCCTGGTGGGGCCGGTGCTGGCGGACCGGCCGGCCGATCCGGCCTTCCCCTGGGAGCGGCTGCTGCCGGGGCGCCGGCGGGTGCTGGTCACCATGGGCACGCTCTCCGGCGAGCTGGGCGCGGACTTCCTGGCCCGGGCGGCGCGGGCGCTGGAGCTGTGCGGGCCGGACGTCCAGGCGGTGTTCGCGGCGCCGGGCGATCTGCTGCCCGCGCTGCCGGACGGCGCGGTGGCGGTGGACCGGGCGCCGGTGCTGGAGCTGATGCGGCGCGGCGTGCTGGACGCGGTGCTGTGCCACGGCGGGATGAACACCGTCGGCGAGGCGCTGGTGCACGGGATTCCGCTGGTGACGGCGCCGATCCGGCACGACCAGCCGTTCGTGGCCGCGCAGGTGGCGGCGGCCGGGGCCGGAGTGCGGGTCCCCTTCGCCCGGGTGACGCCCGATCACCTCGGCGCGGCGCTGCGCGGCGTGCTGGAGGATCCCGGCTACCGCGCGGCGGCGGCCCGGGTCGGGTCCGAACTGCTGGCGGGCGGCGGGGCCGTGGCGGCCGCCGACCGGGTGGAGGCACTGGTCGCGGCCGGTGCGCGTCGGACCAATCCAATGGTCTAGGCCATTGTTTCCGGGGCGCCGCAGACTCTAGGGTGGCCCGCAGCACCGCTTCCCAGGTGCCCCGCGCGCCGCCTTCCCGGCGCCCCGGCAACCCATCCCCGCACGGGAGTTCTGGTTGATCGAGACCAAGGGGCTGAGAAAGTCCTACCCTTCCAAGAAACGCGGCCAGCCCCCCGTGGACGCCGTCCGAGGCATCGACCTGGACGTCGAAGCGGGTGAGATCCACGGCTTCCTCGGCCCCAACGGCGCCGGCAAGACGACCACCCTGCGGATGCTCGCGACCCTGATCCGCCCCGACGGCGGCGAGGCCCGGATCGCCGGCGCCGACCTGTTCGCCGACCCCGCCGAGGTGCGCCACCGGATCGGTTACGTCGCCCAGGGCGGCGGCACCACCGACGCCGTCACCGCCCGCGAGGAACTCGTGATGCAGGCGCGGATGCACGGCAGGAGCAAGGCCGAGGCGCTGAGCCGCGCCGCGGCCGCGCTCAAGGCCTTCGAGCTCGACGAGTTCGGCGACCGGCCGTGCCGCACCTACTCCGGCGGCCAGCGCCGCCGGGTCGACATCGCGCTCGGCGTGATCCACTCGCCGAAGGTGCTGTTCCTCGACGAGCCCACGGTCGGCCTCGACCCGGCCAGCCGCGGCCACGTCTGGACCGAGATCCGGCGGCTGCGCGACGAGGGCATGACCGTCGTCGTCACCACCCACTACCTCGACGAGGCCGACGCGCTCTGCGACCGCGTCTCCATCGTCGACCACGGCGGCATCGTCGCCGAGGGCACCCCGGAGACGCTCAAGCGCGAGATATCCGGCGACGTCGTGCTCATCGGCCTCGGCGGCGGCGAGGCCGAACGGGCCGCCAAGGCGCTGCGCGAGCAGCCCGGCCTGCCGGTGCTGCACCGGCTGGAGCTGAACGGCGAGGACGGTGTGCGGCTCTACCTGGACGACGGCGCCGCCGCCGTCCCGCACCTGCTGCGCGCCCTGGACGGGGCCGGGGTCGTCACCGGCACCGTGCAGCTGCAACGGCCGAGCCTGGACGACGTGTTCCTGGCCCGCACCGGCCGCTCCATCGAGCAGTCCTGACCGCCTCCGGATCCCCGAGGAGGGGCCCATGAAGCTCGCCCGCGACACCTGGCTGGTCTTCCAGCGCCAGTTGCTGCTGATGTGGCGGACACCGATCTGGATCGCCGTCGGGGTGATCCAGCCGATCTTCTACCTGCTGCTCTTCGCGCCGCTGCTCAAGCGGGTGCTGGAGCCGATGGGGGCGAAGACCTACGCCGAGGCCTACCAGATCTACGTGCCGGGCCTGTTGGCGGTGCTGTGCATCTTCGGCGGCCTGTACACCGGCTTCAGCCTGCTCGGCGAGCTGCGGGCCGGGATCATCGAGCGGGCCCGGGTCACCCCGGTCAGCCGGCTCGCCCTGCTGCTCGGCCGGGCGCTGCGCGAGACGGTGGCGCTGCTCGTCCAGGCGGTGATCATCACCCTCATCGCGCTGCCGTTCGGCCTGCGGGTCGGTCCGGTGGACCTGGTGCTGGCCTTCCTGCTGATGGGACTGCTGGCGCTGATGACCTCGACGATCTCCTACGGGATCGCCCTGGTGCTGCCCGCCGACGAGGCGATGGCTCCGGTGGTGAACACCGTCGCCCAGCCGATCGCGCTGCTCTCGGGCACGCTGCTGCCGCTGGCGCTGGCGCCGATGTGGCTCCAGACGATGGCCAAGTGGAACCCCTTCTACTGGGCCGTGGAGGGCATGCGCTCGCTGTTCTCGGGCCATGTCGGGGACAACGTGGTCTGGCAGGGGCTGCTGGTGGTCGCGCTGATGACGGTGGCGGCGGTGTTCTGGTCGGCCCGGCTGTTCTCGACCCGGGTGCGCTGAACCCGGCCGTGCCGGGTCCGGCTCGAACAGGGGCCGGGTGCGCCGGGCCCGGGCGGCCCGGCGGGGTGGCGGGCCCGGCGGGGCGGGGGTCCGCTCCGCTGCCGGTCCGTCACCGCCGCCACGGCGGGCTCCGGTTGGTTGTCCCGGCACGGGCGGCAGCCCTATCGTCGGATCGACCGATCGTCCCTTCGTCGAAAGGAACCCGCATGAGCCCCCGGTCCGAGAACACCCCGGCCACCGGCCGGCCCGCACGGCGCCGGGCCACCCGCCTGGCCATCGCGGGCGGGGCGATCGCCGCACTGCCCGCGATGGGCCTGCTCGCGGCCACCCCGGCCGCCGCCAAGCCGCCCATCAAGGCCGCCGAGGCCCGGCCGGCGGCCGCCATCGCCGCCAAGCCCCCGGTCAAGGCCATCGAGGCCAAGCCCCCGGTCAAGGCCGTCGCCGCGAAGCCGGTGGCCAAGGCCGTCGCGGCCAAGCCCCCGGCCAAGGCGGTGGCCGCCAAGCCCCCGGTCAAGGCCGTCGCGGCCAAGCCGCCCGCCAAGGCCGTCGCCGCGAAGCCGGTGGCCAAGGCGGTCCCGGCCAAGCCGCCCACCAAGGCGATCGCCGCCAAGCCGCCCGTCGGGGCCCCCGGGGCGGACCGGCGCTGATCCCGGACGGCCCCCCGCAACGCCGCGACGGCGGTGCCCCCGGAGAAGGGGGGCACCGCCGTCGTGGCGTTCGCGGGCCCGCGGACTACCCCGCCGCCGCCCGGGCGGTCTCGGCGCGCACGAAGTCCGCCAGCCGGGCGACACCGGCCACGATCCGCTCCGGCGTCAGGGAGCTGATGGACAGCCGCAGCCGGTGCTCCCCGCCGCCGGCCGGGTAGAACGGCGCCATCGGCGTCCAGAGCACACCGGCCTCCCGCGCGCAGCGCTCCATCGCCGCGTCGTCGGCCGCGAAGGCCACCGTGAGCACCGCGAAGAAGCCGCCCTCCGGCACGTTCCAGGACAGGCCCAGGCGCGCCCGCTCGTCCGCCGGGAAGCACCGCTCCAGCTCCGCCAGCAGGACCCCCATGGCGGCCGCGTAGTGGGCCGTGGCGGGGGCGTTGGCGGCCCGCAGCCGGCAGTCGTGGGTCAGCAGCATCCCGCCGATCACGGCCTGGCTGAGGGCCGGGGTGTTGACCGTCGTCATGCTCTTCAGCCTGGCCAGCTCGTCCGCGAGCAGGCTGCGCCGGCCGCCGGGGCCGGTCACCTCCTGGTCGGCGACCACGTAGCCGAGCCGGGCGCCGGGGAAGCAGGTCTTGGCGAAGGAGCCGAGGTAGACCACCCGGCGGAGGCGGTCCAGCGCCTTGAGGGTGGGCCGCTCGCCGCCCTCCCGGGCGAAGAAGCCGTACGGGTTGTCCTCGATGACCAGCAGGTCCTCCTCGGCGGCGGTCGCCAGCAGCCGGGTGCGGGCCGGGACCGGCATCGAGGTGCCGGAGGGGTTGGCGAAGTCCGGCACCACGTAGAGCGCCCGCGGGCGCCGGCCGGCGGCGCGGACCTCGCGGGCGGCGGCGCGCACCGCCGCCGGATCCGGCCCGCCGTCCGGGCCCTCGGGGACGGGCACGGTGGTCAGGTCGAGGAGCCGGGCGGCGCCGGTGACGCCGACGTAGCAGGGCGAGCTGACCAGCAGCACGTCGTCCGGGCCGGCGCAGAGCGCCCGCAGCGCCAGCAGCATGCCCTCCTGGGCACCGACGGTCAGCACCAGCGCCTCGGGGGCCACGGTGAGGCCCTCGTCGTGGGCCAGGGTGCGGGCGACCAGGTCGTTGATGACGCCCTTGGTCGGCCCGTACTGGAACAGGGTGGTGCGGATCGCGTCGCGGTCCAGGCCGGTCGCGGCCAGGTGGTCGAGGTAGGCGTCCAGGTAGACCGGGACGTCCTCGGGCTCGAAGAAGCCCTCGTAGGGGCGGCCGGGGGCGAAGGAGACCGCCTGCGGGTAGCGGGTGGTGACCTCGTTGAGGAAGGTCATCGCGTCCAGCAGCGGGTCCGAGAGGGAGGCGTGCAGCTCGGCGAGCGGGAGCGTGACGGCCCCCGCGGGCGACTCCGGCCCGGCGGACCGGGCCCGCACGGCGGCGGGGGCGCTCATCCGAGGGCCTCGCGCAGCCGGGCGGCGGCGTAGGCCTGCGCCTCGGCGGCGCCGTCCAGGGTGCCGGTCATCGCGAAGAACCCGTGCGGCATGCCCTCCCAGCGGCGCAGCTCCACCGGCACGCCCGCCGCCCGCAGCGCCTCGGCGTACTGCTCGCCCTCGTCGCGCAGCGGGTCGTACTCGGCGGTGATGACGGTGGCGGGCGGCAGGCCGGCGAGGTCCGGGGCGCGCAGCGGCGAGGCGTGCGGGTGGGCGCCGTCGGCCGGGTCGGCCAGGTAGTGGCTCCAGTACCAGGCGACCGAGCGGCGGTTGAACAGCGCCGGGTCGTCGTGCTCGCGCAGCGAGGGGGTGTCGGCGCGGGCGTCGGTGTTGGGGTAGACGAGCAGCTGGTGGCGCAGGGCCGGGCCGCCCTCGTCGCGGGCGAGCAGGGTGAGCACGGTGGCGAGGTTGCCGCCCGCGCTGTCGCCCGCGACGGCGAGGCGCCCGGCGTCCAGGCCGAGTCCCTCCGCGTGCGCCGCGAGCCAGCGGGCGGCGGCCGCGCAGTCCTGGACGGCGGCGGGGAACGGGTGCTCCGGGGCGAGGCGGTAGCCGACGGCGGCGGTGGCGCAGCCGACCGCGTTGGTCAGCGCCCGGCAGACGGCGTCGCTGGTGTCCGGCGAGCCGAGGGTCCAGCCGCCGCCGAACAGGTAGAGCAGGACGGGCAGCGGGCGGCCGTCGGCGGGCGGCGCGGGGCGGTAGAGGCGCAGCGTGAGCTCGCCGCCGGGGCCGGGCAGGCGGTGCTCCTCGACGGCGGCGACCGGCTCGGGGGTGCCCGCGGCGGCGCGGATGTCGGCGAGGTCGGCGGCGCGGGCCTCGGCGACGGTGAGGCTGTAGAGCGGGGCGGTGCCGGCGCTCGCGCGGCGGTCGCGCAGCGCCTGGGCCTGGGGGTGCAGGGGCATCGGGGGTTCCTCGGGAGGGGAGGGGGTCAGCGGTCGGCCTCGACGTAGACGGTCTCGTCGGTGCGGAAGGCGGTGTCGAGGTCGGCGACGTCGGCGCGGGCGCCCTCGCGGTAGGCGCAGCGGCGGATCCGCCCCTCCTCGAAGCCGGCCAGGGTGAGGACGTGCCGCAGCTCGTCGAGGTCGTAGATCCACTGGTGGCCGTAGTGCCGGAAGATCTGGTTGACCAGGAAGGCCGGGCGCTGCGGCATCGGCGGGCCGAAGCCCATCGTGGTCAGGCGCCGGCGGTGCTTGGTCAGGAAGCCGTCGCCGGTGGCGTAGCCGACCAGGTAGCGGGCGAGGTCGGGGGTGGTGATCCGCAGGACGCCGCCGGGGCGCAGCACCCGCCGGGCCTCGCGCAGCCAGCCGACCGCGACGGGCATGGTGACGTGCTCGATGAGGTGCTCGGCGTAGACCCAGTCGACGCTGGCGTCGGCGAAGGGCAGCGGTTCGGAGATGTCGAGCTGGGTGAACCAGCGGTCGCCGTCGACCCGGTAGAGGGTGCCGGGTTCGGTGGTGGTGTCGGGGCTGCGCAGGGCGGTGAGGTCGGTGCCGAGGCCCGCCGGGTGGGCGGTGCGGAAGGCGGCGAACTCCAGGCCGGTGACGCCGAGGTCGGTGAAGTCGCCGTGGTCGTAGGGGAGTCCGCCGGCGGCGGGTTCGAGCTTCCGGCAGGTGGCGACGTCGGCGCTGAACCGGTCGAGCTGTTCGGCGAGGCCGTCGGGGTCGTCCCAGTCCCAGCCGGGGAAGGCGTCCTGTCTGTTCATGATGTCGGTCTTCCGGTCGTTCCGTCGGGGGTGGTTCGCGCGCGACGCGCTCAGAGCGGCCAGGGCGCGAGGGTGGTGCGGTCCAGGTCGGCGATCGTGGGGCGGCCCAACAGGGCCATGGTGTGCTCCAGTTCGTCGCGCAGCAGGTCGAGGACGCGGGTGACGCCGGCCTCGCCGCCGGTGGCCAGGCCCCAGAGGGCGGGGCGGCCGACCAGGACGGCGCGGGCGCCGAGGGCGAGGGCGACGGCGATGTCCGCGCCGCCGCGCACGCCGCCGTCGAGCAGGGCCGGGAGGTGCGGCGGCAGGGCGTCGACGACCTCGGGCAGGGCGGCCAGCGCGGGCAGGGCGCCGTCGAGTTGGCGGCCGCCGTGGTTGGAGACGACGACCGCGTCGACGCCGTGGTCGGCGGCGCGCCGGGCGTCCTCGGCGGTCAGCACGCCCTTGAGGACCAGCGGCAGCGAGCTGCGTTCGCGCAGCCAGGCGAGGTCGGCCCAGCTCAGGGTGGGGTCGAACTGTTCGCGGGCGTGCTCGGCGATGCCCGAACTGCCCCGGCCGGAGCGGTGGCTGGCGGCCATCACGGCGGGGTCGAGGTTGACCGCGCGGACCTCCGGGGGGACGGCGAAGCCGTTGCGCAGGTCGCGCAGCCGGCGGCCGATGCGGGGCGCGTCGACGGTGAGCAGCAGGGCGCCGAAGCCGGCCGCCTCGGCGCGTTCCACCAGGCCGGCGAGGACGTCGCGCCGGCGCAGCCAGTAGAGCTGGAGCCAGAGCGGTCCGGTCGCGGCGGCGGCGATCTCCTCCAGGGTGCGGCTGGCGAAGATTCCGGCGACCAGCAGGGCGCCTGCCTTTCCGGCCGCCCGGGCGGTCGCCGTTTCGCCGTCCGGATGGACCAGCCGGTGGTAGGCCATCGGGGCAATTCCGACCGGCAGTTGGAGCGTGGCGCCGAGCAGATCGACGGCCGGTGCGCAGACGGAGACGTCGACGAGGGTGCGCGGGCGGAACGCATAGCGTCCGAACATTTCCCGGTTGGCCTCGGCGGTGCGTTCCGCACCGCTGCCGCCCTCGATGAAGTCCCAGATTTCCGGGGGGAGTTGATCGCGCGCCGCGTGCTCGATCCCGGCCAGTGCGATTGGTGCCACGGGCATCCTCGTTCCCGGACCGGCCGCCTTCGGACCGGTCCACGGGTCGGCAGCGTAGGAGGTCTGCACCACATTGGTATAGACCTTGATTTGACCAATCGTCTGTGCAATGGTCTGGCAACGGAATTGGACGTATTGCTTGTTGATGACATGTGAACAGCGTCCAAGTGTCCATGACAAACCTCCTCACGTGTGGAGTGGCGTTGACCGGCTTTTCCCTTTCTTCACCGCCGCCCGCCTCACCCCCGCACGCCGACGCTCCCGCCGACTGGGTCGACCGGGTGCTGCTGGCCGGCCCCGGGGGTGAGGAGTGCCTCCGATTCGGCACGCCCGTCGACCGCGACGCCCTGCGCGCGCTGGTCGCCGAGCAGGCCGAACGGCTGGCCGCGGCCGGCCTCGGCCCGGGCGGCACCGCGGCCCTGCGGCTGCCGCCCTCCCTGGGCTTCGTCGCGGTGCTCCTGGCCGCTTGGCAACTGCGGGCCCAGGTAGCGCTGTTGGACCACCGGCTGACCGACCACGAGGTCGAGCTGGCGGTCGAGCGGCTGGCCCCGCAGGTGCTGGTCGGCTCGGCCTCGCGGCCCGCGGCGGCGGCGCTGCGCGGTTACTCCCTGGTCGACCCGGTCGCCGTCCGGCTGCCCGCCGGCCGGCCCGCCGGGAGCGGCCACGCGCTGGTCCAGCTCAGCTCGGGCTCGACCGGGCCGGCCAAGGTGATCGCCCGCACCGCGGGTGACCTGATCCGCGAACTCGACTGCTACCGCAGGCTGACGGCGTTCCCCGGCGAGGGCGAGCGGGTGGTGCTGCTCTCCTCGGTGGTGCACGTGCTCGGCCTGATCGGCGGGTTGCTCAACAGCCTGCACGCGCGCGCCCCGCTCACCGTCCCGGACCGGATGACGGCGGCCGGCATCCTCGGCGCGATCGCCGCCGACGACCGCCCGACCACCGTGATCGGGGTGCCGTTCCACGCCGAACTGCTCGCCGGGGCCGCCGATCCGCCGGAACTGCCGCAGTTGCGGCGGATGGTGGTGGCGGGCGAGCTCGTCCGCCCGGGCCTGCCCGCCGCGTTCACCGCGCGCTACGGCGTCCCGCTCGGCACCATGTACGGGATGACCGAGACCGGGGTGATCGCCACCGACCTGGACGGCACCCTGCACCCGGCCAAGCAGCCCGTGCACGGCATGGAGCTGCGGCTCGTCGCCGACGAGCTCCAGCTGCGCACCCCCGCCTCGCCCTACCCCGGGCTGGACGACCCGACCCGCTGGTCGGACGGCTGGCTGCACACCCGCGACGCCGCCGTCCTCGACCCGGACACCGGGCGGGTCACCGTACTCGGCCGACGGGACTCGCAGGTCTCGATCGGCGGGCTCAAGGTCGACCTCACCGAGGTCGAGCAGACCCTCGCCGCGCTCCCGGAGGTCCGGGAGGCCGTGGTGGTCTTCGACGACGGCGCCATCGAGGCCTACCTCTCGGCCGAGGACGGCGCCGACCGGGCGCGCGTCCAGGACGGCCTCGCCCGGCAGCTCGCCGCCTACAAGCGGCCGCGCCGGCTGGCCTTCCTCCCGCAGCTCCCCCGCACCGCCACCGGGAAGCTGCTGCGCGACCCGGCCGCCCTGCGCGCCGCCGCCGGCTGACCCGCCGCGCCGCGACCCGGCGCGCCCGGCCGCACACCACCCGTCCCGGCACCTCGGCCACCCGCTGCCCGAACGCGCCGGAACCACCCCGCCGGGGGCCGCCCGGAGGATGCCCCGGCGGGCAGGCACCGCCTGTCCGCCGGGACCACCACCGGCACCCCGCAGGACGTCCCTCCCTCCCCGACGACCCCGGGCACCCCACGTGCCCGGACCCAAGGAGCCCACCATGCAGGACAGCATCCGCGCGTTCGTCCTCAACGCCCTGGCCGAGATGCAGTACGACGTCTCCGAGGTCACCGGCGACACCGACCTCGGCCCGGCCGGCCTGGACCTGGAGTCGCTCGCCCTCGCCGACCTCTCGGTCCAGGTCGAGGACGAGTACGGGGTCAAGTTCGACCTCGACGAGATGGAGACCACCGCGCTGATGACGCTCGACCAGTTCACCGCGGACGTCGCCGCCCGGATCGCCGCCACCACCGCCACCGCCGCCTCGGGCAGCCCGGCGTGACCGACCTCGACCGCCCCGACCGGGCCGAGGTCCTGACCATGCTCGCGGCGTTCGGGCAGCGTGCCGCCGAGGACGTCCCCGAGGAGCTCGGCTCGCTCGAACTCACGTGGCTGATAGCCGAGTTCGAGCAGCGCTACGGCATCGAGCCGGACCTCGACGACGACGCCTTCGAGGCCGTCCGGACGGTGGACGACGCCGTCGCGGTGTTCCGCGCGGCCGTCCGGGCCGCCGGAGGCCCGGACGCCACCGCCGTCCCCGACGCCACCGCGGGGGCCGCGCGGCCATGAACCGCCACGCCCCGCCCGCCGTCCGGCCCGTGGTGACCGGCGTCGGCGTGCTCAGCGCGGCCGGCGACGGACCGGCCACGCTCGCCGAGGCCGTCGTCCACGGCAAGGCCGCGTTCGCCGCGGTCACCCGGTTCGACGTCTCGGCACGCCGCACCGTCCGCGCCGCGCTGCTGCCCGAGCCGCGCCCGGCGGCCGACGCCGTGCTCGACGCCGTCGGCCAGGCCTGCCGCCGGGCCGGCCTGCCCCCGGCCGCGCCCGACGCCGGGCCGCCGGTGCTGCTCGCCCTGCACAGCGACCTGCGCACCCGGGACACCGTCGCCGCGGTCGCCGCCGGGGCGTCGGCCGCCTGGGGCACGCCCGGGGTCACCCGGGTCTACACCGGCGCCTGCGTCGCGGCCGCCACCGCCGTCGCCGACGCCGCCGCGCTGGTCGCCGCCGGCCTGCACCCCCGGGTGCTGGTCGCCGCCGGGCACCTGGTCGAACCGGGGGTGTTCGCCGCCTTCGACGCCGGCCGGGCCCTGGCCCGCGACGGCGAGCTGCGCCCGTTCAGCGCCGGCCGCAGCGGCACCCTGCTCGGCGACGCGGCCGCCGCCGTCCTGGTGGAGGCCGAGCCGGAGGCCGAGCGGCGCGGCGCGCCCGTGCTGGCCCGGCTGGCCGGCTGGGGCCGGTCCGGCGACGCCCACCACGTCTGCCGCCCCGAACCCGGGGGCGACGGCGTGGCGCGGGCCGTCGAGGCCGCGCTGCGACGGGCCGGGATCGCCCCGGAGGAGGTCGGCTACGTCAACGCCAACGGCACCGGCTCGCCGCTGTCCGACCTCGCGGAGGCCAGGGCACTGCACCGGGTCTTCGGCACGCACACCCCACGGCTGCCCGTCAGCTCCAGCAAGGCCGTCCACGGCCACGCCCTGGAGGCCTCGGCCCTGCTCGAACTCGTCGTCACCATCGGGGCGCTGACCGACGGCCTGCTGCCGGTCAACGCCGGCTGGCTGGGCCCGGACCCGGACATCGGCCTGGACCTCGTGCTGGACGGCCCGCGCGCCGCCCGGCCGCGCTACGCGCTCACCCTCAACTCCGCCTTCGGCGGCGCCAACACCGCACTCCTGGTGGCCGCCCGATGACCGCGCTGCGCATCCTCGCCGAGGCCGCCTGGCCCGACCCCGACGCCCGCGAGCCCGAGCCGCTCCCCCCGCTGCCCGGCTTCGCCGCCTCGTCCTTCAACCCCCTGGTGGCCGAGACCGCCGAACGCTGTCTGCGCGCCCGCCACGGCGCGGCCCCGGCCCCCGGCCGGACCGCGCTGCTGCTGGCCAGCGCGGGCGGCGACCGCGCCACCGCCCGCGCCATCGAGACGGCCGCCGCCGACACCGGCCGGCGGATGCCCCCGCTGCTGTTCTTCCAGTCCAACCCGAACGCCGTGCTCGGCCACATCGCCGCCCGCTGGGGCCTGACCGGCCCGGTGGTGGCGATCAGCCCGGCCCAGGCCCCGCCGCCCGGACGGGTCCCGCAGGACGCGCTCGACCTGGCGGAACTGCTGCTCGCGGACGGCGACGCCGATCAGGTCCTCGTCATCGCCGCCGAACAGGCCGAACAGGCCGAACAGGCCGAGCCGCCCGACGACGGCCGTGACGGCCGTGACGACGACGAGGGCGACGGCAACGGAGGCCCCGGCGGCATCGACCGGGCCGTCGCCCTGCTGGTCACCACCGCCTGACCCGACCCCGCCCACCCGACCGACCCGATCCACCGCACACCCGTCCCCCGCCCCACCCCTGCGCACCACCGGCGCGAACGGTCCCCCACCCGCCGCGTCCCGCCGCAGCACGCCCCGCACGCCCGTACCCCGGGAGGGATCCACCCCGTGAGCATCCGCAGTATCCGCACCCTGCTGGCCGACGATCCGGCCGTCGGCGCCGGAAACGTCCTCACCAGCCGCCTCGCGCTCGGCCTCGGCCTCGACGAGCCGCTGCTGACCTTCGACACCCCGGTGGACGACCACGCCGCCTGGCAGCCGTTCACCCTCGCCGAGCTGGACCGCGCCGTGCGCGCCCGGGCCGCCGCCCTGCACGCGCTCGGCATCGGCCGCCGCGACCCGGTGGTGGTCTACGCGAGCGACGCCGCCGACCACGTGCTCGCCTTCCTCGCGCTGGCCCGGCTCGGCGCCGTTCCCGCGCTGCTCAACCCCAACCTGGACGGCGAGCGGGCCGCCCGCTACATCGCCAAGCTCGGCCCGGTCGGCGTCCTCGCCGACGCGCCGCACCTGGCCGCGCTGGCGGGCCACGAGACCGGCGCCCCCGCGCTGCCGGAGATCGCCACCCTCGGCGCCGGCGACCCCGAGGCCGCCCCCGCCCCCTACCGGCACTGGTCCGGCGACCCGGTCGCGATCACCCACTCCTCCGGCACCACGGGCATGCCCAAGGCCGTGGTGCACTCGCACGCGAGCCTGTACGCGGCGATCCGCCACCGCGCCCGGCTGCCCCGCCCGCAGGGCCAGGAGCGGATGCTCAGCGCGCTGCCCGCCCCGCACGCGGCCACCCTGATCGCGGTCAACCTCGCGCTCTCCTCGCACTCCGAGCTCGCGGTGCTCTCCAGCCAGTCCGGCGCCGGCGTCCTGGACGCGATCGAGCAGTGGCGCCCCAGCGGCGTCATCGGCTTCGCCGCCACCTGGGCCGACCTCGCCCACCACGACCTGGCCGCCCGGGAGCTGGACTCGGTCGCGCTCTGGTGGAACACCGGCGACTGCGCCCACGAGGTGCACATCCGCCGGCTGGTCGCCGCCGGCAGCCGCGAGTCGGTGACCCGCGAGGGCCGGGTCCGGGTGCCCGGCTCGCTGTTCGTGGACGGCCTCGGCTCCACCGAGATGGGCCACTCCCACTTCTTCATCACCCACGGCCCGGGCACCGAACGCTACGGCCGCTGCGTCGGGCGCCCGCACACCTTCGTCGACTGCGAGCTGGTCGGCCCGGACGGCGAACCGCTCGGCCCCGGCGAGGTCGGCGAACTCGCCACCAACTCGCCGACGCTGGCGCTCGGTTACTGGAACGACTCGACCACCACCTACCGCACCCGGCTGCGCGGGCGCTTCCTCACCGGCGACCTCATGTACCGGGACGAGGAGGGCTACTACTACCACGTCGACCGGGCCGTCGACTCCGTCGAACTCGGCGACGGCAAGCGGCTGTTCACCGCGATGTCGGAGGAGCGGGTGCTGGCCGCCTGCCCCGACGTGCTGGACTGCACGGTGGTCGCGGTGCGCGACGGCGAGCGGGTGGTCACCGACGTCCTGCTGGTCCTGGCCGCCGACGCCGACCCGGCCGCCGACCGGAGCAAGGCCGTCGTCGCCGCCCTGGACGAGGCCGCCGCGGCCACCGTCCGCCAGGTCGTCGTGGTGGCCGGGGAGGACATCCCGCTCGGCCCCACCGGCAAGGTGCGCAAGGTCCTGCTGCGTCAGCGCTACCTGGACACGGTCGCCGGGGTGGGCGCATGAACGCCTCCCGCCGCCCGGGCGCCGTGGTCACCGGCATCGGCCTGGTCACCCCGCTCGGCCGCAAGCCCGACGAGGTCTTCGACGCCCTCGCCGCCGGCCGCTCCGGCATCCGCGCGCTGCCCGAGGGCCACGCCGCCCACGGCTGGCTGACCGCGGCCGGCATCGCCCCGGCGGTGGACGGCCGCGAGGTGCTGCCGCCCACCGAGACGCGCTGCGTCGACCGCTTCGTCCTGCTCGCCCTGGCCGCCGCCGACGACGCGCTCGCCGACGCCGGCCTGGTGGTCGGCCGGGACGCCGACCCGCACCGCACCGCCGTGGTGCTGGCCACCGGGGGCGGCGGCCTGGAGACCTTCGAGCAGCAGTCCCACCGGCGCGTCGAGCGCGGCCGGCCCGGCGTCAGCCCGTACCTGCTGCCCGGCATGCTCTCCAACATGGCCACCGCCCGGATCGCCATCAAGCACGGGATCCGCGGCTTCAGCACCGCCATCGTGACGGCCTGCGCGGCCGGCGCCCAGGCCGTCGCCGAGGGGCTGCGGCTGATCCGCTCCGGCGACGCGGACGTGGTGGTGTGCGGCGGCACCGAGTCCTCGCTGCACCCGACCATTGCCGCCGCGTTCACCAACGCCCGTGCGCTGTCCTCCGGCTGGGACGACCCGGCGGAGGCGAGCCGGCCCTTCGACAGCCGGCGCAACGGCTTCGTGCTGGGCGAGGGCAGCACCGTCCTGGTGCTGGAGAGCCCCGAGCACGCCGCCGCCCGCGGCGCCGCCGGGTACGCCGACCTCACCGGCTGGGGCGCCTCCACCGACGCCCACCACCCGACCATGCCGCGGCCCGACGGCGCGGGCGCCGCCGACGCGATGCGCGCCGCGATCGCCAACGCGGGCCTCGCCCCGGCCGACATCGGCTACGTCAACGCCCACGGCACCGGCACCAAGCTCGGCGACGTCGCCGAGAGCGCCGCGCTCCGGGCGGTCTTCGGCGAGCACCGGCCCGCGGTCAGCTCGACCAAGGGCGCGACCGGCCATCTGCTGGGCGCCGCAGGCGCGTTGGAGGCTGCGGTCACGGCACTCGCGGTGGCCCGGGGGACGCTGCCACCGACCGTCAACCTGGTCGAGCCCGACCCGGCCTGCGACCTGGACCACGTCCGGGGCGCGGCCCGAACCGTCCCGCTCACCGCCGCCCTGAGCAACGCCTTCGCCTTCGGCGGGCACAACCTCAGCCTGGTCTTCGAGCCCGCCTCCACCCCGTCCGCCCGCTGACGCCACCCGGCGCCGCCGCGCGCACACCCGTGCCAGGCCACTCGTCAACTCGCCATCCCCCGGGGAGATCCCGTTGTCCATCCAGTCCATCGCCCACGTCGAGTACCACTGCGCCGACGCCGACGCCACCGCGGCGGAGCTCTGCGCCGACTACGGCTTCACCGCCGCCGCGCCCGAGCCGGACCAGCTCGCCGCGGCCGAGTCCGCGAACGCGCGCACCGTCCTGCTGCACCAGGGCACCATCCGTTTCCTGCTGCGCTCGGCCGCCGACCCCGCGCACCCGGTGGCCCGCTACGCCGCCCGGCACGGCGAGGGCGTCGCGGTCCTCGCCCTGTCCTGCCCCGACCCGCAGGCCGCCCTGGACCGCGCCGAGCGGCACGGCGCCCGGGTCCTGGACCGGGCCGGCGGGCTGGTGGCCGGGTTCGGCGACACCGCCCTGCGGTTCGTCCCCGAGGCACCGGCCGCGCCCGAGGCCGCCGAGGACGGCGCCCCGCGACTGCTGGACGCCCTCGACCACGCCGCGATCTGCCTGCCGGCCGGCGAGCTGGCCGACGCGGTGAAGTTCTGCGAGGCCGCGCTCGGCATGCACCGCATCTTCGGCGAGTACATCGAGGTCGGCGAACAGGCGATGGACTCCAGCGTGGTGCAGAGCGCCTCCGGCGAGGTCACCTTCACCCTCATCGAGCCCGACACCACCCGCCGCCCGGGCCAGATCGACACCTTCCTCGCCGACCACGAGGGCGCCGGCGTCCAGCACCTGGCCTTCCGCACCGACGACATCGCCACCGCCGTGCGCACCATCCGCGAGCGCGGGGTGGCGTTCCTGACCACCCCCGGCACCTACTACGACGCGCTCGCCGAGCGGCTCGGCGGCACCGCCATCCCGGTGGAGACGCTGCGCGAGCTGGACGTGCTGGTCGACCAGGACCACGGCGGGCAGCTGTTCCAGATCTTCGCCCGCTCCACCCACCCCCGCCGGACGTACTTCGTGGAGCTGATCGAGCGCCAGGGCGCCGGCACCTTCGGCACCGCCAACATCAAGGCCCTGTACGAGGCCGTCGAGCGGCAGCGCGCCGCCGCGGCCGTCTGAGCCGCCGCGGCCGTCCGGGCCGCCCGCGCCCCACGCCCACCCGAGCCCTCACCACCACAGGAGGCCCGACCCCCATGACCACCGCACCCCTCGCACCCGAGTTCCACCTCACCGAGGCCGAACGCGCCCTGCTGCCCACCCCCGAGGAGGTGGCCGGCTACCTGGAGCACGGCTGGTACCTCTCCCGCAAGCTGTTCAGCGACGAGGAGCTGGACACCCTGCAGGCCGCCACCGAGCAGTACTACGCCGGCCACCGCGACCGCACCCTGCCGGCCCGCCCGCCCCGGCTGGCCTCCTGGGAGCCCGCGCACGGCCCGGTCCAGCGCCACAACGACTACGTGCACTACGAGAGCGAGGCGATCGGCGCGATCCTGCGCAAGCCGCTGCTCGGCGCCGTCGCCGCGCTGCTCGCCGAGGCCGAGGAGGTCCGGATCTTCCAGGCCACCCTCATCTACAAGCCCCCGGTGCCGGGCGAGCCCAGCAACCAGGTGCCGTGGCACTTCGACAAGCACTACTGGCAGACCTCCACCTCGGAGCGGATGCTCACCGCCTTCCTGCCGTTCCACGACTGCGGCGAGGAGAACGGCACCATCACCATGGTGGACGGCAGCCACCGCTGGAAGGAGCTGCCCTCCGAGGAGGACTCCACCCGGCACTTCGCCGACCGCGACAACACCGAGCTGGACGCGATCCTGGACGCCAACGCCGCGTACAACGGGACCGAGGTCCGCAAGGTCCCGATGATCATCCCGCGCGGCCACGTCAGCTTCCACCACTGCCGCACCTACCACGGCAGCGGCCCCAACCTGGCGTCCTACCCGCGCCGGGCCGTCTCGCTGCACCTCCAGGACGGCGCCAACGCCTACCGGCGCGCCACCCGGCCGGACGGCGAGACGGTCGTCTACAACCACGACGTGCTGGTGCGCCGCACCGCCGACGGCCGCCCCGACTACGCCGACCCGGAGTTCTGCCCGACCACCTGGCGGGACGCCCGGTGACGTCCACGGCACCCGCCGACGCGCCGGCTGCCGCACCCGCCGCCGACGCGCCCGTCGTCGCCGCACTCGACACGCCCGAGCGGCGCTACCGGATGCTGCGGCTGATCCGCTCCTTCGAGGAGCGGGCACTGGACCTGGTGAAGTCCGGGGTGATCACCGGCGGCATCCACCCGTACATCGGGCAGGAGGCCGTCGCGGTCGGCGTCTGCGCCGCGCTGGGGGCGGCCGACCGGCTCGCCTCCACCCACCGCGGGCACGGCCACGTGCTCGCCCGCGGCCTGGAACCGGCCCGGCTGCTCGCGGAACTGGCCGGGCGCACCGGCGGCGCCAACCGCGGCCGGGGCGGCTCGATGCACGCCGCCGACCTGCGGCTGGGCATCCTCGGCGCCAACGGCATCGTCGGCGCCGGCGCGCCGATCGCGGTCGGCGCCGCCTGGGCCGACCGGCAGGCCGGCTCGGACGCGGTGGCGGTCGCCTTCTTCGGCGACGGCGCGCTCAACCAGGGCGTGCTGCTGGAGTCGCTCAACCTGGCCGCGATGTGGCGGCTGCCGGTGCTCTTCGTCTGCGAGAACAACGGCTACGCCACCACCCTGCCGGCCGGCACCGCGGTCGCGGGCAGCGCGACCGGGCGGGCGGCCGCCTTCGGCATCCCGGCCGCCGAGGTCGACGGCATGGACACCGAGGCGGTCCGGGCCGCCGCCGAGCAGGCCGTCGCCCGGGCCAGGTCCGGCGGCGGTCCCGGCTTCCTGGAGTGCCGCACCTACCGGTTCGAGGGCCACCACACCATGGAACGGCGGATGAAGCTGCACTACCGCACCCCCGAGGAGGTGGCCGCCTGGCGCGAGCGCGACCCGCTCCCCCGGGCCGCCGCCGCGATCGGCGCCGACCGCGCCGCCGCCCTCGACGCCGAGGTCGCCGCCGAACTCGCGGCGGCCGAGGAGTTCGCGCTCGCCTCGCCGCACCCGGACCCGGCCGGCGCCGCCGACCACCTGTACGCCTCCGGGCTGCGGCCCCGGGCGGGGGTGGTGGCATGAGACTGTCCTACACCAAGGCGCTCAACCGGGCGCTGGCCGACGAGCTGGACGGCGACCCCGCGGTCTGCGTGTTCGGCGAGGACATCGGCGCCGGGATGGCCGGGCCCACCCTGGGGCTGCTGGACCGGTTCGGGCCGGAGCGGATCGTGGACACCCCGCTCTCCGAGCAGGCGTTCACCGCGATGGCGCTCGGCGCGGCCCTGGCCGGGCGACGGCCGGTGCTGGAGTTCCAGATCCCCTCGCTGCTGTTCCTGGTCTTCGAGCAACTCGTCAACCAGGCCCACAAGTTCTCCCTGATGTCCGGCGGCCAGGCGGGCGTCCCGCTCACCTGCCTGGTGCCCGGCTCGGGCTCCCGGGACGGCTGGGCGGGCCAGCACTCCGACCACCCCTACAGCCTCTTCGCGCACGCCGGGATGAAGACCGTGGTGCCGGCCACGCCGACCGACGCCTACGGGCTGCTGCGCTCGGCGATCCGGGACCCGGACCCGGTGGTGGTCTTCGCCCCGGCCGCCGCGCTGCCGGTCCGCGAGACCGTCACCTGGGACCTCGTGCCGGTGCCGCTCGGCAGCGCCCGGGTGCACCGCAGCGGCACGGACGTCACCCTGGTCGCCGTCGGCCACCTGGTGCACGACGCGCTGGCGGTGGCCGAGGAACTCGCCGGGGAGATCTCGGTCGAGGTGTTCGACCCGCGCACGCTCCACCCGTTCGACTGGGACGCGCTGGGCGCCTCGCTGGAGCGCACCGGACGGCTGGTGGTGATCGACGACTCCAACCGCAGCTGCGGGATCGGCGCGGAGGTGCTCGCCACGGCCGCCGAGGAGTTCCGGCTCACCGCCCCGCCGCGCCGGGTCACCCGGCCGGACGGCACGGTGCTGCCGTTCGCCCCGGCGCTCGACCGGGCCCTGCAGCCAGACCGGGAGCAGTTGCGGCACGCGCTGCGCGCCGTCATGAAGTGACGTCCGGTCGACGACGGAACCGGGGGCGGCCGACTGCGGCCGTCCCCGGTTCCGCGTCGGCGGGTGCCGGTTCCGCGTCGGCGGGTGCCGGTTCGGCGTCGGCGGGTGCCGGTTCGGCGTCGGCGGGTGCCGCTCAGAGCACCTTGGGCACGGCCGCCAGCAGGGCCGGCAGGTCGTCCGACGGCTCCCGGAAGCGGTGCAGCGCGGCCCGTCCCTCCGTCCCGCGCAGCCGCGCGGCCAGCCGGGCCGGGAGCACCGCCGTGGTGAGCAGCCCGGTGCCGCCGAAGCCCTCGACGGCCCAGCAGACCCACGGCAGCGGGTAGTTGGCGGCGGGGCTGAAGAAGACCGGCCGCTGTCCCTGGAAGGTCACGTCGTAGAGGCCGAAGCGGCTCCAGTTGGAGAAGCTGAGCCGGCGGCGCGGCGGGTCGAAGCCGATCGGCACGCAGGTGCCCAGCCCCGGGCGGCCGAGCTCGGCCAGGAAGCGCAGATTGGCACGCAGGTTGAGGTGGTCCTCGGCGTACCCGAGCACGGCGGTGCGCAGCGCTCCGGCGAGGGCGCCCGGGCCGTCCTCGGGCGTGTACGGCAGGTGGATGTCGCCGAGCAGATTGCCGACCATGGCGTCCGGCAGGCCGAGCGGGCGGCGGGCGTTGACCGGGACGGTGAGCCAACGGGTCTCCCGGTCGCCGTCCAACTCCCGCAGGGTGTGCGCGACATGGGCGCAGACGGCGTCGCCGGAGGAGACCCAGCGGCCGGCCGCCGCGGCGAACTCCTCGCGCATCCGGGCGATCTCGGCGTCCCCGAAGTACAGCTGGACGGTCCGGTTGGCGCGCGGACCGGCCGCCACCTCACGGTCCAGCACGGCGCGCTCGTCCGGTCCGGGCACCCGGAAGCCGGGCCGGCCGCAGTCCTCGGCGGGCAGCACGCGGTCGAGCAACGCGTCCTGGTCCTCGACGAGTTCGGCCTCCGGCAGCTCCTCCCCCTCGACCGCCGCCGACCAGGTGCGCAGCAGCAGCGCGAAGCTGTGCAGGTCCCCGATCGCGTGATGCCAGGAGCAGCCGAGCACGGTGCCGCCGTCGCCGGTGCGGGTCACCCGGACGGCGAGCAGCGGTCCGCCTCCGGTGCGGGCGGCCGGGGCGTCCAGCGGGTCGACGTGCTGCGCGCCGGGCGCGGTGACCCGCCCCATGGACTCGGCGAGCGTGCCGTCGACGCGGTAACTCACCATCGGGACACCGGAGTCGTCGCAGACCGCCTCCAGTACGCCGTCGACGGTGCGCAGCCGGCCGGCGAAGACCGGGACGCGCTCCAGCGCCCGGGCCAGGCCCGCGGCGAGGCGGTCCTCGTCCAGCGCGCGGTCGAAGAAGAGCACGACCGAGACGGCGAGGTCGGCGAGCATGGTGTCGGCCAGGCCGCAGCGCAGCACCGTCCCGGGGGCGTTGCCCGCCCTGACCGTTCGGGTGTCACGCAACTGCGGCCAGACGCTCATCATCCACCCCGGGGCGCTCGTCGAGTGAGTCGTGCGGAATGCCCCGGACGACCGTGCAGATCTCCCCGAACGATAGGGCAGTCTGCCTTCGGCGATCCAGTGGTCCAGTCCAATTCTGTGGTATCGGACCGGACGGACGGTACGGAACGGCGCCCACACGCCCCGGGAGCGGCACCCGGACCGGAACCCGAGCCGTGGGAGAGCGCCCCGGCGCGCGCGAGGAGGAGGCCGCCATGCCGCTGCCGGTGCTGCTCTCCGTGGTGCAGATCGTGTTCAGCGGCGCCATGCTGAAGCTGCACGGGGTACCCGGTCCGGAGCAGTCCGCCTGGCCGGTGCCCTCCCGCCGGGGCCTGGCCGCGACGGCCCGCACCGTCGACCTGCACACCGTGCTGCCGAACGACCTCACCGACGACCCGATGTTCCGGCAGGAGCGGGCCGGGTGGCTGCTCGCACCGGCCGTGCCGGCCGCGCGGTCGGTGGCGCCGGCCGTCCTCGTCCTGGCCCTGCTGCGCCGGCAGGAGCCGTCGATCATGCGGAAGTGAGAAGTGAGCCGGCCGATGGAGGAGCCCGCGTTCCGCCCCACCCACGTCGCCCCGCCGGACGGCCTGGCCAGCTGGTCCGCCCCCGACCCGGCGCAGCCCACCGCGCCGCTGGACGCGCTGCTGCCGCTCCAGCTGATCGGCCGGGCCGGGGACTGGGCACAGGTGCTCTGCTCCAACGGCTGGACGACCTGGGTGGACGGCCGGCTGCTGATCTCGCTGCCCGGGGTGCCGCCCACCGCGTCCGCCCCGCCGGCCCGCACCGCCGACCCGCGCCCCGCGCTCGCCGAGACGGAGGGCGTGCTGGCCCGCTACCGCTCGCTGCTGGAGGACCTCGCGGCCGGCGGCGCCGACCTGGAGATGTTCCGGGAACGGGCGCACGGCCTGCGGGTCGGGCTGGTCGTCGACGGCGAGCGGCTCTGGGTGTTCGATCCGGTGCACGACCGCTGGTGCTACTGCGACGGCCTGCAACTGCAGACCTACGCCGTCGGCAACCGTCCGAGCCCGCCGGCCGGCCGGATCCCGGGCGCCGAGGAGCCCACCCGGGTGGCGGAGCCGTGATCCCGCCGCCCGACAGCTCCGACGACGCGGTGCACCCGGCCGGCCCGGACGACGCCGTCGAGCCGCGCAGCCTGCCCGCCGGGCTGGTCGGACGGCGGGTCGCCGGCTACCGCATGGAGTCGGAGATCGGTCACGGCGGCATGGCCGTCGTCTACCGGGCCAAGGACCTGCGGCTCGGCCGCACCGTCGCCGTCAAGCTGCTCGCCCCCGAGCTCTCCCGCAACGAGGTGTTCCGCCGGCGCTTCATCCACGAGTCGCAGGCCGCCGCCGCGATCGACCACCCGCACATCATCCCGGTCTTCGAGGCCGGCGAGTCCGACGGCATCCTGTTCATCGCGATGCGTTACGTCGAGGGCGGCGACCTGCGCGCGCTGATCACCCGCAGCGGCGCCCTCCCGGTCGGCCGGGCCGCCGGGCTCGCCCTGCAGATCGCCTCCGCGCTGGACGCCGCGCACGACCACGAACTGGTCCACCGGGACGTCAAGCCCGGCAACGTGCTGGTCGCCGCCGGCACCGACAGCGACCACCCCGAACACCTCTACCTCGCCGACTTCGGCCTGACCAAGAAGTCCCTCTCGCTCAGCGGCCTGACCGGCGTCGGCCAGATCGTCGGCACCCTCGACTACGCCGCACCCGAGCAGATCTCCGGCCGCCCGCTGGACGGTCGCTGCGACCAGTACGGCCTCGGCTGCGTGGTCTTCGAGATGCTCACCGGCGCGCCCCCGTTCCGCCGGGAGAGCGACCTCGCCGTGCTCTGGGCCCACGTCAACGACCCGCCGCCCACCCTGCGCGAGCACCGGCCCGACCTGCCGCCCGCCGTCGACGCGGTGGTCTCCCGCGCCCTCGCCAAGGCGCCCGAGGACCGCTTCGCGAGCTGCCTGCTGTTCGTCGCCGAGCTGCGCGCCGCCGCCACCGCCCCACCCGGTACCGCTCCCCCGGCCGGCGGCCCGTGGGCCCCGGGCGGCCCGCCCACCGCGGTGGTGCCCGTCCCCGGCACGCCCCCGCCCGGCGGCCCCGTCCCCGTCCCCGACCCGCCCGACTGGGCCCTGCCCGCCGTCCGCCCGCCCGCGCGCAGGAGCTTCGGATGAACGCCGTGAGCCAGGTGTTCGCGCTGATCGCCGCCGCGGTCCACCTGGTGGTGTGGCCGCTGGAGAGCTTCCTCTACGGCCACCCGCGGGTCCGCCGGCTGCTCACCGCCTCCACCGCCGACGCGCCGCAGGTCCGCCTCTGGCGGGTCAACGTCGGCTTCTACAACCTCTTCCTGGCCCTGGGAGTGGTGGCCGGCCTGGTCGCCCTGCACGTCGACGAACCGGTCGTCGGCCGCACCCTGATCAGCTACCTCAGCGCCTTCATGGTCGCCGCCGGCGCCACCCTGTTCGCCTCCGAGCCCCGTCTCTGGCCCGGCGCCCTCGCCCAGGCCCTGCCCCCGGCCGTCGTCCTCCTGTCCGACGCCGTGAGCTGACCGCCGCCCGGGACGGCCGGCCGCGTCCCGGCCCACCCGGTCCGGTCGCGCAGCTACGGTTCGAGTTCTTCGAGCCGGTCGGCCACCTCCAGGGAGCGCTGCAGGACCGGTCCGAAGACGTCGGGCCAGGTGCCGACGAGGGTGCGGAAGTGACCGGTGGCCTCGTGGACGGCGGCCAGGCCCTCCTCCCGACGGCCCAGCTCGGCCAGGCCGAGGGCGAGGTTGTGGAGGGCCGTGGCGAGGTCGGGCAGGTAGGCGTCCGGGTTCGCCGCCGCCAGGGCGCGGTAGTGCCCGGTCGCCTCCCGGACGGCGGCCAGGCCCTCCTCCCGACGGCCCAGCTCGCTCAGCTGGACGGACAGGTTGTTGAGGGCGCCGGCCAGGTCGGGCAGGTGGGCGTCGGGGTTGGAGTCGGCGAGGGTGCGGTAGTGGCCGACGGCTTCCCGGATCGCGACCAGAGCCTCCTCCCGGCGGCCCGTCCCGCCCAGACAGAGGGAGAGATTGTTGAGCGCCATGGCGAGCTCGGGCAGATGGGCGTCCGGGTTCGCCGCCGCCAGGGCGCGGTAGTGACCGGTCGCCTCCCGGATCGCGGCCAGACCCTCCTCCCGACGGCCCAGCTCGCCCAGCCGGACGGACAGGTTGTTGAGGGCGCCGGCCAGGCCGGGCAGGTGGGCGGCCGGATGCCGCTCGGCAAGGGTGCGGCGGATGCTGACGGCTTCCCTGCTGGCGGCCAGGCCCTCCTCCCACCGCCCCAGCTTGCCGAGCCGGGTGGAGAGGTTGTTGAGGGCTCCGGCGAAGTCGGGCAGGTGGGCGTCGGGGTTGGAGTCGGCGAGGGTGCGGTAGTGGCCGACGGCTTCCCGGATGACGGCCAGGCCCTCCTCCTGCCGACCCACCTCGCCCAGCCGGAGGGACAGGTTGTTGAGGGCTCCGGCGAGCTCAGGCAGGTGGGCGTCGCGGTTGGAGTCGGCGAGGGTACGGCGAATGGTGACGGCTTCCCGGCTGGCGGCCAGACCCTCCTCCCGACGGCCCACCTCACCCAGCCGGTTGGAGAGATTGTTGAGCGCCATGGCGAGGCCCGGCAGGTGGGCATCGGGGTTGCTCCCCGCCAGGGCGCGGTAGTGGCCGGTGGCCTCCTGGATGGCGGCCAGGCCCTCCTCCCGGCGGCCCGTCCCACCCAGGCGGAGGGCGAGGTTGTTGAGCGCCATGGCGAGGTTGGGCAGGTGGGCCTCGGGGTTGCCCTCCGCCAGGGTGCGGTAGTGGCCGGTCGACTCCCGGATCGCGGCCAGGCCCTCCTCCCAGCGACCCACCTCGCTCAGGCGGTTGGAGAGGTTGTTGAGGGTGCCGGCGAGGCTGGGCAGATGGACGGCCGGATGTTCCTCGGCGAGGGTGCGGCGGATGCTGACGGCTTCCTGGACGGCGGCCAGGCCCTCCTCCCGGCGGCCGACCTCGCTCAGCCGGTTGGAGAGGTTGTTGAGGGCCATGGCGAGGTCGGGCAGGTGGGTACCGGGGTCGCCCTCCGCGAGCGTGCGGTAGTGGGCGGTGATGGTGCGGGTGAGACGGACCGCGGTGGCGGAGAGGCGCCGGGTGGCCCGGGGGAACAGGTCGTAGATCGCGATGAGGGTACCGAGGGGCGTGCCGGGGTGGGCGGTGACGGTGTCGAGGGCGGTGACGAGGGGGCCCGGGTGGTCGGTGCGGGTGGCGGTGGTGATGATGTGCGCGGCCAGGGCCTCGTGGTGGCGGACGCAGAGTTCGGTGAGCCGGCCGTCGAGGTGACGGAGGGTGGGGTGTGACGCGGCACGGCTGTAGACGGTGAGGAGCTGGTCGATCTGGGTGTCGTCCGCGCCCTTGAGGAGGTGGTCGGCGAGGGCGGGGTCGGCTTCGAGGACGCGTCCGATGTGGCGTTCGGCGAGGCGGTCGGGCTGGAAGGTGCCCCAGGGCGGTCCGCCGGGGGCGGGGGCGGGGGCGGGGTAGAGGGCGGCGAGCCAGGTGGTGACGCGGTCGCGGCGGTCGCGGGTCTGGCCTTCGAGGGCGGGCAGGTGCTGCCAGAGCCGGTCGGCCTGTTCGCGGTCGGCTGCACCGGCGAGGTGGGCGGCGGCGAGGGCGGTCTCCAGGGTGGCGAGGCCGAGGGCGGGGGCGGTGGTGAGGACGGTCTGCCGCCAGTGGCGGCGCTCGTGGGTGAGGAGACGGTCCTCGACGAGGTCGGCCTCCTGGCCGACGGCGCCCGGTCCCGAGGGCCGGGGCCGTTTCCGGGGCCGGGGGTCGGCGGTGCCGAGCAGGTCGGCGAGCGCGGTCATGTGAAGGGTGAGGGCGTTGCCGTAGGCGCCGTGGTCGAGCCGTGGCGGTCGCAGGGTGCGGGCGAGGGCGGGCCAGTCGCGGGCGGGCAGGCCCTCGACCTGCGGAAGGGTGTCGGCGAGGGCCCGGGCGGCGTCGCGGTAGCGGAGGTGACGGTCGGCGGAGGTGTCGTCGAGGGGGGTGAGGAGGCGGGTGCGGGCGGTGGCGAGGTGGTCCTCGGCGAGGCTGGTGGCGGTGGTGGCCTGCTGCCACCAGTCGCCGGCGGTGCGGGCGAGCAGGAGGAGTTTGAGCGGGGTGTTGGCGGGGTGGTCGGCGGTGGCTTCGACGAGGGCGGCGATCTGGCCGGTGCGGCTCTCGGCGTAGTCGAGGACGACCAGCAGCGGTTTGGCGGCGTGGCGCAGGTCGCGCAGCCGGTCGGGGCCGGCGGTGGTACGCGGCCACAGGACGGCCCAGCCGTCGGCGGCGAGCCGGTGGGCGAGGTGGTGGGCGAGGCGGGTCTTGCCCTGGCCGCCGGGGCCGTGCAGGAGCCAGGCGCCGAAGCCGCCGAGCCGGCACCAGGCCCCCAGTTCGGCGAGGACGTCCTCGCGGCCGTGGAAGGGGACGATCTGGTGGCGGGCCTGGAGCAGGGCCGCGGGCGAGGGCAGGCGCAGCGTGCGGTCGGGGTCCTGGGCGCGGTCGGCGATGTCCTGGAACTCGGCGGCCTGCAGACCTCCGCCCGGTCCGACGTCCCAGTCCGCGAGGGCGGCGCGGAACGCGGGGTCGTGGTGGAGGACGTAGGCGGGCACCGCGTTCAGCCGGGTGTGGGCGGAGTGGGCGCGGTCGGCGGCGACGACACCGGTCAGCAGCCGGTCGCAGAACACGGCCGCCCCGGAGAGTCCGGCGAACGGCGAGGTGCCGTCCACCCGCCGCCCGGGCGCCGGGCGGCCGAGGTCGACGACGTGCTGGTTGCCGACGAAGCCCGTGCCCGGGTCGAGCCGGCCGCGCAGTTGCTCGGCCTCGACGGCCAGGCCGGGCCGCTGGGCGGCATCGGGGACGCCCCAGGTCTCGCACGGGATCGCGGGGCCGTCGGTGACGGCGCGGCCCCAGCGCACCGGGGCGGTGGGCGGCTGCCAGTGGACGCTGTCGTGAACGAGGACCAGCGCCGCGTCGTCGCGCCCGCCCGGCGTACCCGACCACACCACCCGGCCCTCCGCCGTCCCGGTACCGCCGGGGTGGAACACCTTCACCCGGGCGCCGAACGGCCCGGCGACGTGCGCGGAGGTCAGCACCAGGCGCCCGCCGACCGCGTACCCGGACCCGCGCCCGCCCGGCCCGTCCACCCCGGCGAGCCGTACCCGCTCCACCCGACCCCCCCGCCCCTCAGCCCTGCGGACCGCCCCCTGGCCGGGGCCGGACCAGGACGTCGGCCGCGCGTCATCCGCCGATGCGGACACCGTAGGGCTCGTGCGGGGGCCTTCGCAGGGGAAAGCCGACTTCGGCCGGACGAGGGCCCGGGTGATCAGTAGACCTAGGGTCTGTCTCTTGGATTTTGTCGGATCAGGCCGCGGCGTCTGGGTGCGTGCATCGCAAGGCGGAGGAGGGAGCCACTGCGGTGGGGGCACCTCCCGGCCGCCAGGCTGGGGGCCATTGGCGACTGACGACAACGCGGCGAGGTGCGTGCCCAGGCGTCGCGGACCCGGCAAGGATCCAAGAGACAGACCCTAACTGGCGAAGCCGCCCTTGGGCTGGATGATCTCCAGGTTCGTGCCGTCCGGGTCGTTGAAGTACGCGACCTTGGTGCCGAGTGCCGCCTCCGGGGTGACCTCGCCCGCAATGAACGTGTAGTCCTCGCCGAGGAAGTCGTAGCCGGCGTCCTTCATCCGCCGGTACACGGCGTCGAAGTCGTCGGTCCACAGGCACAGGTGCATGGAACCGGGGCGGTTCGCCCTGCCGTCGGTGCGCTCGCCGACCGGTTCCTGGAACTGGATGAGGTCGATGCCCAGGCTGTTGTCCAGGTTGATCGTGGCGTACCGGAGCTTCGCCGTGGGCAGCCCCTGCGACCTGCCGAACGGATCGCTGTGCATGGTCCCCTGCGCGACGGGCTCCCGCCCGGTGAGGGCCGTGTAGAACGCGATCGAGGCGTCCAGGTCCGAGACCGAAATCCCGACGTGCGCCGCGCGGGTGAGGTTCACCGGGGTCGTGGCAGCGGTCATGGCGCGTCCCTTCGTCCTTCGCTCCGCCACCGCGACGCTCGGTCCGCGGGGCGGGGCGGATCCATCGAGAGCCGGACGGAATCGATTCTTCGGCACGCGGGCGCAAGGCGCACCTCGCCGGGCCGGGCGGTCCCGGAGCGGCCGGCCCCGTCCCGGTCGTCCGCCCGTCGGTCCGGGATGCCCCCGCGACGTCACCGGGCCCGTCGGGCCGGTCCTGCGCGGAGTGGAGGGACCGGCCTCGGTCTCCGCTCCGACCGCCCGGAGCTCGAACCGGGCCTCGGCCTCGGCGTCGGCGCGCAGCGCGACCTCGAACGCGGGACCCGCCCGGGCGCAGCCGATCCCGACGTCCGGCGGCGAGCGCGGTCAGTCGGCCTCGCCGCGGCGGGGCAGGCGGGTGGCGGCGAGGGCGCCCAGGAAGCCGGCCAGGAGCCCCCAGCCGACGGCGAGGGGGACGAGGGTCCACAGGACGGGGTCCAGGGTGAGGGTGCCGCCGGCGAGGGCGGCGGCCGGTCCGGCCGGGCCGGCCGCCGGGCCGAGGACGGTGGACAGCAGGTCGCCCAGGCCGCCCTCGCCGAGGCCGACGCCGAGCACGGAGAGGCCGTAGTCGGCGGAGACCCTGGTCCAGACGCCGACCAGCAGCACGGTGACGGCGGCGGCCGCCGCCAGCCGCACCGCGTGCTGCCGGGGGCGGACGTCGCGCGGTGAGCGGTGGGCGGCCAGCACTCCGGCGGCGAGCATCAGGACGGCGGCGAGCGGGAGCAGCCACCAGGCCCGGGCGTCCTGGTCGGCGAGCGTGCCGAGGCTCACCGTGCCGTCCTGCCCCTCGCCGGTGCGCAGCACGGCGGCCAGCGGCTTGGGCACCGGCAGGCCGATCGCCCCGACCAGGTGGCCGTGCCACTCGCCGCCGAGGCCGACGCCGAAGGCCGGCCAGACCAGGTTGGGCAGGGCGAGCAGCGCGACGGCGGCGACCTGCCGGGCCCCGCCGTTCACGGCGGCCGTGCCGATCGCGGCCACGACACCGAGCGCCACGTAGCCGAGCAGCACCAGCAGCATCGCGAACGCGGCCGGGCGGACGGCCTGTTGGAAGGGGACCAGGGAGGGCGGCAGCGGTGCCCGGCGGGAGACGGCGAAGGTCGCGGCGAGCACGACCAGCAGCCAGAGCAGTCCGAGCCCGAGGGTGGTGACGGGATCCGCCCGGAAGCCCACGTCCGGGCGGAGCCCGAGGACACCGCCGAGTTGTTCGGCGAGGCCGTCGCCGAGCGGCACCGTGAAGGTGTGCCGGGCGGCGGCGCAGAGCAGGGCGAGCGCGATCAGCCAGACCACCGCCGTCCGGGCGGTGCGGCCGAGCAGTTCGCGACCGCCGACCACCGCGCGGTGGCGCAGCTGACGCAGGAACACCTCGGCGACCGTCAGCGCACCCGCCAGGCCGACGGAGAGCGGCATGGCGGTGATCCGGGCGTCGGCCGAGGCGAAGAAGCCGGCGCCGCCGTCGAGGTCGACCGATCCGCCGACGGCGAGTGCGAGCGTGGCGGCGAGCACCGACGGGAAGCCTCCGCCGGGCAGGGTGTCGGCGCCGGCCGCCCAGAGTCCGAGCGCGGCCACGACCGCCATCGCGACGAGGCCGGCCAGGACGACCGCCACGGCGTCCGGCCAGCCGCGCAGCGGGCCGCGCGGTCCGGCCGCCGTGCTGCCGGCCGGGCGGCCCGGACGGGCCTGCTGGTGCATGCGGGCCTCCCTGCTCGGGGTCGTGGTCCCCCGCGCGTCCGGTTCCGGCCCCCGCTCCCGCGCCTGGCACCAGGGTGGCCCAGGTCGGCCCGGACCGCCCGGCCGGGACCGCCGGGGGCCCTGCGGCGGGAGGGCCCCCGGGGGCCGGTGGCGGCGCGTGCTGCTGTTGCGGCGGGCGGGGAGCGGGGGCAGAAATGGATGCCAGTGGCAGGAGACTCCTGCGCCGGCCGGGTGGACCTGGACCGGCCGTCTGCGAATCGGAGCCCTCGATGAGTTCCCAACCGCCTCCCTCCGGGCCCCCGCTCGGCCCACCCTCCGGGCCGCCGTCCGGGCCGCTCTCGGGTCCGCCGTCGGGCCCGGGCCGCCCCGGGCCGCCCGGTCCGCCCGGGCCGCCGTTCGGCCCGCCCTCCGGCGGTGGCCGCGGGAGGTCCGGTCCGGGCGGGCCGCCGGGCGCCGGCGGGCCCGACGGGAGGCCGCCGAAGCCGTGGTGGCGCGACCGCCGGAAGGCCGCGCTGCTGGCGCTGCTGGCCCTGCTGGCGGCGGGGGCGACGGTACTGATCGTCAACAACACCGGTGGCGGCGGCGGGCACGAGGAGACCGTGCCCACCGCCAACGAGGTCGCGCTGCAGAGTCCGCAGGATCCGGGACCGGCACCGTTCACCCCCTCGGTGGAGACCCAGGCGATGCAGGCCACGGCCGCCACCCCGGCGCCGACGACGGCCCCGGCCCAGACGCCGGCGCACACCGGGCCCGGCGCCACCGCCACCCGAACGGGCGGAACCACGCCCACCGCCACCGCCACCGCCGCCCTCCGCACGATCGAGGGCACGTCGGCGGGCGTGTACGGCGGCACCATGAGCAAGCCCAGCTGCGACGTGGAACGGCTGGTCTCGATGACCTCGACCGGTGACACCGGCCGGGCCTGGGCGGCGGCGGAGAGCATCGGGCAGTCCGACCTGCCCGCCTATCTGCGCTCGCTGACCTCGGCGTACCTGCGGGTGGACACCCGGGTGACCAGCCACGGCTACAAGGGCGGCACCGCCGTCGCCTACCAGGCCGTGCTGCAGGCCGGGACCGCGGTGCTGGTGGACGCGCAGGGCGTGCCGCGGGTGCGGTGCGGCTGCGGCAACCCGCTGAAGCCGCCGACGCTGGTCGCCGAGGCCAAGTACACCGGCAAGGCCTGGACGGGCTTCCAGCCGAGCACGCTGGTCGTGCTGACGCCCGCGCCGAAGCCGGTGAGCGCGATCGTCCTGGTGAACGTCACCGACGGCGGCTGGTTCACCCGGGAGACGGGGAAGGCCGCGGTCGTCGACCAGCCGACCCAGGCGCCGCACGGCCCGCTGGCGCCCGGCGTCCCGCCGCCCTCGATCTGGAAGCCGGCCTCGACGGCCTCGATGCCGTGGTCGGCCTCGTGGTCCTCGCCGTCCGCCTGGACCAGCACCTCGACCTCGTGGTACCCGGGCAGCCCGAGCACGATGTCGACAAGTCCGTACACGGAGTCGACCAGCCCTTACACTGGGTCGACGAGCCCGTACACCGGATCGACGACGCCCGCCACCCCGGGCACGACCACGCCGGGCACCACCACGCCGCCGCCCTCGACGAGCACCCCCAGCGGACCGACCACGCCCGCCCCGACGACGCCCGTCCAGACCACGCCCGCCCAGACGGCCCCTGCCCAGACCACCACGGCGAAGCCGACGGTGACCGTGACGAGCACCCCGGCCGCCACCACGACGACCGCGAAGTCGGCCCCCGGCACGACCACCGCGGCCGGTACGAACAGCGCCACCCCCGCGACGAACACCTCCGTCGAAACACCCACCCAGGCTCCCGGAGCCCCCGGCTGAGCCGATCGACCAGCGGGAGGACCCGTGCTCCGTTCCCACCTCAAGCGTTCGGCCCTCGGTGTGGCCGGCGCCCTCACCGCCGTGCTGACGGCGTTCGCCGGCTCCGCTCCGGCCGGGGCCGCGACCACGGCCGCCGCCCCGGCCGGGCGCGTCCTGGTCGCGCCGCCGGCGCCGCCGCTCCAGGCCCGGACCGAGGCGGCCGCGATCGCCGCCGGGTCGCCGACCGTCTCGCCGGCGGCGCCCTTCGGGCACATCCCCGCCAACAGCGACTACAACTGCGACCCCGGCTACCTCTGTGCCCTGGTCTGGGACCCGACCGCCGGCGACTACAAGATCTTCTACCTCTACGACTGCGCCCGGTACAGCCTCAACGGCTGGAACGGCCAGGGGTTCTACGCCGACAACCAGACCGGCGGCGTGCGGTCGTACTTCTACGACGCCAACGGCGGCGTGCTGAAGTCCTTCACGCCCGACGGGGGCGCCAACCACACCCAGGACTGGACGCCCGTCTGGTCGATCCGCAACTGCTGACACCACCGCACCTCCCGAGCGCCCCGTCCACCGCACCGGTGGGCGGGGCGCCGTGCGGTCAGGGCAACAGCACCTCGGTGTCGTCCGGCCCGATCACCCGGCCGTCGGCCGCCCGGACCTCCACCGGGGCGACCGGCGCTCCGGCGGCGCGGTCGACCAGGCGGGCGCGCGGCTCGTCGTCCGTGAAGAAGTACCGCTCGCCCCACTGGCGCATCGCGGTGACGACGGGGAACAGCGCCCGCCCCTTCTCGGTGAGCACGTACTCCTGGTAGGGGCTGCCGTCGGCGGCCGGGGCCAGTTCGAAGACGCCGTGGGCCACCAGGGTGGCGAGGCGGGCGGAGAGGATGTTCTTCGCCAGGCCGAGGTTCTTCTGGAACTGCCCGAAGCGGCGCAGCCCGTCGAAGGCGTCACGGACGATCAGCAGCGTCCAGCCGTCGCCGAGGACGTCCAGCGGCCGGGCGACCGGGCAGGCCGACTCCTCGTGCGAGGTGCGTTTCGGCACGCGCCCCTCTCCTCTCACCTGCGGTCCCGCGCTCCGGCGGGAGCGGGTTTCACCTTGCAACCCTACCGTCCGGGTTCCCGGCGGCCCTCGCGGTTGCTTTATGAAACCTCGACGTGCAAGGGTATCGCGGTAGCACTTTGAAACCACCTTGGAGTCGCGATCCCGGTTCGTCGCGCAGGCGCCGGGAAGCCGCCGGCCTCCCGGCGCGAACGAGAAGGAGCATCCCGCCGTGTCCACCCCCGTGGTCCCGCCCGCCCGCACCGGCGGCGCCGGCCCCGCCGCCACCGCCCGCCGGCTCTCCCCCGCCGTCGCCTGGCTGTTCTCCGTCGCGAGCGGCCTGGCCGTCGCCAACGTCTACTACGCCCAGCCCCTGCTGGACCTCATCGCCGACGACCTCGGCATCGGCCGCGCCACGGTCGGCCTGGTCGGCACCCTCACCCAGGTCGGCTACGCCGTCGGCCTGGTGCTGCTCGTCCCGCTCGGCGACCACCTCGACCGCCGGACGCTGATCACCGCCCAGCTCGGCCTGTCGGTCGCGGCGCTCGCCGCCGTGGCCGTCGCCCCCTCGGCGACGCTGATGCTGCTCGCCATGGCGGCGGTCGGGGTGCTCGCCGTGGTGGCCCAGGTGATGGTCGCGCACGCCGCCTCCCTCGCCGACCCCGCCGACCAGGGGCGCGTCGTCGGCACCGTCACCAGTGGCATCGTGGTCGGCATCCTGCTCGCCCGCACCGTCGCCGGCACCATCGGGGACCTCGCCGGGTGGCGCGCCGTCTACGTCGTCTCCGCCGTCGCCACCGGCGCGACGGCCGCCGTCCTCGCCCTGGTCGTCCCGGCCGAGAAGCACCGCCGGACCGAACGGATCCGCTACCCGCGGCTGGTCGGCTCGGTGTTCACGCTGTTCGCCGAGGAGCCCGTGCTCCGGGCCCGCGCCGGGCTCGCGCTGCTGATCTTCACCGCCGTCACCGTGCTGCTCACCCCGATGGTGCTGCCGCTCGCCGCCCCGCCGTTCAACCTCAGCCACACCGCGATCGGCCTCTTCGGCCTGGCCGGGGCCGCCGGTGCGCTCGGCGCCGGGCACGCCGGACGGCAGGCCGACCGGGGGCGGGCGCGGCGCACCCTGGCGGTCGGGCTCACCGCGATGCTCGTCTCCTGGCCGCTCGCCGGGCTGCTGCCGCACTCGGTCTGGTGGCTGGTGCTCGCCATGGTGGTGATCGACTACGGCCTGCAGTCGGTGCACGTGGTCAACCAGCACCTGCTGTACCAGGTCCGCCCCGAGGCCCGGAGCCGGCTGACCGCCGGGTACATGCTGCTCTACTCGATCGGCAGCGGTCTGGGCGCGATCGTCTCCACCGTGGTGTACGAGCACGGCGGCTGGACGGCGGTCTGCTGGCTCGGCGGCGGCGTCAGCCTGCTCGCGCTCGCCTTCTGGTGGGCCACCGAACGCGGCGCCGCCGGAGGCGGACCGGCGGCGAGCGGGACGACGGCGAGCGGGACGACGGCGAGCGGGACGACGGCCGGTGACCGCCCGCCCCTGGTCCACTAGTCCACGCAGGGGATGCCGCCCGCCTTGACCGCCGGGCCCTGCATGGGCAGCTCGGGGGGCGGCTCGTCGGCCGGCGCGGTCGTGGTGGCGGCCGACGACGGGGCGGACGGGGTGGCTGTGCGGAGCGGGGCGAGGGTGAGGAGGACGTGGCCCGGCGGGGCCGTGGTGGAGGCGGTGGCCGTGACGCCGTAGCGGGCGGCGAGCTGCTCCGCGTCGGCCTTCGCGCCCGTGCCGTAGGCGACCGTCGTCGTCCTCGCCCGCGCGGCGGCCGCCGTCCCGGTCGCCCTGCCGGCCGGGTAGCCGAGTCCGGCGAGCGCCTTCGACTCCGCGGCCGCCGCCTCCGCGCTCGCGCCGTGGACGTCCACGACGGCCCGCGGCCCGGTCGAGGTGGCCGCCGACGTGGCGGCCGGCGCGGCGGCCGCCGTCCCGGCCGGCGCGGACGCGTCGGTCGCGGGTGCGTCGGTCGCGGACGGCGGCGGGGGCTCGTGCCCGAACAGCTGCTTGACGATGCGCTTGATCTGGTCCGGGTCGACCGTGTTGACCTCCTGGCCGCCGATCGTCTTGAACCCGGTGATCGGCAGCGTGTTGAACTCGACGTTGCCGCCGGTCAGATTGGGCGCCTGCTGGGCGAAGTCCAGGACGTTCCAGCGGTCGTCGATGACCACGTCCTTCTTCACCACGTCGAACAGCCGCTGGAGCTGCCCCAGGTCGTTGACCACGCCCTGCTGCTTCAGCTTGTACACGACCGAGGAGATGAAGGCCTGCTGGCGGTGCGTCCGGTCCAGGTCGCCGTTCTTCAGGTGGTGGCGCTGGCGGACGAACGACAGCGCCTGCCGGGCGTCCAGCGAGCTGACGCCCGCCGGGAGCTTGAGCCCGGTGCCGCCGCCCTCGTGGGTGGCGGTGCGGGCCACGATCGGGTCGTCGACCGGGTTGTTGAGGCAGACCTGGATCGGCTCGACGGCCTTGGCGATGTCGTAGAAGCCGATCAGGTTCACCTCCGCGAAGTGGTCGATCGGGATGTCCAGGAACGCCTGCACGGTCTGGAGGGTCGCGGCCCGGCCGGCCTCGCGGCTCTGCCGCTCCAGTTCGGACTTCGACAGCCCCTTGCCGCCCAGCCTCGCCTCGGCGGCCTCCTTGGCGATTCCGTACGCCTCCTTGATCTTGTGCATCTTCCCGTCGGCGCCGACGGTCTGCACGTAGTCGTCGCGCGGGACGGACAGCGCCGTCACCTTGCCGCCGTTGGCCGGTATGTGCAGGACGATCAGCGCGTTGGTGTTGTAGCCGCCGATCTCGCTGGAGCCGGCGTGCAGTTCCTCCTCCACGAACTCCTTGGGGAGGTCGTTGCCGTCCATGTCCTTGCGGCTGTCGAGGCCGATGAGCAGCAGGTTGACGGACTTGTCGAGGTGCGGGGGCGCGTTCTTCCGGGCCTCGGCGAGCGCGGCCGACTTGACCATGCCGCCGTCCAGCTGGCGGTACTCGTACCAGGTGAAGCCGCTGGCGCCGAGCACGGCCACCGAGACGGTGCCGGCGAGGGCGCGGCCGGCGACGGTCAACGGCCTGGTGCGGGGCTCAGCCACGGTGACTCCTGCGGTCGGGGATCGGGGTCCCGGGGCCCGGGGCCCCGGGGGTCGACGCCGCGGGGACCGACGTCTCGGGCACCGACGTCTCGGGGGCGGTCCGCCCGGGGCCGGGCGGCCCGGCGGTCGCGGTGCCGGGAGCACGGCGCCGGCCGTTCGCGAGCCGGTCCGGCCGTCGTCGGGCGCGCCGGTCGAGGACCACCCGCACGACCACGACCAGCAGCGCGACCACCGCTGCCGCCGCCATCACCGGGAACGCGTCGACCACCCAGCGCACCGCCGCCGAGGCGAGCGCCTTGCCCCGCAGGCCGTCGCGGTCGGCGAGGAACGCGGCGCCGGCCCGGGCGGCGAGCACGACGGGCGGGGCGGCGATGACGACCCACCAGCGCCCGGCGCGGCCGCAGAGCGCCGCGGCGGCACCGGTGCCCAGGACGGCACCGGCCGCGAACAGCGGTCCGCCGCCGCTCCCGGCCAGTTCGCCGGCCACGGCGCCGGCCACCGGCAGCCCGACCGAGGCCGCCAGTACCACCGCCGCCCCGCCCGCCCGCCCGGCCCCGGCGCGGCGCCCGGCCGTGCGACGCCGGGCCGTACGGTGTTCCGACGCCCGGCGACCGGCCGCCCGGCGACCCGGTGCGGCCCGCCGCGGCGCGGGGACCGGCGCAGGGCCGGGAACCGGGCCGGGGCGCGCGGCCGCCTCCCGTTCCGGGGTTCTCGCTCGCTGCCCCGCCATGCCCCACACCCCTTCCGGGTACCCGCCGGCCAACTTCTACAATGCTGTAGAACAAGCCAGGAGCATACAAACCCACCCCCGCAAAGTCATCCCGCCGAGCCCCCGCTCCAGGGAAACGCCAGGTCAGCGGCGGCTAGGATGACTGCGAACCGCGCCGTACGAACAGAAGGACCACCATGTTCGACAACCTCAAGAACCTCGCCGACAAGGCCACCGACCTCGCCCGCGAGCACAGCGGCGCGATCACCCAGGGCCTGGACAAGGTCGCCGACGTCATCGACGACAAGACGGACGGCAAGTACAGCGACAAGATCGACACCGCCGCCGACAAGGCCAAGGGCTTCATCAACGGCCTCGACGAGTCCAAGTAGTCCGGCTCCGCCGGCGCCCGCGTCCAGCCGGGGACGGGGCGCCGGCGGCGTTCCCGGGACGGGTCAGACGGTGGCCGCCAGGCGGGCCGCCCACCGCGACCGCCAGGCGAGCGCGTCCTCGACCCCCTGGGCGATGGTGCGGCGCGGCGTCCAGCCCAGCAGTTCGCGCGCGGCCGTCACGTCGCTGTAGCAGCCGAGGACGTCACCGGGCCGGGGCTCGGCCTCCCGGACGTCCAGCGTCACGCCGACCGCCTCCTCGAACGCCGTGACCAGCTCGCGGACGGTGGTGCCGTTGCCGGTACCGATGTTGACGACCCGGTAGCGCTCCCCGGCCCCGGGGACGACCACCTCGTCGAACCGGACCAGCGCGGCGACGTGGGCCTCGGCGACGTCCTGCACGTGGATGTAGTCGCGGATGCCCGAGCCGTCCCGGGTCTCCCAGCCCACCCCGGTGATGGTGAACGGCGTGCCGTTGGTGTGCGCCTCGATCAACTTGCCCAGGGCGTGGGTCGGGTGGAGGTTCTGCAGCCCGGTGCGCAGCTGCGGGTCGGCGCCGATCGGATTGAAGTACCGCAGCGCGATGACCCGCGTCCGCTCCGCGCCGTCGCCCCGCGTCCAGTCCTGGAGCACCTGCTCCATCATCTGCTTGGTGCGCGCGTACGGGCTGCTCGCCTCGACCGGGCAGGACTCGTCGACGCGGCCGGTCGGGGTGGGCCGGTAGATCGAGGCGGAGCTGCTGAAGACCACCCGGGTGCAGCCGTTGCGCTGGAGCGACTCCAGCAGGTCGACGGTCTTGCCGACGTTCTCGCGGTAGTAGAACAGCGGCCGGGAGACCGACTCGGGGACGACGATCCGCGCGGCGCAGTGCAGGGTCGCGTCAATGTCGGGGTGCTCGGCGAAGATCCGGTCGACCAGCGCCGGATCCGCGATGTCGCCCCGGTAGAACACCCGGCCCTCGACGAACTCGGCCCGCCCGCCGGAGAGGTCGTCCAGCACGACCGGGGTGATGCCCGCGTCCAGCAGGGCCGATGCCACGGTACTCCCGATGTAGCCCGCTCCGCCGGTGATCAGGACCTTTCGCACCACCGGACGCTCCCTTCCTCGTGCGGGCACCCCGTGGCACCCGTCGGAGGTGGGGGACGCCGGTTCGCACCCGATGGTTCCCGGTGGCGCGCAGCGGGCGCGCGCGCCGTGATGGGGGCGCGCGCCGACGGTGGCGGGGGTGCGCGACGGGCGATGCGGCTACCGAGCGCGGGGCGGACAATCCGCGGCAGCGCCGGGAACGGGCGCGGGAAGGCGGGCACCGCGCACAGAGCGGCGCCGGGGAGCGTACTCGGGGGGTGTACGCTCCCCGGCAGGGGGTGGTGGCGGCCACCGCACCGGTCGTCCGGAGGTCCGGACACCGGTTGCCGTGACCGGAATGCTAGACCTGCGCGCAGGTCGTGACCAGAGCTCTGACCAGCTAATTTCCCGTCCAGGACATGCCACTTGACCCCCAGGAACCGCTTCGGTCCCGCCCGGCCCGACGGTCCGTCGACCATCGGGCGGGTGTCCGTCCGGCCCGCACCGGGCGGCGGACCGACGAAGCGTCACACGTACCCGGCCGCCCCCGGCACACCTCCCCACGCGCCCTCGGGCGCCGGCGCGCCCCCCGGGCCCGGCGCGCATCGACCGGCCGGCGGGACGGCCGGATCCGGACGGTCGGCGGCGGCACCGCCGGCCGCAGCGCGCGCGGGGGCCGTGCGCTCAGGCCGCGACGTCGAGCCGCTGGGCGGTGAGCCGCGGAGCGCCGTGCCGGTGCAGACCGGCCAGGCCCGCGGCGAGCCGCCCCGGGTCGCCGGCCAGCCAGAACCGCAGGGCGGCGGCCAGCGCCGCGCTCGCCGGGCCGACCCGCAGCCCGCTGACGGCGGCGATCCGCTCGCCGACCAGCGGCAACAGGTCGGCGACCGGCGCCGGCAGCCAGAGGGTGACCGCGCACGGGGCGGGCCGGGCCAGGACGCGCAGCAGGTGCGAGAGCCCCGGCTGCCCGGGGGCGCCGGCCGGCCCGGCCTCCAGCGGGAGCACCCGGCCGACGGGCAGCACCGCGCCCACGGGCAGCACGGGCAGGACGTGCAGGCCGGGGATGGCGTCCAGCAGACCGTCCACGACCACGTCCGACACGTCGGTGCCGTGGCCGCGCGCGAGTTCGCGCAGCAGGGCCCGCTCGCCGGCCGTGATCCTGACGGTCAGCATGACTTCTTCGCAGTCCATGGTCCCAGTTCCCGTCCAGAGTGTGGAGGTGTGCTCGTCCGTTGTCGGTCGTGTACCGGTCAGCCCGTGCCGGTGATTACCTGCCCCTCAGCGGGCTCCCGCTATCGGCGCGATCAAGCCATAGTGACCGTCGTAACGGCGGTAGAGCACCCGGCCCCGGCCGTCGCCGGGGTCGGTGTGGAAGACGAACGGCCAGCAGGTGAGCCGGAGTTGGCGGGCGGCCTCGGCCGTCTCCAACCGGGGCGCCGGGTGCGGGCTCTCGGTGAGCGGCAGCACCGCGCCGCCGAGCCGGACCGCGGAGTGCGCCCGGACCAGCCGGAACCCGCCGTTGCCGGGCCTGCGGTGGACCAGGCCGTCCTGGCCGGTCAGCGCGTCGGTGAAGAGGTGGAAGCGGTAGTCCAGCGCCAGCATCTCGCGGATCGCCTGCTCGGGCGTGCGCAGGGCCGGTCGCACGGACTTGCGCCGGACGATCCGGCGTTCGGCCGGCGGGCGCGGCGCGTACTGCGGCCGGTAGGAGCTCTCGAACGCCGAGGCGAGCCCTATGTCGCCCAGTTCGCGCAGCCGCCCGGCGCGCCCGGCGAGCGTGCCGAGCGCCAGGTCGACCGCCTCGCGCACCGCCACGGTGGCCAGTTCCACCCGGACCCGGCCGACACCCGCGAGGTCCACCGAGGCCTGGGCGACGGAGGGCCGGGTGACCGAGCGGTCGCGCGGGCGGGTCAGCCGCAGCCGGGCGGCGTGCACGTCCGGCCCGAGGTCCGCGATCAGCGCCAGCGCCCTGATCCGCGCGTACTCCGCGTCCTCGCGGGGCAGTTCGCCCCGGATCTCCACCCGGAGGTCGAGGGCGGGCCTGTGGCGCAGACGGGTCATCAGAGGGTCCTCCTTGGTCCTGCACCATGCTGGACCCGCGCGCACCGCCGCGCCGAGGGCCGAAAGGCCCTGCCGGCCAGGCAGGACGGCCCCGGCCGGGCCTCGCACCGGGCCTCGCACCGGGCGCTCCGCGGGGTGGCCCGGCCCGGTGCGCGAACCGCTCGCGACGGCGCGCCCTCATCGGGACACGCCGCCCGGACCTTGAGGACACTCCACCGATGGAGTGATCCATCCGGGTACGGCGCAACGCTCACGGGACCGGCGCGTTTCCCATGGCGTGCGCCCTCTGTCCATGGCGCGCGCGGGGGTCTGCTTCAACAGGCCCCCGGATCCCGGCCGGCGTGGCGGCGGCTCCCGTGGTAGCGCGGCGCCGGGTCGGCCGACCGGTCCGACACCCGGCCGGTGACACCGGACCGTCCCACCGGTCCGTCCCCCCGGTCCATCTGGTGAGAGGTAATGTCATGATCCTGACGAACGAGACCCACAGACCGTCCGCCCCGCCCAGAACCGCCTCCGCGGAGCGCCGCCCGGCCGTCCCCCCGCTGGCCCCCGGCGCCGTGCCCGGCCTCGGGCACGCCCCCGCCCTGCTGCGCGATCCGCTCGGCTTCCTCGGCTCGCTCGCCCAGCACGGCTCGGTGGTCCGGATCCGGCTCGGGCCGCGCACGGTCTGCGTGGTCACGGACGCCGGGCTGGTCCACACCCTGCTGGTGTCGCTCGCCCACGACTGCCCGCGCGGCGCCGTCCAGGACACCCTCAAGACCGCCTTCGGGGACGGCCTGCTGATGTCCGAGGGGCGCGCCCACCGCGACCGCCGCCGGATCATCCAGCCGGCCTTCGGGCCGGACCGGATGGCCGAGTACCTCGCCGTCATGCACCGGGTCACCGAGGAACGGGCCGGGCGCTGGCGCCCCGGCCAGGTCCTCGACGTGGCCAAGGAGATGAACCACCTCGCCCTGGAGATCGTCACCCGCGCCCTGTTCGACGCCCGGCTGAGCGAGGAGGCCACGCTCGCCTTCCACCGGGCCCTGCCCGACATGGTGAAGGGCCAGATCGTCCAGTCGCTCTACCCGCACCGGGCCTTCGCCCGGCTCCCGCTGCCGGTCAACCGGCGCTTCGACGCGGCGGTCAAGGTGCTCAACGAGGTCGTCGACCAGGCGGTCGGCGGCACCGTCCCGGACGGCGGGTGCCCGGTGACCGGCGCCGCCGCCCGGCGCGGCGCGACCCTGCCCGCGCTGCTGCGCGCCGCCGTCGACCCCGCCACCGGACGCCCGCTCACCGAGGCGGACGTCCGCTCCGAGGCGATCACCATGTTCGGGGCCGGAACCGAGACCGTCTCCACCACGCTCACCTGGCTGATCGACGAGCTGATCCGCCACCCCCGGGTCGAGGCGCGCGTCCTGGCCGAGCTGGACGAGCACCTCCCGGCCGGTACCGTGCCCACCCCTGAGGCGCTCGCCCGCCTCGGCTACACCCGCGCGGTCACCCAGGAGGTGGTGCGGCTGCACGCGCCGAACGCCTTCCTGATGCGCACCGCGAGCGTCCCGGTGGAGCTGGGCCCCTACCTCGTCCCGGCCGGCACCGAGCTGCTCTACAGCCTCACCGCGATCCACCGCGACCCCGCGCTCCACGCCGAGCCGCTGCGCTTCCACCCCGGCCGCTGGTACGGGCCCGACGGGGCGCAGGGGCCGGCCGGCGGCGGGGGCGTCGCGCGGCAGGCGTTTCTGCCGTTCGGCGCGGGCAAACACAAGTGCATCGGTGAGGCCTTCGCCTGGGCCGAGCTGACCGTGGCGGCCGCCGCCATCCTGCGCCGCTGGCGTCCGACCGCCGTCCCCGGCGTCCGGGCCCGCGAGGTGGTGTGGACGACCGTCCAGGCGCAGGGCCTGCGGGTGCGGCTCACGCCGCGCGGGGGGCGTGCCCCGCACGCCGCCGGTCCGCGCCGCACGCCGTCGGCGGGCCACGACGACACACCCGCCCAGTGCCTGCCGGTCGTCCGCCCGCGCCAGTCGGACGCGGCCGTGCGCGGTCCCCGCGGGCCGCGCGGGCCGCGGCCGGGCGAGGGGTGCCCGCCGGGCGGCGGCGCCCCCGCCGGTGTCCCCGGCCCGTCCGGCGCGTCCGGCGCCGCGGCCGGCTCCCGCTTCTCGGGTTCGGTCGTGCTCCCCGCGCAGGCCTCGCCGGCCACCCGCCGGTCCGCCGCCACCGAGGGCCCGCGCCCGACCACCCTGCGGACCGCCCCGCGCACGGCCGCCCGCAGCGCGCCCCGCAGCGGCGCCGCCCGCACCACGCGCCCGGCCACCCACCTGGGGCCGCTCAGCACGATCGTCCCGGTCACCACCCTCGGACCGGTCACCGCCCCCCGGCCCGTCACCACCCTCCGGCCGGTCACCGCCCTGCCCCGGCCCACACCGCCGGTCCACCCGGAGGCGCGGCCCGCGCCGGCCGCCCGGCGCGCGCCCGACTCGCTGCGCCCGCAGGGCGAACCGCGCGCCCCGAGCGAGTTGCGGGCCGCCACCGCCCGGCACGGCGAATGGGCCCTGGCCCACGGTCTGCTGGCCCCGGAGGACCTCGCCCGCTACCACACCTACGCGCTGCCCGAGCTGATCGGCCACTCGTACCCCCGGGCCCGCGGTACCGAGCTGGACCTGCTGATCGACACCCTCGGCTGGTTCACCATCCTCGACGACCGCTTCGACGGGCCGCCGGGCCGCGATCCCGCCGAGGCCCGCGCCATCGTCGAGCCGCTGCTCGCCGTGCTGGCCGGGCGGCCCGTCCCCGCGGGCACGCCCCAGCCGCAGCTGCTCGACGCCTGGCGCGAGCTGTGGCAGCGCCAGACCGCCCCCATGCCACCGGGCTGGCGGCGGCGCGCCGCCGCCGAATGGCACTCCTGTCTGGAGACCTTCCTCGCCGAGACGGCCCACCGGGCCGCCCGCACCCAGCCCGACCTCGCCGAGACCGTGCGGCTGCGGCGCCACGCCAGCTGCCTCTACCCGTTCATGGACATACTGGAGCACGTCCACGGCGGCGAGGCCCCGGCCGAACTGCACGCCGACCCGGCCCTGCACCGCCTGCGCGCGAACACGGCCGACGCGGCGACGCTGATCAACGACCTCTACTCGGCGGACCGCGAGGAACGCCAGAACGTCGCGGCCTTCAACACCGTGCTCACCCTGCAACGGATCCGCGGCTGCACCCGCAGCCGGGCGGCCCGGGCGGTCGTGGCCCGGATCGCCCGGCTGACGGCGGAGAGCGAGAGGCTGCGGCACAGTCTGCAGCTGCGGCACCCGGCGGGCCGCTGGTACCTCGACGGCACCCGGGAGTTGGTGGAGGGCGTCCACGCCTGGACCAGCACGAGCCTGCGCTACAGCACGGAGGACGGCCCGAGCTGACCCGGGCCGGCGGCCGGCCGGCCGCGGCGAACGGTCACGGCCGGGCGGCCGGGACCGTTCGCCGCGCGGTCACGGCGGGCCGGTTCCCCCGGCCGGCGACGGTCGGCGCGGCGCGGCGACGGTCAACGTGGAGCGGCGACGGTCACCACCGCCCGCCCGCGGTCACTTCCGCCCGCTCGCGGTCACTTCCGGCCGCCGAGGGCGAACAGCAGCAGCACGAACCCCGCGAACAGGTGCGTGGCGAAGATGTAGATGCCCGCCCGGATCATCATGGCCTTGCGCCGCGCCTTCTCCTCCCGCGTGGCCTCGGCCTCCCGGCCGCGTCCGCCGGTGGTCTCACTCATGGCCGGGCACTCCTTCGGTCGACGGGCCGGTCATCGGTCGCCCGCGGGCGCGGCACCGGCGTCCGGTGCCCGCAGCTCGGTGAGCAGCGCGCCCTGGTCGGCGATCAGCTCGGTCAGGATCCGCCGCGCGGCCCGCAGCAGCTCGGCGACGTCCGGCGTGCTCAGGGCGTAGACGACGGTGTTGCCCTCGCGGGTGGCCGTGACCAGCTGGGTCCGGCGCAGCACCGCGAGCTGCTGGGAGAGGTTCGAGGGCTCGATCTCGATCGAGGCGAGCAGCTCGCGCACCGGTCGCGGCCCGTCCTGGAGCAGCTCCAGGACGCGGATGCGCACCGGGTGCCCGAGCGTGCGGAAGAACTCCGCCTTCGCCTGGTACAGCGGGACCGGCATCGTCCGTCTCTCCCCGTGTCGCTGGGTGGGCTCCGGGTCGGCCCGTTCGGCGGGAAGCATCATCCCTTGCAGATGAAGATTTCTTCAAGTCGTCACGGGCGGGACGCCCGCGCGGACCGCTGCCGCCCGGGACGCACGGACGGGCCCGGGGTGACTCGCACCCCGGGCCCGCCCGCCCCCGTCGGCCCGTCAGGACCGCGTCATCGACCCGCCGTCATCAACAGGGCACCACGACGTCGACGGTCACCGGAACCGGCGACCACGGGTAGGTGGCGACGCTGAAGCTGCCGTGCACGGTGGAGCCGCACGGGACGGTCCCGCCGACGCCCGGCACCTGCACGGTGCTGGCGGTGAACAGGGTCCGGCCGCTGACCGAGCCGAGCGAGGCGCCGCCGACGACCTCGCCGGACAGGCCGGTGAGCAGCTCGACGGTCTGCGGCCACGGGGTGCCCGGGCTCGGCGGGCCGGCCAGGCTGATCTGGCCGTACAGCTGGACACCGGTGCCGGTGACCTCGGCGCACACCTTGGTCGACAGTCCGGCCTGCAGGCCGGACGCGCCGCAGGTCACGGTGGTGGTCGTGGTGGTCGCCCGGGCCGCGTTCGCCTGGGCCGGCACCGCCAGCAGGGCCGCCGCGCCCGCGATCCCGGCCGCCGTCAGGGTGAGTCGGTTCATCCGCATGGTCCCGCTCCTCCGTATCTCTTCCTTGCCTCGCCTCGCCTCGCCTTGCATGGCATGGCATGGCATTCAGGGCACCACTATGGCCACATGTGACATTTCACATGTGGCGTGACGCAACTGTGGCAGACGATTCGAAGGCCATACGGCACAAAGATCCGAACAGTTGGTGATCAGACCGGAAACCGGCCTCGGATGGCGCGATCAAGGTCCTCACCATGTCCCGTCCCGGGCTACTCCCCCAGCGGCAGCCGGCCCGCCCCCAGCAGCCGGGCGCTCTCGATCGCCATGTCCGTGAACGCCAGCGCGTCGGCCCGCCGGCCGAACGGGTTCGGGTAGAGCGAGCGCCGCCGCCCGCCCTCGCGGATCCGCAGGCACTCGTCCAGGATCCGGTGCCAGCGCTCGTCGAACACCGCCCGTGCGTACTCGCCGGCCCCGCGCTTGGAGGCGATCCGTCCGGTGGCCAGCGTGTAGTGCAGCCGGCTCACCCCGAGCACCGCCCGGACCGGCGCCCGTTCGTTCAGACAGGCCAGCCCCGGCCGCGACGCCAGCCGCGAGGAGCTGCGCCACCACGGGTGCCAGTGCTCCTCCAGCCGGCCGAGGCTCCAGCCGGCCAGTTCCTCCGGGTCCGTGTGGATCATCAGCTCCTGGGCCCGCGGCCCGCAGAGCGTGACGCCGTGGCGGGCCAGCGTGTGCCAGAGCACCGGTGTGCGGCCGGATCCCACCCGGTGCCGCACCGTCCCCCCGCGCACGTGCGGCCCCGGGGCCGCCTGCGCCGGGGGGCCGGCCAGTTCGTGCCAAGTGAGGTAGGGACCGTCGAACACGGGGCGCGGATGGCGGAGCGCGAGCCGGGCGTGCGCGCGCTCCAGTGCGACCAGTTGCCCGGCCGTCACCGGGTCCGCGGTCACGGCCACGAAGTCGAGGTCGCTCCGTTCCGGGTGGAAGTCGCCCAGGGCCGTCGAACCGACCACGTACAGGCCCTCGACCAGTCCGGGCGCGGCGGCATCGACCAGGGCCAGGTAGGCGTCGGCGATCTCGTGTACGAGAGGGTGCACAGTCACGGCGGCAAGCCTGCCACCAGGATGACCCTCCGTGTCCGCTCGTTTCCACGAGGAAGCGGCGCGTGTTGATGGCCCGTGCACCCTCTTCGCGCCACCCTCACCCCCTTTCGCGCCACCCCTGCGCCACCCTCGCCGGTCCGCGCCGCCCCCGGGCCGGAGGCCGGCGCAGCCTCCGCCGCCGACCATCGCCCCCGTCGGCCGGAGGACGGCCCCGGCCGCGCGGGGGCGGGCGGCCGGACCGGCGTCAGGAGGCAGGCAGGGAGGTGCGCAGCGCGTCGACGCGCTGGACGGCCTCGGTGAATCCGGCGGTGTCGAGGCGGCCGCTGTCGAGGGCGGTGGCCAGGGCCTGCACGGCGGTGTCGCCCTGCTGGAGGTCACGGCCGGAGCAGAGCACCAGGTCCATACCCGCCTCGGCGGCGGCGACGGCCCGGTCGCCGGCGTCGCCGAAGGCCGCCAGGGCGACGGCTTCGAGGGCGTCGGTGACGGTCACGCCGCGGAAACCGAGCCGCTCGCGCAGTTCGCCGTGGACGACGGCGCGCGAGAGCCCGGCCGGGCGGTAGGCGTCGAGGGCCGGGTAGACCGCCCAGGAGGCCATCACCAGCCGGACCCCGGCGGCGATGGCGGCCCGGTACGGCTCCTCGCCGCGCGCCCGCAGGTCGGCGAGCGGGACCGGGAGGACGACGGAGCTCGCATCGGTGTTCTCCTCCCGGGCGGCGGCGCCGAGCCCGGGGAAGTGCTTGGCCGTCGCGGCGACGCCCAGCTGCTGCTGGGCGGCGAGGTAGGCCGAACCCAACTCGGCCACCACGTCCGGGTTCCGGCTGAAGGACCGCTCGAAGTGGTCGATGAAGTTGTCGGGGGTGTCGAAGACGTCGAGCACCGGCGCCAGGTTGACGTTGAGACCCGCCCCGCTCAGGGTGCGGGCCGCACCGGCGCCGGCCTCGGCGGCCGCGCCGGCCGGGTCGGCGGCCAGGCCGATCTGCTTGGCCGAGAGGTCCGGAGCACCGGGCAGCCGGCGGACCTTGCCGCCCTCCTGGTCGGTCATCAGCAGCAGCGGCGCGCCGGTCGGCGACTCGGCCGCCGCCTGCCGCAACTGGGCGACGGCCGCCTGGAGCTGGGGCAGCGAGGGGACGTTCTCCTTGAAGAAGATGACGCCGGCGGCGCGGCCCGCGCGGATGGTGGCGAGCAGTTCCGGCGGCGGGGTGGGGCCGGGGTAGGAGTAGATGACCCGGCGGCCGGCGAGCTGGAGCGAATCGTTGGTGGGCACGGGGGTCGTCCTCTCCGTGGGGGTGGGGTGGATCGGGGCCGTCACGGCGGGTTCGGTGTGCTGCCCGGTGGCGTCCTCCGGGCCCTGCGGACCGGCCGGGCCGGACGAGCCGGACGAGCCGGACGAGCCGGAGTGGGCGGACGGGGCCGACTGGCCGGACGGCGCGGCCGGGGCCAGGGCGGAGAGCAGCAGGGCGAGGAGCGCGACACGGATCGTTCGGCGGGACATCGGCATCCGGCCTCCCTCGGTCGGTCGGGGTCCGGGCGCTCCGGCGGGCGGCGCCCGGGGTGCCCCAGGCGCCCGGCCCGCGACGGCGGGGCGGGCGCGGTGGGGTCGACGGGTCCGGCCGGCGGGCCGGCGGTCACCCGGCCGGGGCGAAGGCCCCCTCCCGGATCACGGGGTGGCGCGCGGGTGACACCAGCAGCCTCACCCCGGAAGCGGTCCTCCCGCCTCCCGGAGCAGCCGTCCGAGGACGGCAACGCCCTCCTCGATCTCGCCGGGCGCGCCGGCCGCGTAGCCGAGGACGAGGCCGGGCGGGTGCGGCAGCCGGGCGTGCCAGGACAGCGGCTGGACCTTCACGCCATGGGCGAGCGCCGCCTCGGCGAGCTCGGTGTCCGTGCAGGTCAGACCGGCCGGGAAGGTGACCATGAGGTGCAGCCCGGCGGCCGCGCCGTGCACGACGGCGCCGGGCAGGTGGGCGGCGACGGCGGCCGTCATCGCGTCCCGGCGGCGCCGGTGGCGCGGGCGCAGCAGCCGCAGGTGGCGCTCCAGCGCGCCGGAGTCCATCAGCCGGGCGAGGACGAGCTGCGGCAGGGCGGCGTTGCCGAGGTCGTCGAGCCGTTTGGCGTCGACCAGGAGGTCCCGGTAGCGGGCCGGGGCGAGCATCCAGCCGGTGCGCAGGGCGGGGGCGAGGAGCTTGGAGACGCTGCCGAGGTGGAGGACCTGTTCGGGCAGGACGCCGCGCAGCGCGGGCACCGGCGGGCGGTCGTAGCGGTGTTCGGCGTCGTAGTCGTCCTCGATGACGAGCCCGCCCTCCGCCGCCCACTGGAGCAGTTCGCGCCGCCGGGCACCGCCGAGGACCACACCGGTGGGGAACTGGTGGGCGGGGGTGAGCAGGACGGCGCGGGCGCCGGTGGCGCGCAGCGCGTCGACCCGGATGCCCTCGGCGTCCACGGGGACGGGCGGGGTGGCGGTGATCCGGTGGCCGAGGTGCTGGCGGGTGCCGAGCGAGCCCGGGTCCTCGACGGCGACCACGTCCAGGCCGTCCGCGCGGAGCACCTCGCCGGCCAGGGCGAGTGCCTGGGCGGCTCCGGCCACCACCAGGACGTCCCCGGGGTCGGCGCGGATGCCGCGGTTGCGGCCGAGCCAGTCGGCGACGGCGCGGCGCAGCGCGGGGGTTCCGCGCGGGTCGCCGTAGCCGAAGTCCCGGGCGGCGAGGCCGTGCAGGACGGCGCGTTCGGCGCGCAGCCAGGCGGCGCGGGGGAAGGCGGCGAGGTCCGGGAGGCCGGGCGAGAGGTCGATCCTGGCGGGGGCGGTGCGCAGGGCGTCGAAGGTGGCCGGGACGGGGGTGCCGGCGAACGGCGACCGGGGCGGTGTCCCGGTCGGGGGCGCGGGCGGGCGCACGGCGGCGGTCCGGCGCGGTCCGGCGGGGACGGCGCTCGGCGCGAGCGGGTCGACCACGACGGTGCCGCCCCTGCCCCGGCCGGCGACCCGGCCCTCCTCGGCGAGCCGGCGGTAGGCGTCGGTGACCACGCCGCGCGAGACCCGCAGGTCGGCGGCGAGCGGCCGGGTCGCGGGCAGCCGGCTGCCGGCCGGCAGCCGTCCGTCGGCGATCGCCTGCCGCAGCCGCCGGGCCAGCCAGTCGGCGAGTCCGCCGACGGGGGCCTCGCCCGGGTCGAGCTGGAGGAAGTCGGCGCCGCCGGTTGTGGACCTGTCGATCGGCCGCTCATTGGACCTGTGCACCGGTCCATTGTGCCGGGAGGGTGGGCGTCATGACCACGAGCACCCCGCAGTCCACCGCGGTCCGCGTCGAGACCGGCTCCGTCCACGGCTATGTCCACGGCTACTCCCCCACCGAGGCCCGTCGCCTCGGCGACCAGGCCGACACGCTGGCCGGCCTCCTCCACGCCGGCACCGCCTACCCGCCCGGCAGCCGGGTCCTGGAGGCCGGGTGCGGCGTCGGCGCGCAGACGGTGCACCTGCTGGACTCCAGCCCGGGCGTGCTGCTGACGGCCGCCGACATCTCGGCGGACTCGCTCGCGAAGGCGCGCGCCCGGGTCGCCGCGCACGCGCCCGGGGCGGACGTCCGCTGGCACCACGGCGACCTGCACCGCCTGCCCTTCCCCGACGGCTCCTTCGACCACGTCTTCGTCTGCTTCGTCCTGGAACACCTCGCCGACCCGGCGGCGGCGCTGGCCGCGCTGCGCCGGGTGCTGCGCCCCGGCGGCACCCTGACCGTGATCGAGGGCGACCACGGCACGGCCTGCTTCCACCCGCTCGGCGCGGGCGCGCAGCGGGTCGTCGACCACCTGGTCCGGCTCCAGGCGGACGGCGGCGGCGACGCCCTGATCGGCCGGCGGCTGTACCCGCTGCTCGCCGACGCCGGCTTCCGGGACGTCGCGGTGGGCCCGCGCACGATGTCGGCGGACGGCGCCCGACCCGCACTGGCCGAGACCTTCACCCGGCGCACCTTCATCGCGATGGTCGAGGCGGTGCGGGCGGAGGCGGTCGCGGCCGGACTCACCACGGCCGAGGAGTTCGAGCGCGGTGTCGCCGAGCTGCGCCGCGCGGCGGAGCCGGGCGGGACCTTCCACTACACCTTCTTCAAGGCGGTCGCGGTCAACCCCTGAGCGGCCCGCGACGGCTCCCCGGCCGCCCGGGCTACTCGGGGTCGTCCCCGAGGGTGTCGAGCACCACGCGCAGGGCGTCGATGAACGCCGCGGTCCGGGCCTCGTCCAGCCCGGCCAGGATGCGCTCCTCGGTGGCGAGGTGGTCGGGCAGGGCGCGGTCCATCAGGGCGTACCCCTCGTCGGTGAGGGCGACGTCGCGGCTGCGGCCGTCGGAGCCGCTGGGGGTGCGGGTGACCAGACCGCGCGCCTCCAGCCGGTCGAGGCGCTGGCTGATCGCCCCGGAGGTGACCATCGCCGAGCGCATCAGGCCGGTCGGGGTGAGGCGGTAGGGCGGGCCGCTGCGGCGCAGGGTGGCGAGCACGTCGAAGGAGGCGAAGTCGAGGTCGTGCCGGGCGAAGGTCTCCTTCAGCTCGGCGTCGACCAGCCGGGTCAGCCGCTTGAGGCGGCCGAGCACCTCCATGGGGGAGACGTCGAGGTCCGGACGCTCGGCGCCCCACTGCCGGACCACCCGGTCCACATGATCTTCGCGTTCTGCCATGACTCCACCCTAAACGATGCCTTAGCGGTGAGGTACCTCACAGCGTCCACCACCCCACCCCCTGTTCAGATTCCTTAGCACTGAGATACATTGGCTTAGTGCTAAGGAATCGACTCGCCCTCGTGCTGATCACCGCCCTCGCCCCCGCCATCTGGGGCTCGACCTACCTGGTCACCACCGAGCTGCTGCCGCCCGGGCGCCCGCTGCTCGCCGGGGTCCTGCGCGCCCTGCCCGCCGGACTGCTCCTCGTCGCGGTCACCCGCCGCCTGCCGAAGGGCAGCTGGTGGTGGCGCTCGCTCGTCCTCGGCGCGCTGAACATCGGCGTCTTCTTCGCCCTCCTGTTCGTCGCCGCCTACCGCCTGCCGGGCGGGGTCGCCGCCACCGTCGGCGCCGTCCAGCCGCTGATCGCCGCCGGGCTCTCGGCCGCGCTCCTCGGCGACCGCCTCTCCCTGCGCACCCTCCTCTCCGGCATCGCCGGCGTGGCCGGCGTCAGCCTGCTCGTCCTGCGCGCCGACGCCCAGCTGGACGCCCTCGGCATCGTCGCCGCGCTCGGCGGCGCGGTGGTGATGGCGACCGGTGTCGTCCTCTCCAAGCGCTGGACCTCGCCGGCCCCGCTGCTCGCCACCACCGGCTGGCAGCTCACCGCGGGCGGACTGCTGCTCCTGCCGGTCGCCCTGCTGGTCGAGGGTCCGCCGCCGTCCCACCTCACCGGCGCCAACCTGCTCGGCTACGGCTACCTCGGCCTGATCGGCGCGGCCGTCGCGTACGCGCTCTGGTTCCGCGGCATCCGCGGCCTGCCGCCCACCTCGGTCACCTTCCTCGGCCTGCTCAGCCCGGTGGTCGCCACCGCCCTCGGCTGGCTCGTCCTCGGCCAGGACCTGGCGCCCGTCCAGGCGCTCGGCGCGCTGATCGTGCTCGGCTCGCTGGTCGCCGCCCAGACCCAGCGGGCGCGGACCCCGTCGAAGGTGGTCGCCGCGTCCCCCTCCGCCGCCCCCGCGGACGCCCGCACCCACCAGGACGCCTGACCGGGCCGGGCGCCCCGCCCCTGGTGGTCCACGCCTCCCGATTCCCTCCCGATTCCCGTCCGATCCCCGTCCGATCCCCGTCCGATCCCCGTCCGATCCACCGTCAGGAGACCTCCCCATGCGCATCACCGTGTTCGGCGCGAGCGGCAACGTCGGCAGCCGGGTCGTGGCCGAGGCCGCCGCCCGCGGCCACCGGGTCACCGCCGTCCTGCGCGACCCCTCCCGCCCGCACCGGTTCCCGGCGACGGTCGGGACCGCCACCGGTGACGCCCGCGACCCCGCCGACGTCCGCCGCCTCGCCGCCGGGCAGGACCTGCTGGTCACCGCCACCCGCCCGGCCCCCGGCCGGGAGGACGAACTGGCCACCGCGACCAAGGGCCTGCTGGCCGGCCTGGCCGGAACCGGCGTGCGGCTGCTCGTCGTCGGCGGCGCCGGCAGCCTCGTCCTGCCCGGCGGGAACGGCGTCACCCTCGTGGACTCCCCCGGATTCCCCGCCGCCCTGCGCCCGATCGCCGACGCCTGCGGCGAGCAGCTCGCCCTCTGCCGCGCGGACGCCGAGGTCGACTGGACCTACCTCAGCCCGGCCGCACTGCTCGAACCGGGCGAGCGGACCGGCCGCTACCGGCGGGGCCTCGACGAGCTCGTCACCGGTCCGGACGGCACCTCGGCGATCTCCATGGAGGACTTCGCCGTCGCCCTCCTCGACGAGGCCGAACGACCCGCCCACCGCCGCACCCGCTTCACCGTCGGCTACTGACACACCCCTCCCCCGGGCCGGCGTCGACCTCCCGCCCCGATGTCACCCGGACGGGGGACGTTCCTCCAGCTGGCGCCCGGTCAGAGGTGGCTCCGGCGCCCGGGGAAAGACGGGCGCCCACTGGATCGATCACGACCGGTCCACGGGCCAGGATCGACGTCATGACCGTAGGCATCACCACCACCCCGATCGGCCCCCGGCCCGGGCGGCGCTCCCTGCGCACCGCCGCCCTGCTCACCTCCCTGCTCCCCTCCCTGCTCCCCGCCCTGTGCGCCGTTCTGTGCGCCGTCCTCGCCCGGCGGGCGCGGCGCGGGTCACCGGGGCGAGTCACCGGCGCCGGTCCGCCGTCCACGCCGATGCTCGACCGGGTGCACGATCCCGTGACGCCCGTCGAGGCTCCGCTCCCCCTGCACCGCGCCCTGCGCGGCCCGTGCCCGGCGACGGTCACCGGGCCCGGCGACCACCGGCCGTCCGAGGCGGGATCCTCCCCCCGGAGGACCCCGCCTCGGACGGCCCGGGCCGGGGGCCGGCGGGCCCGCGGCGGATCAACCGCTCAGTGGATCAGCGGGTCAGGGGCGGTCGAGGGTGATGGAGTTGATCGGCGTCAGGTCGGCGTAGACACCCGTCTGGGGGGCGAGGTCCTCGCCGCAGCCGGTGCCGTTGGAACCGGTGCACAGGTGGGCGTGCGCGCCGCCGGACTGGTTGTTGAGGACCCAGTGCGAGCCGTACTGGTTGCGGAGGTTGTGGGCTCCGTAGCTCCAGAAGACATCGGTCGGCGGCCGGCTGGTGTCGGCGTCCCGGGGGTAGATGCAGACCGCCCCGTACGGGCAGCCGTCCCAGGAGCCGTCGGCGGCCTCGGCGCCGGAGGTCCCCGTCGTGGTGGCCGCGGCGGCCGCGAGGGCGAGCGCGGCGGCGGCGTGCAGGATCTTGCGCATGGTGGTGCTCCTTCAGGTGCTGGTCCGGCCTGCGTCCGGCCGGTGCTCAGCAGCGTAGGAAGGCACCGCCCGCAGCGGTCCCTGACGGATGACAGGGGGCCGGGGCGGTCCCGGCACCGGGGGTCAGCGCTGTGCGGCGAAGGTGTCGCAGCGGGCCGGGTCGCCGGTGCGGTAGCCGGTGGTGAACCAGGTCCTGCGCTGCTCGGAGGAGCCGTGCGTCCAGGTGTCGGGGTCGATCCGGCCGGTGGCCTGCTTCTGGATCCGGTCGTCTCCGACGGCCGCCGCGGCGTCCAGGCCCTGGGCGATGTCCTGGTCGGTGAGGGTGCTGATCAGCGGGCGGCCGGTGGAGGCCTGCGGGGTGGTGGTGGCGTGGTGGGCCCAGACCCCGGCGTAGCAGTCGGCCTGGAGCTCCAGCTTCACCGAGGCGCTGTCCCGGCCCTGCCGGTCCTGCCCGACCTTCTGCATCGTGCCGGTCAGGTTCTGGATGTGGTGGCCGTACTCGTGGGCGACGACGTACGCCTCGGCGAACGGGCCGCCGCGCGCGCCGAAACGGGTGGACAGCTCGTCGAAGAAGCCGAGGTCGAAGTAGGCCCGCCGGTCGCCGGAGCAGTAGAACGGGCCGACCGCGGAGCTCGCCGCACCGCAGGCGGTGGAGACCCGGCCGGTGAACAGGACCGTCTCGGCGGGCCGGTAGGCGACGCCGGAGCGCGGCAGCTGGCCGCGCCAGTAGTCCTGGAGGCTGTTGGTGACGGCGACGATCCGGCAGTCCTGGCGGCGGTTGGCGTCGGCGCCCTTCTTGCAGGCCTGCTCGACCTCCCCCGCGCTGGTCGACCGGTCGGCCCCGGCGTTCGACCCGCCGCCGTCGGAGAGCCCGAGGATGCTCGGGTCGACGCCGAAGAGCACCGCGATCAGCACGGCGATCAGACCGGCCGCCCCACCGCCGATGGCGACCTTCCCCCCGGGGATGCCGCGCCGGTCGTCCACCTGCGAGGTGTCGAGGTCGCCCTGGTCGTCGAACTGCATGCCGGTCCGTCCGTCGTGTGCCACCGGAGTCCACGACCCCGGGCGGCCGGGCCCCGGCCGCCCGGCCACGGTAGCCGCTCCGCAGGCCGGCGCCGACCAAGGACGCGCAGGTCAGCGGGCGTCTTCCGGCCGGGCGGCCGATCCTGTGACCGGCCGTGGCGACCCTGTCACCAACCGTCGGGCCCCGGCCTCCGGAGGACCGGGCGATCCGTACCGCTGCCCCGCACCAAAGCACCCGCCAACCCCTCAGGAAGCCCCACGCCACCCGGCCCACAGGACAGCGCCGGAATCCGTCCCGGGCCGCCCCGGCACCCGAGGGACCGAACCGTGCCGCTGCCCCACACGGCGCGACGGACCACCGCGTACGGGAGCACCTCTGGGCACCGGGACGGAGCCGGGATCCGGCCCCGTTCTCCGGGCGTCCCGGCACCCGGAGGACCGAACCGTGCCGCTGCGGCGGGATCCGACCCTGGCCACCCGGGCGTCCCTGCGCCCGGGGCGGGGCGGGCAGCGGGTCGCCAGGGTGGTGCCGGATGTCGACGGCGCGGCCGTGCTGCCACGGCCGGGCTCGTCCGCCCTCCCCCGGGGGCCGCGTCTCCGCTGCGGCGGGCCCGGGACGGCGGCTGCTGCATCCGTCGGTGCGGACGACGCGCGGCGTGGGTCTGCTCCGGGGTCGCCGACGGGACGGCGGCTACGGTGGCGGCCATGATCACTCATCTGGTCCCCACCTGGGAGGTCTCGGAGAGCCGGGGCGTCGAGACCGCCTGGATCGAACTCGGCGACGGCACCCTGAGCGCCCGCGGGCGCGTGGTCGGTCTGGTGCCCGCGCCGTACTGGCTCGACTACGAGCTCGACACCGGGCCGGCCTGGACCACCCGGCGGCTCGCGGTCCGCGCCCGCACGGCGGAGGGCACCCGGGAGCTGGAGCTGCTGAACGACGACGGACGCTGGACCGTCGACGGCCACCACCGGCCGGAGCTCGACGGGGCGCTCGACTGCGACCTCGGGCTCTCCCCGCTGACCAACGCCATGCCGGTGCTCCGCCACCGGCTCCACCGGGAGCCGGGGCGGCACGACTTCCTGATGGCGTGGGTCCGGGTGCCCGACCTGACGGTGCACCCGTCGCGCCAGACGTACACCCACCTGGGGCCCGCCGGGGAGGATGACGGCACCGGTGCGGCCGCGAGGGTCCGGTACGAGTCGGGGGACTTCCGCAGCAATCTGCTCCTCGACCGGCACGGTCTGGTGCTCGACTACCCCGACCTGGCCCGCCGGCACGGCTGAGCCGCCGGCCGGCGCCGTCCGCTGAAGCTTGTCTCCTCGGTCATCTGCGGAGCCCGATGAGGATGGCCGCGAGGTGGAGTGCGGCTTGGCGGGCGATGGCGAGTTCGTCGGTGCGCACGGCCGGGCCGCGCCACTGTTCCAGGCGGTTGATGCACCGCTCGACCGCGTTCCGCTCCTTGTGGGCCTCCGGTCGAAGCCCGGCGGGCGTCCGCCGCGTGAGCCGCGCCGCAGCCGGTTGCGGACCTGGTCCACCGGCTGCGGGACGACCGCGCGGATGTGGCGCCGGCGCAGGTGGGAGCGGATCGCGCGGGCTGAGTACGCGCGATCCGCGATCACCGTGTCGGGCCGGGTCCGAAGCCGCCCGGAACCCGGGCGGGGAACCCGGATCGCGGCCATGACGGTCGTGAACGCCCGCGCGTCGCCGGCCGGGTTCCGGCCCCGCATCGACGGAACAGACGAACACGGGCGTTCCCCGGAACCGTTTCCTCTCCGACGCGGCGAGTGGAGGCCTCTCGCCGTCGAAGCCCCCCGCCACCGCGCCACTACAACTCACCGCAGCTGTGGGAATCGCAGTACGAGGACAGGCCGATCCGGCTCTCTTCGAGTGCCGGCGCGAGGGACACAGCGCGTGGACCGTCCCGTACGAGATACCCGTCGTTCTCCAGCCTGCGGCATGTCTCAGAGACAGGCGGATGTGGAGCTCCGGGTTCGGGCGGTTGACCGGTCAGCGATGGCCGCTGTTCTCGCGCAGCACATCGTGCTTGACTCCCATGCACGACGGGGAGCGTGGTCCCGGCACCCCGCCGGTCGGCGGGTGGGGACAACCCCCGGGCCGGTCGGGGGTGCACCGGATGGCCTGTGATGCCGGTGCCCGGCGAGAGTTGGGCCCATGATCACCACGCGCAAGTTCCTGCTCGCCGCACTGCTCGTCCCGCTCGGTGCCACCCTGGCCGTCGCTCCGGCCGCTTCGGCCGCCGCTCCCCCCGCCGGGTCCGCGGCGTCGGTCTCCGCCGACGCCGTCGCGTTCCGCTCCCCCGAGGCCGCCCTCGACCGGGTGGCGCACCCGCTGCGCACCACCGAACCCCGCGGCGGCGTCGCCGATCTGCGCCCGTTCGGCACGATGGTCGGCGGCGCCACCGTGGTGGGCGTGGGCGAGGCCACCCACAGCTCACACGAGTTCATCGCCCTCAAGCACCGGGCCTTCCGCTACCTGGTCGAGGAGAAGGGCTTCCGCACCTTCGCCCTCGAAGCCGCCTGGAGCAGCGGACTGCGGATCGACGCCTACCTCACCCGGGGCGAGGGCGACCTGAAGCAGATCATGGACGAGGAGTTCCAGGGCACCTACCGGTGGTGGAACAACGCCGAGTACCGCGACCTGCTCCAGTGGATGCGCGCCTACAACATCCAGCACCCCGAGGACCCGGTGCACTTCGTCGGCGACGACAACGGGTTCGCCGGCGCGGAGCTCTACGACAAGGTGAACGCCTATGCCGCTGCGGTCCTCCCCGAACTGGCCCCCCGGCTCACCGCGCTCTACCAGGGCCTGCGGCCCACCACCGACGCCGCCACCTACGTCAACGACTACTCCTCGAAGCCGATGGCCGAACGCAAGGAGCTCGCCGAGCGCACCGGGCGAGCGGTGGACCTGCTCAAGCAGCACCCCGGCGCCGACGCCGACGCGCACGCCTGGGCTGTGCAGCACGCCAGTGCGATCCACCAGATGACCACCCTGTACGCCTTCGACTGGGACGACCCCCAGAGCATCCCCGGCGCCATGCTCTACCGCGACCGCGTGATGGCGGACAACATCGCCTGGTGGCAGCAGCGCACCGGCAGCAAGATCATGATCTCCGCCCACAATGGTCACATCGCCCTCAAGAGTTACGCCCCGGACATGTACCCCCGGGTGCAGGGCGACTTCCTGCGCGAGCAGCTGGGCACGGGTTACGTGAGCGTCGGTCTCACCTTCAATCAGGGCACCTTCAACGCCTTCAACCACGATGGTGCCCCGGAGCGCTTCACCGTCACACCTGCCGCCCCCGGCACCGCCGAACACACCCTCGACAAGGTCCGCCACCGCGACTACGTCGCCGACCTGCGCAACACCCCGGCCCCCGCCCGCACCTGGCTCGCCGAACCGCACACGATCAAGAACATCGGCGCCACCTACCCCGGGATCGCCGACGCCCCGCAGATCCGCCTCGCCCAGACCCACGACATCCTGATCCACCTCCAGCAGGTCCAGGCAGCCCGCATGCTCAACTGAAGCTCGTTCCAGAAGGTCTGGTGCGGGGCAGTTCTCCGGTGCGGGTGGGGTGCCTCGGGCTGAGCCGGTCTGGGGGGAAACGCTCGCGGGGCTGCGGATGCGGCAGTTCGAGGGCCTGGTGCGGGTGGTGCGCGAGCGGGGCGGCAACGGGCCGGGCGGCGGCAGGCCGTGGCACCTGCCGCCGCCCGACCGGATCCTCCGGGTCGCCGTCCACTACCGCACCGGCCTTCGCCCGAACCGCCTGAACCAGCAGGTCGACCCACACGCCGACCTGCCCGCACCCGGACTTCTGCAACAGGCCTCAGCGGGCGGCGGCGGCCGGTGCCGGGGCGTACCCGGCCGGGCGGGTGGTGAACGTGCCCCGGCCCCGGGTGCGGCTGCGCAGGGCGGTCGCGTAGCCGAACAGTTCGGCGAGCGGCACGACCGCCGTCACCACCGCCGTCCCGCCGCGCGCCGGGGCCGAGCCCCGGACCCGGCCCCGGCGCGCGGCGAGGTCACCGAGCACACCGCCCACCGCCTCCTGCGGCACGGTCACCGTCACCTCGGCGACGGGCTCCAGCAGCACCATCCGGCAGGCTCGCAGGGCCTCGCGCAGCGCCAGCCGCCCGGCGGTGCGGAAGGCGAGCTCCGAGGAGTCCTTCGGATGGGTGGCGCCGTCGGTCAGGACGACCCGCAGGCCGGTCACTGGGTGGCCGCCCAGCGGGCCCTCGGCGAGCGCGTCCCGGCAGCCGGCCTCGACCGCCCGGACGTACTCCTTCGGCACCCGCCCACCGGTGACGGTGGACGCGAACACGAAACCCTCCCCCTCCTCCTGCCCGGCCGGACCGGCCGGCGGTGCCACGTCGAGCACCACGTGGGCGAACTGGCCGGCGCCGCCCTCCTGTTTGACGTGCCGGTGGACGTGGCCGGTGACCCCGCTCCGCACGGTCTCCCGGTGGGCGACCTGCGGACGGCCGACGGTCACCTCGCACCCGAGGGAGCGGCGGATCCTCTCCACCGCCACCTCCAGGTGCAGTTCGCCCAGCCCGGACAGCACCCGCTGTCCGGTCTCCGGGTCGGTGCGGACGACCAGCGACGGGTCCTCCTCGGCGAGCCGGGCGAGCGCCACGGCCAGCCGCTCGGTGTCGACCGATCGGCGTGCCTCGACCGCCACCGTCACCACCGGTGCCGCCGTCACGGCCGGCTCCAGGACGAGCGGCGCGCCGGGCGCGCAGAGCGTCGTGCCGGTCCGGGCGGCCTTGACGCCCGCCACCGCGACGATGTCGCCGGCGACCGCCGTCTCCAGCTCGACGTGGTCGGCCTGCACCCGCATGATCCGGGCGATCCTCTCGGTGCGGCCGGTACCGGCGTCCAGCACGGTGTCCCCCTTGCGCAGCGTGCCCGCGTACAGGCGCAGACAGGTGAGCCGCCCGGAGGCGGTGACGTTCACCCTGAACACCAGCGCGGTGAGCGGCCCTTCGGGATCGGCGGCCCGCTCCTCCTCCCCGGCCTGCCCCGCGCCGCGCACCGCGGGAACGTCCAGCGGCGACGGCAGGTAGGCCGTGACGGCGTCGAGCAGCGGCTCGATCCCGCGGTTGCGGTAGGCCGAGCCGCACAGCACCACCACCGCCTCGCCGCTGCGGGTGAGGTCCCGCAGGGCGGCGGCCAGGGTCGCGGTGGAGAGCGCCGAGTGTTCGACGAACTCCTCCAGGGCGGCCGGGTGGAGCCCGGCCACCGCCTCCTCCAGCAGCGCGCGCCGCCGCCCGGCCTCCGCCCGGAGGCCGTCGGGCACCGGGCCGTGTCGCAGGTCGTCGCCGTCGGGGCCGCCGTCCCAGGTCAGGGCACGCATCGTCAGCAGGTCGACCACGCCCGTGAAACCGGACTCCCGGCCGATGGGCAGGTGGACGGCCAGCGGGGCCGGGTGCAGCCGCTCCCGGATGGCGGCGACGGTGGCGTCCAGGTCGGCGCCGGCCCGGTCCAGCTTGTTGACGAACGCGATCCGCGGCACGCCGTGCCGGTCGGCCTGGCGCCAGACGCTCTCGCTCTGCGGCTCCACGCCCGCGACGGCGTCGAACACCGCGACCGCCCCGTCCAGCACCCGCAGCGAGCGCTCGACCTCGTCGGCGAAGTCGACGTGGCCGGGCGTGTCGACGAGGTTGATCCGGTGGCCGTTCCAGGCGCAGCTGACGGCCGCCGCGGAGATGGTGATGCCCCGTTCGCGCTCCTGCGGGTGGCAGTCGGTGACGGTGGTGCCCTCGTGGACCTCGCCGCGGCGGTGGGTCTCGCCGGTCAGATAGAGGATCCGCTCGGTGACGGTGGTCTTGCCCGCGTCCACGTGGGCGAGGATGCCCAGGTTGCGGACGGCGGCGATGCCGGTACGGATGTCGGTGCTGCGCATGGCCCGGTGCCTTTCGGAGCTCTCGGGAAGAAGAGGGCGGCGCGATCGCGGCGACGACGACGGCGCGTCCGCCGGAGAGCCCTGCTCCCCGGCCGGTCGTCAGGTCGTCGCGCACACCCGGTGCCGGCCGCGCAGCGGGCACCGGAGGGACGAGGACACCAGGATCACCTCGAACCGGGACGAGGGGACGACGGCAGCGGTGCGGTGGCGCACGACCGGTCCTCCCTCGGCTCGTCACGTCGCGCGCCGCCACCGGAACCGGGCGGCGCGCCTCCGGGTGCCGAGTGTAGGAACCGGCCCGCGCCCGGGTCATCCGGTTTTCCCACCCGCCCCGACCACCCGCCCCGACCACCCGACGATCCGAAGACCCGGCCCGACCCGACCCTACCGGCCGACCCGGCCGACCCCGCCCGACCGGATCCCGGCAAAGGATCGTCGGCGAACCGCCCGCACTGTTACCGTCAGGCATGGGAACCGACACCAGCGGCCCCGCCGCGAACGCCGAACCACCCCTGCCCGAATCCGCCACGGCCGCAAGCCCGTTGGACATCGCCGCACTGCGCGCCGACACTCCGGGCTGCGAGTCCGTCATCCACTTCAACAACGCCGGCGCCGGCCTGATGGCCCGTCCGGTGCTCCAGGCGATGGCCGACCACCTGCACCTGGAGGCCACCACCGGCGGGTACGAGGCCGCCGAGGCCCGCGCCGCCGAGGTCGCCGGCTTCCACACCGCCGTGGCCCGGCTGCTCAACGCCGCACCGGGCACCGTCGCCTTCGCCGGCAGCGCCACCCACGCCTACGCCAAGGCGCTCTCCGCGATCGACTTCCGGCCCGGCGACACCGTCCTCACCACCCGCAACGACTACGCCTCCAACCAGATCGCCTTCCTCTCGCTGCGCCGCCGCTTCGGCGTGCGGGTGGTGCACGCCCCGGACCACCCGGACGGCAGCGGCGTCGACGTCGGGGCGATGGCGGCCCTGATGCGCACCGAACGGCCCCGGCTGGTGGCCGTCACCCACGTCCCCACCAGCTCGGGCCTGGTGCAGCCGGTCGCCGAGATCGGCCGGCACTGCCGCGAACTCGACCTGCTCTACCTGGTCGACGCCTGCCAGTCGGTGGGCCAGCTGGAGGTCGACGTCGAGGAGATCGGCTGCGACCTGCTCACCGCGACGGGCCGCAAGTTCCTGCGCGGGCCCCGGGGTTCGGGCTTCCTGTACGTCTCCGAGCGGGCGCTGCGGGCCGGCTACGAGCCGCTGTTCATCGACCTGCACGGCGCACGCTGGACGGCTCCCGGGGAGTACCGGCCGGTCGGCACGGCGGCCCGCTTCGAGGAGTGGGAGTTCTCGTACGCCACCCTGCTCGGCTGCGCGGAGGCCGTGCGCTACGCGCTGCGGGTCGGCCCGGCCGCGGTCGCGCGGCGGACCCCGGGGCTCGCCGCCCGGCTGCGCGAGCGGCTCGACGGGCTGCCCGGGGTGCGTCTGCTCGACGGCGGCCCGGCGCCCGCCGCGCTGGTGACCCTGACGGTCGCGGGGTGGCAGGCGGAGCCGTTCAAGGCGGCCCTGGACGCCCGGGGCGTCAACTCCTCGCTGAACTTCCGCGAGTACGCGCAGTTCGACTTCGACGACAAGGACGTCGCCTGGTGCCTGCGGCTGTCGCCGCACTACTACAACACCGAGGACGAGGTCGACGAGGTGGCCGACACCGTCGCCCGGCTGGTCCGCGGCGGCCCGGGTGCGAACGGGCGGGTCCCGGCACGGGAGGCCGGCCGGTGACCGGCGCGGGGACCGGCCGGCCTCAGCTCCGCCGGGACGGCGTCGCAACGGCCCCCCGCACCCGGTCCTCCGCCGCCCCCTCCCCGGCGGCGCCCCGGCCGCCCCGGTCCCCCCGGTCCCCCCGGCCGGGCCGGCCGAGGGCGACACCGGCCAGGACCAGCAGCAGGCCCGCGGCCTGCGCCGGGCCGAAGCCCTCGCCCGCCAGCGCGGTGCCCAGCAGGACGCCGGTCAGCGGGTTGAGCAGCCCCACCAGCCCGACCGTCCCGGGCGGGAGACGCCGCAGACCGGCGAACCAGGCCGTGAAGGCCAGCGCGGTCGCCACCACCGCGACGTAGCCGAAGGCGAGCAGTTCCCGCCCGGTGGGCGCCACGGGCGGGCCCTCGACGGCGGCGGCCAGGGGCAGCAGCACCACCCCGCCGGCCACCAGCTGCCAGGCGGTGGTGGTGAGGACGTCCGCGCCGTCCCGCCAGCGGCCGGCGAGCACGTAGCCGAGCGAGGAGACGAGCATCGCCGCCGCCGAGGCGGCCAGGCCGGGCAGGCTGACCGGTTCGGCCCGGGTCAGCAGCATCAGCCCGACCCCGCCCAGGCCCACCAGCGCGCCGAGCAGGTGGGCCCGGGCGGGGCGGGCGGCGGTCAGCGCCCAGGCGAGCAGCAGCATGGCGAGCGGCGAGGCCGCCATCACCGTGGCGGCCACGCCGGTGGCCAGCGACTGCGAGGCGATGTAGAGCAGGACGAAGAATCCCGCGGTGTTGAGCAGCCCGAGCAGCGCCGAGCGCCACCACCAGACTCCGCGCGGCCGGCGCGGGCGCAGCGCCAGCAGGAGCAGGCCGGCGGGCAGGGCCCGCAGGGCGGCGCCCCAGAGCGGTCGGTCGGCCGGGAGGAACTCACGGGTGACGTAGTAGTTGGCGCCCCAGGCCACCGGTGCCACGGCGGTCAGCAGGATCCACCGAAAACTGGCTTCCATGGAAGGCAATATAACTTCCCGGGAAGCTACCCGGCTACGATGGAGGCATGGAACGCAGCCGAGACGGCCGGAACCCGACGGACCCGCCCCCCGACCACGTCGCCCTGATCCAGGCCGAGTGGCGCCGCGAGCGGCCCGACCTCGACGTCTCCCCGCAGGCGGTGATCGGCCGGCTGCACCGGCTGGCCGCCCGGCTCACCGAGGAGCTCTGCCTGGTCTACGGGCGCTACGGGCTGGCCGAGGGCGAGTTCGACGTGCTCGCCGCGCTGCGCCGGGCGGGCGCGCCCTTCGAGCGGGCCCCCGGCGAGCTGGCGGCCCGCACCATGGTCACCACCGGCGCGATGACCAAGCGGATCGACCGGCTGGAGCGGGCGGGCCTGGTCACCCGCCGGCGCAGCGAGGCGGACGGGCGCGGCCGGGTGGTCGCCCTCACCGAGGCGGGCCGCCGGCTGTTCGACGAGGCGTTCACCGCCCACATGCGCAACGAGCACCGGCTGCTGGGCCTGCTCGCCCCCGAGGAGGCGGCCGCCCTGGAGGGCCTGCTGACGACCTGGCAGCAGCGCCTGGACCACCCGCAGGACCTGTCGGCGAAATCCGGATGATCCGACCGGATCCCGCGCGATACCGTCGCCGGGTGACGAATCGGACCTGGGACCTCATCCTCATCGGCGGCGCCTCCGGCGTCGGCAAGAGCCTGGCCGCCGCCCGGCTCGCGGCCGGGACCGGCGCCTTCGTCGTCGAGTTCGACGACGTGGTCGCCGCCGCGCAGGAGCTGACCACCGCCGCGCAGCACCCGGGGCTGCACCACTTCACCGACGGCGCCGTCCCGGCGCGGGAGCTGACGCCCGGGCGCGTGCTGGAGCTCCAGATCGCCACCGCCGAGGCGCTGGAGCCGGCCCTGATCGGCGTGGTGCGCAACCGGCTGACCGTCCCGGTCCCCGCCGTCGTCGAGGGCGACTACCTCACCCCGGCCGCCTGCGCCCGGGCCGTCGCGCTGGGGCGGGCGGCGGGGCGGGAGGTCCGGGCGGTCTTCCTGCACGAGGGCGACGCGGACCGGATCGCCGCCAACTACGCGGCCCGCGAGCCGGAGGACGGCGTGCAGACGGACCGCGCCGAGGTCAGCGCCCGGTACTCGCACTGGCTCGCCGACGGGGCCCGCCGGCACGCCCTGCCGGTGGTCGACTGCCGCCCGTGGCCGACGCTCGCCGAGCGGATGGAGCGCGCCCTCGGCGCGGACGGCGCCCCCGGCGGTCAGATCAGCGTGTAGCCGCCGCTGCGGAAGGTCGAGCCGACGTTGCTGCAGTAGGCGTAGGACCAGACCCCGCCGGAGCGGGTGGGCCCGTAGACCACCTGGTTGTTGGCGCACACCGCCCACGCGTAGTAGCTGCGGGTGCCGTCGCAGGAGGCGCCGTAGCTGACGTAGTTGCTGTACGTGGAACAGGCCGCCACCCGGGCGGGCGCGGCGGAGGCCGGGACGGCGGCGAGGACCGGGACGGCGAGGGCGGCGGTGGCGGCGAGGGCCGCGGCCGCGGTGCGGATGCTCATGGTGTTCCCCTCCGGTGGGGCTCGTTGAGGTGGACCGGGTCGTGCGGGCTCCACTGTGCGCCCCCGGCGCGTGCCGCACTCCGCAGCAGGACGGGAAACCGCGATCCCCACGGCCCTTGCCGGGACGGGCTGTTGTGTCATGTTCCCGCGACAAATGGGGCTTTTGTTCGCACGGCCGAACAGGTCGGTTCACCATCGCGTGGTGTGACGGTCTTTCGTGGACGATTGGCTGCCGTCGGCCTGGTGATCATGCACCCGGGCCGCGCCGTTTCCGCGGCGCCCCGTGCCGCCGACCGCGTCCTGCGCTCGCACCGGCGGCACGCACGTCCCGTCGCAGTACGAGGAGCTGAACCACCGATGTCACCGCCCGTCACCCCCACGACGACCGCCCCCGCCCCCCCGCCCGCCCCGCGCCGCCGCCGGCGCTCCGCCGCGGCGGTCGCGCTCTGCGCGCTCGTCGCCGCCGGACTGCCCGCCCTCGCCCCCGCCACCGCCTGGGCCGCGCCCGGCGCACCGGCCGCCCCCGGCACCGCCGCCGACCCCGGTCCGGTGCTCGACCGCCCCGGCGAGTCGGTCGTCACCCGGCGCGAGGTCACCCCGATCGCCCCGGGGCTGACCATGACCGACTTCGACCGGCTCGGGAAGACCGGCTGGATCCGCGGCAAGGTCCTGGTCGCCGACCTCGCCACCGAGGGCCTGAGCGTGGACTACCTGTCCTCCGGCCAGGTGACCACCCGCCGGACCGTCACCGACATGGCCCGGGGCGCCGGCGCGGTCGCCGCCATCAACGGCGACTACTTCGACATGAACGCCTCCGAGGCGCCGCTCGGCGTCGGCGTCTCCCGCGAGGACGGCCTGATCCACGCCCCCGTCGAGGGCTGGAACCAGGCCGTGACCGTCGGTGCCGACGGCCTGGCCCGGATGGCCGAGGTGTTCCTGGAGGGCCACGCCGCCCTGCCCGGCGGCCGCGAGCTGACCCTCGCCGGCGTCAACACCTACGGCCTGCCCGCCGACGGCGTCGGCCTGTTCACCCCCGCCTGGGGCACGGCCTCGCGCGCCAAGGTCGCCGGCGGCTCGGCCGAGGTCACCGAGGTCGAGCTGCGCGACGGCCGGGTCACCGCCGTCCGCGACCACCTGGGCGGCGCCGTGCCCGAGGGCGCCACCGTGCTGGTCGGCCGGGAGGCCGGCGCCCGCGCGCTGCGCGACCTCAAGCCGGGCGACCAGGTGTCCACCGGCTACCGGCCGCGCGCCTCCTTCGGCGAGGTCGCGGTGGCGGTCGGCGGCTACCAGGTGCTGGTCCGCGACGGCGTCGCCATGCGGCCCGGCGAGAACGACGGCAACGAGCTCAACGCCCGCACCGCCGTCGGCTTCTCCGCCGACAACAAGCGGATGTACCTGGTCACGATCGACGGCCGGCAGGCCGACAGCCCCGGCATCAGCCTGCCCGACCTCGCGGTGCTGATGCGCGACCTCGGGGCGCGCAACGCGCTCAACATGGACGGCGGCGGCTCGGCCGCGATGGCCGCCCGGCTGCCCGGCACCGCCGAGGCCGGCACCGTCAGCAGCCCGTCCGACAACGGCGGGGAGCGCGCCGTCGCCAACGGGCTCGGCCTGTTCTCCGCCCCGGGATCCGGCCGGGTCAAGGGCTTCCGGGTGCGCCCGGCGGAGAGCGTGGACACCGCGAGCCGGGTCTTCCCCGGCCTGCACCGCACGGTCCGCGCCCTGCCGCACGACGAGACCTTCGGCCCGGTGACCGGCAGCACCCCGGCGGTCCGCTGGGCGGCCGCCGGGAACGGCGGCACCGGAGCCGTCGAGGTGTCCGGCCGGGGCACCGGGGCCGTCGTCACCGGCCGCACCTCCGGACCGGCCGCCGTCACCGCCACGGCCGACGGCGCCGAGACCGGCACCCTGCCGCTGACCGTGCTCGGCGCGCCGGTGCGGATCACCGCCGGCACCGACCCGATCGGCCTGGAGAGCGCCGGCGCCACCGCGAAGATCGCCGTCACCGGCTACGACGCCCAGGGCCACGCCGCCCCGGTCGAGGCCGCGGACATCACCGTCACCGGCGGCGCGGGCGTGGTCGAGACCTCCGCCGCCGACGACGGCTCGATCGCCCTCAAGGCGCTCGCCGACGGCACCTCCGCCACCCTCAAGCTGACCGTGGGCGGTCTGGAGAGCGCCGTCGCCGTCACCGTCGGCATGGCCGAGAAGCCGTTCGCCGACTTCTCCGACGCGGCCGCCTGGAAGTCCGGCAACGACCGCGCGCCCGGCGGCGGCGTCGCCCCGGCCGCCGGCCACGACGGCGGCAAGGGCCTGCGCCTGAGCTACGACTTCACCCAGTCGACCGGCACCCGCGGCCAGTACGCCATCGCCCCCGAGGGCATCGTGCTGCCCGGCCAGCCGCGCTCGCTCACGATGTGGATCGAGGGCGACGGCAACGGCGCCTGGCCGCGCATCCAGTACCGGACCGCCGCCGGCGTCACCGCCAACCTGGACGCGCCGATGGTCACCTGGACCGGCTGGCAGAAGGTCGAGTTCCCGATCCCGGCCGGCGTGCAGTACCCGCTGACCTTCCAGCGCTTCCGGCTGATGGAGACCAGCGCCGCCCGTTCCTACACCGGTGCGCTCACCCTGGCCGACCTGCGGGCCAAGGTGGCACCGGACGTCGAACTGCCGGTGCGCCCGAAGGTCACCGACCCGGTGGTGCTCACCCACGGCACCGTCGACGGCAAGCCGCTGCGGGTCGCGGTGATGTCTGACGCCCAGTTCATCGCCCGCGCCCCGGAGAGCGACATCGTGCAGGCCGCCCGCCGCACGCTGCGCGACATCGCCGCCGCCGAGCCCGACCTGCTGGTCATCGCCGGCGACCTGGTCGACGAGGCGAGCCCGGCCGACTTCGCCCTCGCCCGCAAGGTGCTGGACGAGTTCGACCGGCTCACCGGGCGCAGCATCCCCTGGCACTACGTGCCCGGCAACCACGAGGTGATGGGCCCCGGCACCATCGACAACTTCACGGCCGCGTTCGGCGCGACCAGCGAGGTGTTCGACGTCAAGGGCACCCGCTTCATCACCCTGAACAGCGCGCTCGGCTCCTTCCGGGCCAGTGGCTTCGACCAGATCGCCAAGCTGCGCACCACGCTGGACGAGGCCGCCCAGGACCCGTCCGTCACCGGCCTGCTGGTGTTCGACCACCACCCGACCCGCGACCCGCTGCCCGACCAGGGCAGCCAGCTCGGTGACCGCAAGGAGGCCGCCCTGGTCGAGCAGTGGCTGGCCGGCTTCCGCGCGGGCGGCAAGTCCGCCGCCATGGTCAGCGGCCACGTCGGCGCCTTCCACGCGAGCAGCGTCGACGGCGTCCCGTACCTGATCAACGGCAACTCCGGCAAGGGCCCGGCCGCCGAGCCGGAGCGCGGCGGCTTCACCGGCTGGACGATGCTCGGCATCAACCCGGCGGCCGGCAGGGTCACCGACCCGTACGCGGTGCCGGACGACGCCTCGGCCTGGCTGCGCGCCGAGGTGCGGGCCCGCGCCGACGCGGTGCAGCTGACCGCCCCCGCGACGCTCGGCCTGCTGGAGTCCGCGCCGGTCGACGCGGCCTTCACCCAGGACGGCGAGCGCACCGTGCCGGTCGCCTGGCCGGTCACCGCCCAGTGGGGCGGGCAGGGCGTGCACATCGGCCCGGCCGCCGACGCCCCGCGCGGCACCGTCGCCGCGTACGACCCGGCCACCCGCACCCTCACCGGTCTGCGTCCGGGCAGCGCGACGCTCACCGTCACCGTCGGCGGCGTGACGGCGGAGCGCGCGCTCACCGTCGGCTCCGTCCCGGCGTGCACCACCACGCTGCGCGGCCCGCAGAAGAAGCTCGCCGTCACCTCCGGCGTCACCTGCCTGGACGGCGCCACGGTCACCGGCCCGGTGCTGGTCCAGCCGGGCGCGGCGCTGGTCGCCCACGGCACGACCTTCAAGGGCCCGGTCTCGGCCCGCGGCGCGGCGGCCTTCGTGCTGACCGACAGCCAGGTGTCCGGCCCGGTCTCGGTGAGCGGCTCCACCGGGCAGGTCGCCCTCCTCTGGTCGACCGTCGAGGGCCCGGCCCACCTGGCGCTCAACACCGGCGGCACCGCGGTCGCCGGCAGCACGGTGCGCGGTCCGCTGGACTGCGCCGGCAACACCCCGGCCCCCGGCAACGGCGGCCACGGCAACACCGTGAACGGTCCGAAGGGCGGTCAGTGCAGCACCCTGTGACGCTGCCGGACCCCTCCTGACCCCGGCCCGTGCGGCCGCCCCCCCCCCCCCCGCCGCCGCCCCCCCCCCCCCCCGCGGGGAGCCCGGCCCCGGGCCCGGGCGCGCCAGGCCCCAAAACACGCCCCGCTCCCCCCAGACCGCGGGCGGGATGC
>NZ_JBHVTL010000030.1:106212-108592 GCF_042884635.1 Kitasatospora sp. NPDC058115
CGGCCCGCCGGGCGGTCTGTGCCGCACCCTGTGACGCTGCCGCCCCCCCCCTCACCCCGGCCCGGGCGGCCGCCCCCGCCCCGAGGGGGGCGGCCGCACGGGCCTGCGGCGTTCCGCCGGCCCGGGCCGGCGGCTCAGAGCCCCCAGAACGCCCCGCTCAGCCCCACCGAGCGCAGGTACTCGGCGGCCGCGGCCGGCTCGCGCCGGGTGTACGGCGAGCCGAGCCGCCCCTCGTACCAGTGCGCGGCGAGCCGCCAGAGGGTGCCCAGGTCGAGCACGCTGCCGCGCGGGTTGCCGGTGGCGGCGAGCCAGGCGTCGACGCAGTCGGTGGAGCAGAACAGCCGCTGGTGCGCGCAGGTGTGGACGACGTCCTCCCACATCCGGGCGGCGGGCACCAGGAAGTGGGCCACCTGCCCGCCCTCCGGCGGGGCCTGCCGGGTGACGGTCCAGGCGTGCGCGCGCCCGCAGGCCGGGCAGGTGGTGGCGACCAGCGCCGGATCGGCGCCGGGGACGAGGTGCGGCAGTGCGAAGGAGTCCCAGGCGCAGCCGCCGAACCACAGGGTGTCGCCGGCCATCACCGAGAAGCCCAGGGGCACGGCCGAGAACGGGTGGGCCATGACGATCGTGTCGTCCGGGCCGAGGGCGAGGTGCCGGGCCCCGGCGAGCCGGCGCAGACCGGCCCGGACCTCCGCCTCGGTGGCGCCCAGCCGGGCGGCCAGCGCGGCGTGGCCGGGGGCCCGGCCGGTGGCGGCGAAGGCGCGGTAGACCGCGAGCCTCAGTTCTTCGGCGTCCACGGCCGTCAGCCCGCCGCGACCGGGGCCACGGCCGGGACCGGCGCCGGATCCGCGGCCCGGCCGTCGTGGGCCTCCCGGTGGGCCAGCACCTCGGGCATGTTCTCCTCCGCCCAGTCCTTGATCGCCCGCAGCAGCGGGAGCAGCCCGGCGCCGAGCGGGGTGAGCGCGTAGTCCACCCGGGCCGGGACGGACGCGGTGACCGTACGGGTCAGCAGGCCGTCGCGCTCCAGGGACCGCAGGGTCTGGGTGAGCATCTTCTCGCTGACCCCGGCCAGGCGGCGGCGCAGGTCGCTGTAGCGCTGCGGGCCGTCGGCGAGGGCGTTGACGATCAGGCTGACCCACTTGTCGCCGATCCGCTCCAGCAGCTGCCGGGCGGGGCACTCGGCGAGGTAGGCGTCGTAGCCGGCCCGGGCCGCCGAGCGGCGCTGGGCGGCGGTGGTGGTCGCCATCGGCTCTCCTCTGCGTGCGGTACGCACTCGCGGGTGCGTACTTCCTTCCGGAGAGCAACTCTCCTTAGGTTGGGGGCCGTTGGCAAGCCCCGCCCGTTCCGGAGGCGGGGCCCTGTCGGAGGGAGAGCGCGATGCGTGCCGTGGTCGTCCGCCGGTTCGGCGGTCCGGAGGTCCTGGAACTGGTCGAGGTGGCCGTCCCCGAGCCCGGTCCGGGTCAGGTGCGGGTGCGGGTGGCGGCCGCCGCGGTCAACCCGGTGGACGCGGTGACCCGCTCCGGGGTGCTCACGGAGGCCGGGCTGATGGCGCCCCGGGAGACCGTCGGGATCGGCTGGGACGTGGCCGGCACGGTGGAGCGGCTCGGCCCGGGGGTGAGCGGCTTCGCGGTCGGGGACGAGGTGATCGGGCTGCGCGACCGGCTGGACGTCCCGCTCGGCAGCCACGCCGACGCCCTGGTGCTGGACGCCACCGCGCTCGCCCCCGCGCCGCCCGGCGTGCCCGCCGTCGAGGCGGCGACCCTGCCGCTCAACGGGCTCACCGCCCTCCAGGCCCTGGACCTGCTCGACCTGCCGGCCGGGGCGACGCTGCTGGTCACCGGCGCGGCGGGCGCGGTCGGCGGCTTCGCCGTGCAGCTGGCGGTGCGGCGCGGGCTGCGGGTGGTCGCCGTGGCGGGCGAGCGGGATGCCGCGCTGCTGCGGGAGCTGGGCGCCGAGTGGTACGTGCCGCGCGACGCCCCCGACCCGGCCGCCGCGGTGCGCGCGCTGGTGCCCGGCGGGGTGGACGGCGCGCTGGACGCGGCACTGCTGGGCGTGACGGCGCTCGGCGCGGTGCGCAACCGGGGGGCCTTCGTCGCGGTGGCGGCGGGCGCGGCGCCACCGGGGCTGCGCGGGATCCGGGTCGCCCACGTCTGGGTGACGGCGGACGGCACCGCGCTCGCCGGGCTGGCGGCCCTGGCCGCGCGCCGGGAACTGGCGCTGCGGGTGGCGGACACCCTGCCGCTGGAGCGGGCCGCGGCCGCCCACCGGCGGCTGGCGCACGGCGGTCTGCGCGGGCGGCTCGTCCTGGTGCCCTGAGGCCGGTGCGCCGGACCGGCCGGCCCGGCGGGCGGCCCGGCGGGCGGCACGGCGGGCGGCACGGCGG
>NZ_JBHVTL010000031.1:0-99780 GCF_042884635.1 Kitasatospora sp. NPDC058115
CCGGAAGCTAAGCCTCACAGCGCCGATGGTACTGCAGGGGGGACCCTGTGGGAGAGTAGGACGCCGCCGAACAAATTTTGAGAAGAACCCCCGCCAGTATTCCGGCGGGGGTTCTTCGCGTTTCCGGTCAGAGTGCGAGCTTGAATCCGACGTGCGAGGGGACGAAGCCGAGGCGCTCGTAGAAGCGGTGGGCGTCGGTCCGGGTGACGTCGGAGGTGAGCTGGACGAGTTCGGCGCCGAGTTCGCGGGAGCGGTCGACGGCCCACTGGATCAGCTCGCTGCCCAGGCCGGTGCCGCGTTCGTCGGCGTGCACGCGGACGGCCTCGATGACGGTGCGGGTGGAGCCCTTCCGGGAGAGGCCGGGGACGACGGTCAGCTGCAGGGTGGCGACGGTCCGGCCGGCGCGCTCGGCGACCACGAGGTGCTGGTGCGGGTCGGCGTCGATGCGGGCGAAGGCCGAGCGGTAGGGGGTCAGGTCGTCGGGGCTCTCGCGGGTCGCGCCCAGCGGGTCGTCGGCGAGCATGGCGACGACGGCCGGCAGATCGTCGACGGTCGCCCGGCGGATGGTCAGATCGTTCATGACCACACCCTAGGCGGCCCCTGGACGCCCGCTGGAGGCCCTCCCGGCGTGATCCGGCGTCATGTGCCCGGCGGAGCGCTGGTGATGACCGCGAAGGCGGCGCCGTGGGGGTCGACGAGCCCGCCGAGGCGGCCGACGCCGTGGACGTCCGCGGCGGGCGTCCGGACGGTGGCCCCGAGGCGTTCCGCGGTCGCGAGACGCGCGTCGACGTCCGGCACCTCGAAGTAGGGGAGCCAGTGCGAGGAGACACCGGCGGCGGTCTGCTCGGGGGCGAGCTGCACGATCCCCCCGTGGGCGTCCTCGGTGCCGCCGCCGGGCGGGGTGAGGACGGTGTACAGGAACTCGCCCATCGGGACCTCCTGCTCCTGCCAGGCGAAGACCGTGCGGTAGAAGGTCCCGGCCGCCCCGGCGTCGATGCTCCAGCACTCCGTCCAGCAGAGGCTGCCGGGCTCGGTGACGGTGTCCAGGCCGCTGACGTCGTGCGGCTGCCAGACGGCGAAGTCGGCGCCGGTGGGGTCGGTGTAGCCGGCCATCCGGCCACTGGTGAAGACGTTGAACGGGGCGAAGCGGATCAGGCCGCCGGCCTCGCGGACCAGGTCCGTGGTGCGGTCGGCGTCGAGGGTGCAGAAGTAGACGGTCCAGGCCGGGCGGGCGTGGGTGTCGGTGAACGGACCGAGCGCGGCGACCGTGCGGCCGTCCTGCCGGAAGAAGCCGTAGCCGCCCGCCTCGGGGCCGGCGGAGGCGTAGGTCCAGTCGAACACCGTGGTGTAGAAGGCGACCGAGGCCGCGGTGTCGGGGCTGGTGAGGTCGAGCCAGTCGGGGGCACCGGGGCGGTAGGCGGTGGTGAGCATGGTGCGCTGCCCTTCGACGGTGTTCCTGGCGGCTCCTGCGTCCTTCCAGCCTGGCACCCGGGCCACCGGTGTCGCACCCGGACGGTACGGTGCGTAGCGGAAGTCGTCCCGCACGGTGAAGGGGGCCCGGTGGCCAGGCAGACAGGGGCGCGGACCGCCGCCGGCGGCGGTACCGGTCAGGCGGCGGCGCCGCGGCAGCTCGCCCAGGTCGAGGGCGTGCTGGAGCGGATCACCTACGCCAACGAGGAGACCGGCTACACCGTGGCCCGGGTCGACACCGGGCGGGGCGCCAACGACCTGCTGACGGTGGTGGGCGCGCTGCTCGGCGCGCAGCCGGGGGAGTCGCTGCGGCTGCACGGGCGGTGGGGGTCGCACCCGCAGTACGGGCGGCAGTTCGTGGTGGAGAACTACACGACGGTGCTGCCGGCGACCGTGCAGGGGATCCAGCGCTACCTGGGGTCGGGGCTGATCAAGGGGATCGGGCCGCGGTTCGCCGAGCGGATCGTCGAGCGGTTCGGGGTGGACACCCTGGAGGTGATCGAGAACGAGCCGGGCCGGCTGATCGAGGTGCCGGGGCTCGGCCCGAAGCGCACGAAGAAGATCGCCGCCGCGTGGGAGGAGCAGAAGGCCATCAAGGAGGTGATGGTCTTCCTGCAGGGGGTCGGGGTCTCGACGTCGCTGGCTGTGCGGATCTACAAACAGTACGGGGACGGCTCGATCGGGGTGGTGAAGAACGAGCCGTACCGGCTGGCGTCGGACGTCTGGGGCATCGGCTTCCTCACCGCGGACCGGATCGCGCAGGCGGTGGGCATCCCGCACGACAGCCCGGAGCGGGTCAAGGCGGGCTTGCAGTACGCCCTGTCGCAGAGCAGCGACCAGGGGCACTGCTACCTGCCGGAGGAGCGGCTGATCGCGGACGGCGTGAAGCTGCTGCAGGTGGACGTGGGGCTGGTGATCGACTGTCTGGCGGAGCTGGTGGCGGTGGAGGGGGTGGTGCGCGAGCAGGTGCCGGGGGAGGGCGGCGAGCCGGTCACGGCGGTGTACCTGGTGCCGTTCCACCGGGCGGAGATCTCGCTGGCCAACCAGTTGCTGCGGTTGCTGCGGGCGGACACCGACCGGATGCCCTGGTTCGCGGACGTGGACTGGCCGGCGGCGCTGGGCTGGCTGGCGCGGGTGACGGGGGCGGAGCTGGCGGCGGAGCAGGAGCAGTCGGTGCGGCTGGCGCTGACCGAGAAGGTCGCGGTGCTGACCGGCGGGCCGGGCTGCGGCAAGTCGTTCACGGTGAAGTCGATCGTGACGCTGGCGCTGGCGAAGCGGGCGAAGGTGGTGCTGGCGGCGCCGACCGGGCGGGCGGCGAAGCGGCTGTCGGAGCTGACCGGGGTGGAGGCCTCGACGGTGCACCGGCTGCTGGAGCTGCGGCCGGGCGGGGACGCCGCGTACGACCGGGACCGGCCGCTGGACGCGGACCTGGTGGTCGTCGACGAGGCGTCGATGCTGGATCTGATCCTGGCGAACAAGCTGGTCAAGGCGGTGGCGCCGGGGGCGCACCTGTTGTTCGTGGGGGACGTGGACCAGCTGCCCTCGGTGGGCGCGGGCGAGGTGCTGCGGGACCTGCTGGCCGAGGGCGGGCCGATCCCGTCGGTGCGGCTGACCCGGATCTTCCGGCAGGCGCAGCAGTCGGGGGTGGTGACCAACGCGCACCGGATCAACGAGGGGCTGCCGCCGCTGACCGAGGGCCTGCCGGACTTCTTCCTCTTCGCGGAGGACGACGCGGAGCTCGCGGCGGGGCTGACGGTGGACGTGGTGGCGCGGCGGATCCCGCAGAGGTTCGGCTACGACGCCCGGCGGGACGTCCAGGTGCTGGCGCCGATGCACCGGGGCCCGGCCGGGGCGGGCAACCTCAACACGCTGCTGCAGGCGGCGGTGACGCCGGCCCGGGAGGGGCTGGCGGAGCGGCGGTTCGGCGGACGGACGTTCCGGGTGGGGGACAAGGTCACGCAGATCCGCAACAACTACGACAAGGGGCGGAACGGGGTCTTCAACGGCACAGTGGGAGTGGTGACGTCCCTGAGCGTGGACGACCAGCGCCTCACGGTGCTCACCGACGAGGACGAGGAGGTGCCCTACGACTTCGACGAGCTGGACGAGTTGGCGCACGCCTACGCGGTGACGATCCACCGCTCGCAGGGGAGCGAGTACCCGGTGGTGGTGATTCCCGTCACCATGTCCGCGTGGACGATGCTCCAGCGGAATCTGCTCTACACAGCGGTGACCAGGGCCCGGAAACTCGTCGTGCTGGTGGGGTCACGGAAAGCGATCGGGCAGGCGGTCCGCAGTGTCAGCGCAGGTCGGAGGCATGCCGCGCTGGACCACCGGCTTGCGTCTGGATGATTCTCCAAGGGATGGTTGCCTCTATTGTTCTCTTGACGTGAAGAGATTTACGACAGAGCCTGGTGGGGTGCCGATCTTGTCCGGTTCGTACCGGCGGCGGCGGGAGGTTTTGTAGGGGCGGGCCCTTTCGGGTCACCCCGGGTGCGCGGCTGTCCGCCGGATGGGGGATGGTAGAGACAGTCAGGGCACCTTGGAAGAGGATTCATTTCGTCGGTGAGGAAGACGTGAGCGACAACTCGGTAGTACTGCGGTACCAGGACGGCGAGTACGAGTACCCCGTCGTCGAGAGCACTGCGGGCAACGCCGGCTTCGACATCTCGAAGCTGCTCCCGCAGACCGGCCTGGTCACCCTGGACAACGGCTTCGGCAACACCGCCGCCTACAAGTCCGCGATCACCTTCGTGGACGGTGACAACGGCATCCTGCGGTATCGCGGTTACCCGATCGAGCAGCTCGCCGGCCAGGGTGACTTCATCGAGACCGCGTACCTGCTGATCAACGGCGAGCTTCCGGACGCCGGGCAGCTCGCGCAGTTCAACCGCGAGATCACCCAGCACACCCTGCTGCACGAGGACGTCAAGCGCTTCTTCCAGGGCTTCCCGCGGGACGCGCACCCGATGGCGATGCTGTCCTCGGTGGTCGGCGCGCTGTCGACGTTCTACCCGGAGAGCCACAACCCGTTCGACGCGGCCCAGCGCCACCTGTCGACGGTCCGCCTGCTGGCGAAGCTCCCGACCATCGCGGCGTACGCGTACAAGAAGGCGATGGGCCAGCCCTTCGTCTACCCGCGCAACGACCTGAGCTACGTCGAGAACTTCCTGCGGATGACCTTCGCGGTCCCGGCCGAGGACTACGAGCTCAACCCGGTCGTCGTCAACGCGCTCGACAAGCTGCTGATCCTGCACGCGGACCACGAGCAGAACTGCTCGACCTCCACCGTGCGCCTGGTCGGCTCCAGCCACGCCAACCTGTTCGCCTCGATCTCGGCGGGCATCTCGGCGCTCTGGGGCCCGCTGCACGGCGGCGCCAACCAGGCCGTCCTGGAGATGCTGGAGAGCATCCAGAAGGACGGCGGCGACGTCGACGCCTTCATCACGAAGGTCAAGAACAAGGAAGCCGGCGTCAAGCTGATGGGCTTCGGCCACCGGGTCTACAAGGCGTTCGACCCGCGTGCCGCCCAGGTCAAGCAGCTCGCCCACGAGGTGCTGAGCCAGCTCGGCAAGTCCGACGAGCTGCTCGACATCGCGCTCAAGCTGGAGGAGCACGCGCTCAAGGACGACTTCTTCGTCTCGCGCAAGCTCTACCCGAACGTGGACTTCTACACCGGCCTGATCTACCGCGCCATGGGCTTCCCGACCAGCATGTTCACCGTGCTGTTCGCCCTCGGCCGGCTGCCGGGCTGGATCGCCCACTGGCATGAGATGATCAACGACCCGACCAGCCGGATCGGCCGTCCGCGCCAGATCTACACCGGCACCGCGATCCGCGACTACGTGGAGATCGACGCCCGCTGACGCCGTGCACCCGTACTGACGTCATGCGCACGCCCTGACACCGTGCCACGAGGGCCCGGCCGCACTCCTGCGGCCGGGCCCTCGTGCTGTTCTGCGGCCGGACCGTGCGAACGTCCGGCGCACGACTCCGGGGGCGGCGGTGGACCCGGAACGGCCGCTCAAAGCGTTCCTGGTCCCGCCACACCCCGGCGTCGTGCGCGAAGGCCGCCAACCGTCGGCGACCGACCCGGGGCCCGCCGGAGCCCCGTCGGCGGCAGCGGTGGTCGTGCGTCGACGCTGTGCCGTTCGCCACGTCTCAGCCCACCGGAAAAACTGCCGCACTACCAACCTAAGACGTATCACCCTGTGAGAAGTTACGCCGGGGGGGTGTGAGCTGCCTCTCGCCACGCTCCGTGTGCGGGCGGTGCCGCCCCCATATCACACCTTCCAGCGGCCGCGACGTCACCCTCCCCGCAGTCACGGCAACCGAGCGTGATAGGAATCGTGGCATTCCGGTACGGACCGTCCCGCACCTTGGAGCGGGGCGGCGGAGCTGGGGAGGGAGTGCGCAGATGACCAGGAACGTGGTTGTCACCGGCGGTGGCACGGGGATCGGGTACGAGGTGGCACGGCGGTTCGCCGAGGCGGGCGAACAGGTCGTGATCGTCGGCCGTCGGCGAGCGGTGCTGGAGGAAGCCGCCGCGGCGCTCGGGCCGAACGTGACCCCGCTGGTCTGCGACCTCGCCGATCCGGACGCCGTGGAGGCCGCGCTGGCCGGGCTCCCGGAGCGGATCGACGTGCTGGTGAACAACGCCGGCAGCCGGGAGACCGTGATCGGTGCCGGGCCGCACGCCCTGCTGGCCCGCTGGCGCGGGGACTTCGAGCGCAATGTGCTGACCGCGGTGCTGCTCACCGAGTCGGTCCGCGACCGGCTCGCCCCGGGCTCCGGCCGGGTGGTCACCATCAGCTCGATCGCCGCCCTGCGCGGGGCCGGCTCGTACGGGGCGGCGAAGGCCTCGCTGCACGCCTGGAACCACTTCCTCGCCGCCCAGCTCGGCACCTCGGGCATCACCGCCAACATCGTGGCGCCGGGGACGGTGGCGGGCACCGAGTTCTTCGGGCCGCGGCTGGACGACGCGGAGGTCTCCCGGCGGGCGGCCCGGACGCTGCTCGGGCGGATCGGGGAGACCGGCGAGGTGGCGGCGGCGGTCCACTTCCTGGCCTCGCCGGAGGCCGGGTTCATCACCGGCGAGATCCTGCACTGCAACGGCGGCGAGCTGCTCGGCCGCTGAGCGGGCCGCGGCGGCCGGAGGGCCGGAACGCGGTGGGGCCCGTACCGCACGTGCGGTACGGGCCCCACCGCGTTCCCGGGGCGGTGCCCGGGGTCAGGCGGCCGCCCGGAAGCGGCGCAGCCGGAGGCTGTTGGTGAGCACGAAGACCGAGGAGAAGGCCATCGTGGCACCGGCGATCATCGGGTTGAGCAGGCCGCCGGCGGCCAGCGGGATCGCCGCCACGTTGTAGCCGAAGGCCCAGAAGAGGTTGCCCTTGATGGTGCCCAGGGTCCTGCGGGAGAGCCGGATGGCGTCGGCCGCCGCGCGCAGGTCGCCGCGGACCAGGGTGAGGTCGCCCGCCTCGATGGCGGCGTCGGTGCCGGTGCCCATGGCGAGTCCGAGATCGGCCTGGGCGAGCGCGGCGGCGTCGTTGACGCCGTCGCCGACCATCGCGACGATCCGGCCCTCGGCCTGGAGGGTCTCCACGGCGACGACCTTGTCCTCGGGCAGCACCTCGGCGTACACGTCCTCGGCGGGGATGCCGACCTCGGCGGCGACGGCCTCGGCGACCAGCCGGTTGTCACCGGTGAGCAGGACCGGGCGCAGGCCCAGGGCGCGCAGGTGGGCGATCGCCTCGGCGCTGGTGGGCTTGACCGCGTCGGCGACCTCCAGGACGGCCCTGGCCGCGCCGTCCCAGCCGACCGCGACGGTGGTGCGGCCGGCGGCCTCGGCGGCGCGCTTGGCCCCGGCGAGCGCGGCGGGCAGCGGCTGCCCGTGGTCGGCGAGCAGGGACTCCCGGCCGGCGACCACCGCGTGGCCGTCGACGACGCCCCGGACGCCGAGGCCGGGGACGTTCTGGAAGCCCTCGACGGGGGGCAGGGTGCCGAGGCGTTCGGCGGCGGCGGTGGCGACGGCGGCGGCGATCGGGTGCTCGGAGGCGTGCTCCAGGGCGCCGGCCAGGCGCAGCGCCTCGTCCTCGCTGACGCCCTCGATGGTGTGCACGCCGTGCAGCGCCATGCTGCCGGTGGTGACGGTGCCGGTCTTGTCCAGGACGACGGTGTCGACCCGGCGGGTGTTCTCCAGGACCTCCGGTCCCTTGATGAGGATGCCGAGCTGGGCGCCGCGGCCGGTGCCGACCATCAGGGCGGTCGGCGTGGCCAGGCCGAGGGCGCAGGGGCAGGCGATGATCAGCACGGCGACGGCGGCGGTGAACGCCTCGGTGGCGCTGTCGGCGGTCAGCAGCCAGGCGATCAGGGTGCCGAGCGCGATGAGGATCACCACGGGCACGAAGACGGCGGAGATCCGGTCGGCGAGCCGCTGGGCGGCAGCCTTGCCGCTCTGGGCGTCCTCGACGAGCTGGGCCATCCGGGCGAGCCGGGTGTCGGCGCCGACCCGGGTGGCCTCGACCACCAGGCGGCCGCCGGCGTTGACGGTGGCACCGGTGACGGTGTCGCCGACGGCGACCTCCACCGGGACGGACTCGCCGGTCAGCATCGAGGCGTCGACGGCGGAGGCGCCCTCGACGACCACGCCGTCGGTGGCGATCTTCTCGCCGGGGCGGACCACGAAGCGCGTCCCGACGGTGAGCTGCTCGACGGGCAGCCGCACCTCGTGGCCGTCGCGCAGCACGGCGACGTCCTTGGCGCCGAGGTCCAGCAGCGCGTGCAGGGCGGCCCCGGCGCGGCGCTTGGAGCGGGCCTCCAGGTAGCGGCCGAGCAGGATCAGCACGGTGACGGCGGAGGCCGTCTCCAGGTAGAGCATCGACGAGGCGTCGGTGTCGCCGACCGAGAACGAGAACTCGTGGCGCATGCCGGGCATGCCGGCGTCGCCCCAGAACAGGGCCCAGAAGGACCAGCCGAAGGCGGCCAGGGTGCCGAGCGAGACCAGGGTGTCCATGGTCGCCGCGCCGTGCTTGAGGTTGGTCCAGGCGGCGCGGTGGAAGGGCAGGCCGCCGTAGACGACGACGGGGCCGGTGAGTGCGAAGGCCAGCCACTGCCAGTTGGTGAACTGGAGGGCGGGGACCATGGACCAGAGGACCACGGGCAGGCTGAGCACGGCGCTGACGAGCAGCCGGTCGAGCAGCGGGTCGGCCGGCGCCGGCGGGCGGGCGTCGGCGGCGTCGGCGGCCTCGGCCGGGGTGGCGGGGACCGGCGGCGGGGGGAGTTCGGCGGTGTAGCCGGTGTTCTCCACGGTGGCGACGAGGTCGGCCACGGTGACGTCCGGCGAGAACTCGACCCTGGCCTTCTCGGTGGCGTAGTTGACGGTGGCCTCGACGCCGGCCATCCGGTTGAGTTTCTTCTCGACGCGTGCGGCGCAGGCGGCACAGGTCATGCCGCCGATCCGGAGTTCGACGCGCTCGCGGACCGCGGTGGGGTCCTCCTGGCCGGTGGTGGCGGTCGCCGTGTCCGGGGAGGCGGAGCCCGAGGTGGAGGTGCTCATGTGCTGATCAGCTCCTAGGGGAGGGCACGGCGGGGGCGGGGTTCGCCGGGCCCCCGCCGCGCGGCGGGGGCTCTCAGGCGGCGCGGCCGACCAGCTCGTAGCCGGCCTCGTCGACGGCGGCGCGCACCTGCTCGTCGTCCAGCGGGGCGGCGGCGGAGACGGTGACCGTGCCGGCCTTGGCGTCGGCGGACACCTCGGTCACTCCGGCGAGGGCGGAGAGCTCCTTGCTGACCGAACTCTCACAGTGTCCGCAGCTCATGCCGGTGACGGTATAGGTGATGGTGCTGGACATCGTGGCCTCCGGAAGGTCGGTACGGCCGCGAGCGTACGCCCGGGCCCGGCTGATAATCCCACCATACCCCTAAGGGGTATTCCGTAGGGGTACGGATGGTGTGGTGTGGATCGCATTCCGCTTGACGCCGGGGTGTCGCCCGGGCATCGGCCGGTGCGCGCTCCGAGAGCAGAGCGTAGGCGTCCGGCCACGCTGCGCCCGAATCCGCGCCGTGACATGGGCGGATTCGACGGGCCCGGGGGTCTCGCGGCCACGGGCGGGACGGGGGAGGCCGGGGGTGCGCGGGTGGGCGTACTGATCGTCCGTTATGTTCGATATGTGTCCCCGTTCCGCCGTGCCCAGTCGCCGTCCGTCCCGACCGGCGTCGGGCAGCCACCGGCCCGGCGGCGCAACGCGCTGCTCGCCGTCGACCTGCTCGACATCCCGTTCTGGCGACGGGCCGCCCCCGCGCTGATCGCGATCGTGCTGGTCGGGTTCGCCGACCTCTACTCCGGCCAGGACCGCTACCTCGCGCCGCTGATGACCGTCGTCCCCAGCATCGCCGCCCTCACCCTGCGCCCGCTCGAACTGCTCGGCGTCTGCTCGATCGGCCTGCTCGCCGTCTTCGGCCTCAGCCACTACGACCAGGTCGACAACCTCAACGACGTCCGCTTCCTGTGGGGCGCGATGGTCAGCTACCTGCTGCTGTCGGTGTTCTCCGCCTGGGTGGCCAGGATCCGGATGCGCAGGGCCGCGGCCTACGCGGCGGTCAGCTCCGTCGCGGAGGCCGCTCAGCGCGCCCTGCTGCGGCTGCCCGGCCCGGTCGTCGGACCGCTGCACCTCGCCGTGCGGTACGTCTCCGCCGCCGACGCGTCACGGATCGGCGGGGACCTCTACTCCGTCCTGGAGACCCCCTACGGCACCCGGGTCGCGGTCGGCGACGTGCGGGGCAAGGGGCTCGGCGCGGTGCAGACCGCCGCCGTGGTGCTCGGCGCCTTCCGCGAGGCCGCCTACGACGAGGCCGGGCTGCGCGGGGTGGCCGCCCGGATCGAGGCCAGCGTCGAGCGGCACGTGCCGGACGGCGAGTTCACCACCGCGCTGTTCGCCGAGTTCCGCCGGCCCGGCGTGGTCCAGTTGCTCCAGTACGGGCACGTGCCGCCGATCCGGGTGGACCCGGAGGGCCGGGCGCACGTCCTCGACGCGCCCGACCCGTGGGTGCCGCTCGGCCTCGGCCGGCTCGCGGCCGGTGAGCCGAGCACCTGGGACCAGTCGTTCGGCACGGACGACGTGCTGGTGCTCTGCACCGACGGCGTGATCGAGGCCAAGCACCGGCACAGCGGCGTGTTCTACCCGCTCGCCGAGCGGGTCGGCCCGCTGGTGCGCGGCGCGGCCCGCTCCGCGGCGGAGCTGGAGGCGGCGGTCGGGCGGGTCTACGCCGACCTGCTGGCGCACACCGGGGGCGAACTGCGGGACGACGCGCTGCTGCTGCTGATCACCCGCACCGACGCCGCCTAGCGCCGGCTCCCGCGCAGCTCAGGGCGCCCCGGCGGCGGGCGGGAGGGCGGCGGCGTCGGCCAGGGCGCGGAAGAGCAGGGCGGTGGAGGTGGCACCCGGGTCCTGGTGGCCGACGCTGCGCGGGCCCAGGTAGGAGGCGCGGCCCTTGCGGGCCTGCAGCGGCACGGTGTCCAGGGCGCCCCGCTCGGCGCCCCCGGCCGCGGCCGCGGCGGCCTCCGGCAGGCCCGCGCCGCCGGCCACCGCCGCCCGGTAGGCCTCCAGCGCGGGCGTCCAGGCATCGACGATGGTCTTGTCGCCCGGCTCGGCCTTGCCGAGATCCCGCACCGCGCGCAGTCCGGCCGCCAGTGCCTCGCCGAGCGCGGCCGCGTCGGCGGGTGCCCCGCCGGGCTGCGGCAGCGCGGCGCCGATCGCCCGGAACGCCTTGCCGTAGAGCGGGCCGGAGGCGCCGCCGACCTTGGAGATCAGCGTGGTGCCGGTCTTCGTCAGCAGCGCGCCGGGACCGGCGGGGGCCGGGGCGTCCGGCGCGTCCAGGGCGGCCAGCACGGCGGTGAAGCCGCGCCGCAGGTTGCTGCCGTGGTCGCCGTCGCCGATCGCGGAGTCCAGCTCGGTGAGCCGCCCGTGCTCCTTCTCGACCGCGGCGGCCAGCGCGCGGACCCAGGCCTCGGCGAGGCGGGTGTCGACGTCCATGTCGGGTACTCCTGTTCCGCGGGTCAGGCGCGCTTGAGGGCGGGGGTGTCCACCGGGGCGTCCCACAGCTCCAGCAGCTGGCCGTCGGCCTTGGTGAGGGTGAGCGAGAAACCGGCCATGTCCAGGCTGGTCACGTAGTTGCCGACCAGGCTGCGGGCCACCGTGATGCCGCGCTCGGCCAGCCGGGCGGAGACCTCGCCGAAGACGATGTACAGCTCCATCAGCGGCGTCGCGCCCAGCCCGTTGACCAGCGCGATCACCTCGTCGCCGGCGGTCAGGTGGTGGTCGGTGAGGATCGTCCCGACCACCTCGGCGACCAGCTCCCGGGCCGGGCGCAAGCGCTCCCGGCGGCGGCCCGGCTCGCCGTGGATGCCGACGCCCACCTCGATCTCGTCCTCGGCCAGCTCGAAGCCGGGCTTGCCCGCGGCCGGGACGGTCGCCGCGCTCAGCGCGATCGCGAACGAGCGGGAGGCCGCGTTCACCCGCTCGCCGAGGGCGGCCACCTCGTCCAGCGAGGCGCCGCGCTCGGCCAGCGCGCCCGCGATCTTCTCCACCGGCACCGTCGCGCCGGTGCCGCGCCGCCCGGCCGTCCAGGTGGAGTCCTCGACCGCGACGTCGTCGTTGACCAGCACCGTGCGGACCTCGATGCCCTCCTCGGCGGCCAGCTCCGCGGCGAGCTCGAAGTTCATCACGTCGCCGGTGTAGTTCTTGACGACGAACACCACGCCGGCGCCGGAGTCCACGGCCTTGGCGGCGGCCAGCATCTGGTCCGGGACGGGGGAGGTGAACACCTCGCCGGGGCAGGCCGCGTCCAGCATGCCGGGCCCCACGAAGCCGCCGTGCAGCGGTTCGTGCCCCGACCCGCCGCCGGACACCAGCGCCACCTTCGGCGCGGCCGGCCGCACGGCCCTGGTGATGACCCGGCCGGCGATGTCCACCGCCAGTTCCGGATGGGCGGCGGCCACTCCGGCCAGCGCGTCCTCCAGGACGCTCTCCGCGGCGTTGATGAGCTTCTTCACGGCGTACGCGCTCCCCTCGGCAGACGGTGCTGACCCGACGCTACGCCAGACGGGGACCCCGGGCACGGAATCCGACACGCCGGCCGCGGCGGCCCACCCGGGCGGCGCGCGCACGCCCGGGGCGTGTCCCGGGGAGCCGCCCGGGGCCGTGCCGCCGGGGCACGGCCTAAGGTCGGGGGCATGAGTGGACACGTGGGCATCGTTCTGGTCTCGCACAGCGCGGCGCTGGCCGGCGGGTTGAAGGACCTGCTGGCGGAGCTCGCCTCGCCGGAGGTGCGGGTGGTGGTGGCCGCCGGGACGGAGGAGGGCGGGCTCGGGACCAGCTACGAGCTGATCGCCCGGGCCGTCGTGGCGGCGGACGGCGGGGCGGGCGTCGCGGTGCTGCCGGACCTCGGGAGCTCGGTGCTGACGGCGGTGACCGTGCTGGAGGACGAGCCGCGCCCCGGCGTGGTGCTGGTCGACGCGCCGTTCGTGGAGGGGGCGGTGGCCGCCGCGGTGACCGCCTCGACCGGCGCGGCGCTGGCCGAGGTGGTGGCGGCGGCCGAGGAGGCGCGCGGCTTCCGCAAGCTCTGAGGGCTCACTTGGCGTCGGCGTAGCACTCCACCACGGCGGTGGAGAGCGGGAACCGCACCGGGGTGTCGCCGAAGACCAGCCGGCGGGCCTCGTCGGCCGCCGCGGAGACCGCCGACGCCACCTCCTCGGCGTGGTTGGCCGGGGTGTGCACCATCACCTCGTCGTGCTGGAAGAACACCAGGTGCGGGCGGTCGGCCGGGGCGGCCACCGGGATCTCGCCGAGCCGGCGGCGCAGCGCGGCCAGCAGGGCGAGGGCCCAGTCGGCGGCGCTGGCCTGGATGACGAAGTTGCGGGTGAACCGGCCCCGGGCGCGGGCCGAGCGGCCGCCGGCGTCGCCCGCCGTCTCGGGTGCCTCGGTGAGGTCCAGGAAGTCGGCCGAGGCGGGCGGGCAGGGGCGGCCCAGCCGGGAGGCGACCACGCCGCCGTCCTCGCCGGTGCGGGCGGCCGCCTCGACGTAGCCCATCGCGGCCGGGTAGCGGCTGCGCAGGGTGGCCAGCAGGGGGCCGATGTCGCCGCTGGTCTGGCCGTACATCGCGCCGAGCAGGCCGAGCTTCGCCTTGTCGCGGTCGCCGTGGAAGGCGGTGGCGGCCAGTGCCTCGTAGAGGTCGCCGCCGGCGGCGGTGCGGGCCAGCCCGGCGTCCTGGGAGAGCGCGGCGAGCACACGCGGCTCCAGCTGGGCGGCGTCGGCGACCACCAGCAGCCAGCCCGGGTCGGCGACCACGGCGCGGCGCAGGATGCGCGGGATCTGCAGCGCGCCGCCGCCCCGGCTGGCCCAGCGGCCGGAGACCACGCCGCCGACCACGTACTCGGGGCGGAACCGGCCGCCGCGCGCCCAGGCGTCCTGCCAGGCCCAGCCGTGCGCGACGTGGATCCGGGACAGCTCCTTGTAGCGGACCAGCAGCCGGGCCGCCGGGTGGTCGACGGTCTTCAGCTCCCAGGAGCGGGTGGAGGCGAGCGGGATGCCGGCGTCGGCGAAGGCGCGCAGCACCTGGCTGTGCGAGTCGGGGTTGAACGGGCGCCCGCCGAGCGCCCGCTGGAGCTCGACGGCGAGTTCGGCGAGCAGGCGCGGCTGGGTGCCGGGGACGCTGGGGCGGGGGCCGAGCAGTTCGGTGAGCAGCCGGTCGTGGACGTCGACGCGCCAGGGCAGGCCGTCGTGGGCCATCTCGGCGGCGGCCAGCGCGCCGGCCGACTCGGCGGCGGCCAGCAGCCGGAACCGGGCGCGGGCGGCCGGGTCGGCGATCGCGGCGAGCCGGCGCTGCTGCTCGGCGTGGACGGCGACGACCGCGGCCAGCGGGTCGGTGCCGGGCGGCAGCTGGAGCCGGTCGGGGGCGAACAGGGTGTCCTGGCCGTCACCGGCCTCGGCGGAGCCGGGCTCGGGGAGGTCGGCGGGCACGGGCAGGCCGCGCAGCCGGGCCCAGCCGGCGCCGAGCGAGCGCGGGGCGCCGAAGCGGCCCTCGTGGGCGAGCAGCAGCGCCTCGACCAGCCGCAGGTCGTGGCAGCGGGCGAGCCGGTCGGGCAGCCGGGGGAGCAGCGGCGCGTACCCGGAGTCGGCGGCGGCCCACACCCACCGGGGGTGCTCGGCGGCCTCCCGGGCGGCGACGGCGGCGGCGAGGTCGGCGGCGGGTTCGGGCGGGCCGAGCGGGGCACCGGCGTCGTCGAGCGGCTGGAGCCGGCCGCCGGGGCCGTGCGGATCCGGGGCGAGGGCGATCCGGGGTGCCACGAGGGGCTCCTCCTCTCGTCTTGACTGCGGTGGTGCTGCGGGCGGGCCGGCGACGGACCGCGGGCGGGACCGCGGGTCGGACGGTGGTGCGGGCGTCGGCGCGGGCGTCGGCGCGGGCCGGGCCGTCCGGGGGCGTACGGTCGGCCGCCGACGACGGTAGCGGGAGGGTACGACAACCGGAGCCGCGCCGTCCGGGGGCGTGCCGCCGCAGGCGCGCCGGACCGTGGGGCGAAAGGGTGTGGGCAGTGCCGGTGACAGCGCGTAAGGTCGGCGAAATGACCGAGAACCCGTTCTTCAGGCCCAGCACCCTGGCCTACGAACTGCCGCCGTTCGCCGAGATCCGGCCGGAACACTACCTGCCCGCCTTCGAGCGCGGGATGGCCGAGCAGCTCGCCGAGATCGCGGCGATCACCGCCGACCCGCAGCCGCCGACGGTCGAGAACACCCTGGTCGCGCTGGAGCGCTCGGGCAGGCTGCTGCACCGGGTCAAGGTGGTCTTCGAGAACCACTCCGCCGCCGACACCACCCCCGAGGTCGACCGGATCGACGCCGAGATCAGCCCCCGGCTGGCCGCGCACCGGGACGCGATCCACCTGGACGCCGCGCTGTTCGCCCGGATCGAGGAGCTGCACGCCGGCCGCGACGCGCTGGAGCTGGACCCGCAGACGCTGCGGCTGCTGGAGCGCCGGCACACCGCGTTCGTCCGGGCCGGCGCCCGGCTGGGCGCCGGGGAGCAGGACCGGCTGCGCGCGATCAACACCGAACTGGCCGCCGCCTCCTCGGAGTTCCGGCAGAACGTGTCCGCCGACTCGCAGGCCCGGGCGCTGGTGCTGGACTCCGCCGAGCAGCTGGCCGGCCTCTCGGCCGACGCGATCGCGGCCGCCGCCGAGAACGGCCGGGCGCTCGGGCGGCCGGGCACCTACGTGCTGAGCCTGAAGAACTTCTCCAACCAGACCGAACTCGCCTCCCTCACCGACCGCTCGGTGCGCGAGCGGCTGCTCGCGGCCTCGCTCGACCGCGCCGCCGACACCAACGGCCCGCTGGCGATCCGGATGGCCGCGCTGCGCGCCGAGCGCGCCCGGCTGCTCGGCCACGACACCCACGCCGCCCAGGTGGTGGCCGACGAGACGGCCGGCACCGTCGAGGCGGTGGACGCGCTGCTCGCCCGGCTGGTGCCCCCGGCCGTGGCCAACGCCCGCCGGGAGGCCGCCGAGCTGGCCAAGCTCGCCGCGGCCGACGGCGTCGAGGAGATCGCCGCGCACGACTGGGCGTACTACTCGGAGCAGGTCCGCCAGGCCTCCTACCAGGTGGACGCGGCGGCGCTGCGCCCCTACTTCGAGCTGGAGCGGGTGCTGCGGGACGGCGTGTTCTTCGCCGCCAACCTGGCCTACGGGGTGACCTTCACCGAGCGCCCGGACCTCGTCGGCTACCACCCGGACACCCGGGTCTTCGAGGTGTTCGACGCCGACGGCTCCGGGCTGGGCCTGTTCCTCGGCGACTTCCACGCCCGGGCGTCCAAGCGCGGCGGTGCCTGGATGGACGAACTGGTCACCCAGTCGCAGCTGCTGGGGCAGCGGCCGGTGGTCTACAACAACCTGAACATCGCCAAGCCGGCTCCGGGCGAGCCGGTGCTGCTCTCCTGGGACGAGGTCCGCACCCTGTTCCACGAGTTCGGGCACGCGCTGCACGGGCTCTTCTCGGACGTCCGCCACCCGTACCTGGCGGGCACGGCCGTGCCGCGGGACTTCGTGGAGTTCCCCTCGCAGGTCAACGAGATGTGGATGGTGTGGCCGGAGGTGCTGGCCAACTACGCCCGGCACCACGAGACGGGCGAGCCGCTGCCGGCCGGGCTGGTGGAGCGGATGGAGGCCGCGGAGTCCTTCGGGCAGGGCTTCCGGACCGTCGAGTACCTGGCGGCGGCGCTGCTGGACTGGGCCTGGCACACCCTGCCGGAGGGCCGGGAGGTCACGGACGCCCGGGAGTTCGAGGCGGCGGCGCTGGAGAAGGCCGGCCTGGCGGTGGCGGCGATCCCGCCGCGCTACCGGACCACCTACTTCGGCCACATCTTCGCGGGCGGGTACAGCGCGGGCTACTACGCGTACATCTGGTCGGAGGTGCTGGACGCCGACACGGTGGAGTGGTTCAAGGGCAACGGCCGCGGCGTGCGGGAGAGCGGCGAGGTGTTCCGCCGCGAGCTGCTGGCCCGCGGCGACAGCCGGGACGCGCTGGACTCCTTCCGCGCGGTGGTCGGGCGCGACCCCGGGACCGGGCCGCTGCTGGCCCGTCGCGGGCTGCTGTAGCGGCCGGAAGGGCCCGGCGGCGTCGCGGACGCCGCCCGGGCCCCGGTGCCGGCGGCGGTCCGCCGGCGGGCTGCGGTCAGCGGGGTTCGACGGTGACGGTGACCGGGGTGCCCGGGCGGGCGTGCGGGAGCCGGACGCGGAGCCGTCCGGCGTGCTCGGCGTCCGGCTGGTCGAGGTCGGTGCGGGCGCCGGCCGGGCGGACGGTGACCCGCGCCCCGGCGGGGAACGCGGCGGCCGGCAGGGCGAGTTCGGTGGTACGGCCGGTGCCGTCGGCCTGCCACCCGACGGTGTGCCGGGTGCCGTCCGCGGTGGTGCGGACGGCGGTGCCGGCGACCGCGACCGGGTACGGGCCGAAGGCCGGCTCGGCGCCCGGGGCGGGCCGCCCGGCGGGGTCGAGCACGCAGTAGCCGCCGTTGCCCCGGCACCAGTACCACATCGTCCAGCCGCCCGCGAAGCCGTCCATGGCCTCGACCTGGCGGCGCACCAGCAGGGTGTTGCCGGGCCGGCGGGAGTCCGGCGGGCCCCATTCGCCGACCAGCACCGGCAGCCGGTGGGCGGCGGGGTAGCCGGTGACGGCGGCGGTGTAGCGCTCGACGAAGCCGCCGGACGGGTCCCAGTCGGCCCCGGACTCGACCGCGGTGTCGTAGAAGTGCGGTGCGTAGCCGATCCGGGGCGCGCCCGGGCGGGGGTCGGTGAAGCCGGGCAGCCGGGTGGGCACGCCCTGGCCGACCAGCACCGTCGGTTCGACGAACAGCCAGGCGCGGTCGTCCGCCCGGCGCACGGCGGCGATCAGCCGGCGGTACATGGCGGCGAGCCGGCCCTGCTCCAGTTCGGCGGCGGCGCGCGCCAGCACCTCCGGGTCGGCCGGGTCGCCGTCCAGCGGGCCGAACGGCTCGTTGAACAGGTCGTAGCCCAGCAGGGAGCGGTGGCCGCGCAGTTCGCGGGCCAGCCGGGTGTAGAAGCCGGCCTGCGCGGCGCGCAGGTCGGGGTCGTCGTAGAGGTGCCGGAAGGCGGCCTGGACGGCGGGCTGGAAGTAGCCGGCGAACCAGTCGTCGGGGTCGGCCTCGAACGGCAGGCCGTCGTCCCGGGTGGCCCAGGGCGGGATGCCGTTGGTGCCGCCGCCGAACCGGGGGCCGTAGACGTCCTGGTGGAAGTCGACCAGGACCAGCAGGCCGTGGCGGTCGGCCCGGTCGAGGAGCCCGTGCAGCCGGCGCAGCTCGCCGGGGTCCAGGCGGCCGGGGGTGGGCTCCAGCCTGGTCCAGGAGACGGGCAGGCGGATCAGGGTGAAGCCCTGCGCGGCGATCGACCTGACGTCCTGTTCGGTGGCCTCGGCGTACTTGTCGAGGTTGAAGCCGCGCAGCCGGAGCCGGCGGCCGGAGGCGTCGGTGAGGTCGGTGCGGCCGTCCGGGTCGGTGGCGGTGCCGGTGGGGAACGCCGGTGCGGGGGACGCGGGCCGGGACGGGGGCTGGGCCCGGGCGGGCCCGGCGGGCAGGGCGAGGGCGGCGGCGAGCAGGAGGGTGGCGGCGGTGCGGCGCGGACGCATCGGGACCTCCGGGGCGGGCGGGGGTGGGGCCCGATGATGCCGGGGCGGGCGCGTCCGCCACAAGACGGCGGTGCGCGGCGGTCGGCGGGGGTCCGCCGGCGGTCCTCAGTCGGCGGGCTCCGGCGCGGGGCCGGCCGGCAGCACGGCGGTCGGCAGGTCGGCGGCGGCGGCCAGCCGGCCCCAGAGCAGGTCGGCGAGGGCCTGGACCATCCGGGTGCGCGAACAGGGCCGGGACTCCAGCCACCAGTCGCCGGCCGCCAGCACCATGCCGGTGATGGCCCGGCCCCAGGCCTCGGCGAGCAGTTCGCGGTCGGCGCCGAGGTCGATCTGGTCGGCGACGGCCCGGGTGATCTCCTCGGCGATCTGCTGGAGCGCCGGGGCGAGCGCGTGGCCGGCGCCGCTCGGGTCGCCCGGTTCGGGGTGGGTGAGCAGCCGGTAGACCTGCGGGCGGGCCTCGATCCCGGCGAGGTAGGTGTCCAGCACGTGTTCGACCCGGTCGCGGCGTTCCAGGGGCTCGGCGAGGGCGGCCCGGACGGCGGCCAGCAGGCCGCCGGTGTGACGTTCGGTCAGGGCCCGCACCAGGCCGTTCCGGTCGCCGAAGTGCCGGTAGAGGATCGGCTTGGTGATGCCGGCCTCGGCGGCGATCGCGTTCATGCTGGCGCCGGGGCCCTCGCGCTGGACGACCCGGTCGGCGGCGTTGAGCAGCTGTTCCCGGCGGGGCTCTGGATCCATGCGCGGTTCCCTCGTTTCGTGCGGCTGGGGGCGTTGACACCGGTTACCAAGCAGTAGCAGACTCCGACGATGTTACCGGTGGTAACACCCCGGTCGGTCGCACCCTTCTTCGGAGGCCCCCACCCATGAGCACCTTCTCCCTGGACCCGGGACCGGACCAGCTCGCCGTCCGCGACTGGCTGCACGGCTTCGCCGCCGATGTGATGCGGCCCGCCGCCGCGGAGTGGGACGAGCGCGAGGAGACCCCCTGGCCGGTCATCCAGGAGGCCGCCAAGCTCGGCATCTACTCGCTCGACTTCTACGCCCAGCAGTACTTCGACCCCTCCGGCGTGGGCATCCCGATCGCCATGGAGGAACTGTTCTGGGGCGACGCCGGCATCGGCCTGTCCATCGTGGGCACCACCCTCGCCGCCGTCGCCGTGCTCGCCAACGGCACCGACGAGCAGATCGGCACCTGGGCGCCGCAGATGTTCGGCACCCCCGAGGACGTCAAGGTCGCCGCGTTCTGCTCCTCCGAGCCGGACGCCGGTTCGGACGTCTCCGCGCTGCGCACCCGGGCCGTCCACGACGAGGCCACCGGCGAGTGGGTGCTGAACGGCACCAAGACCTGGGCCACCAACGGCGGGATCGCGGCGGTCCACGTGGTCGTCGCCACCGTCGACCCGGCGCTCGGCGCGCGCGGGCAGGCGTCCTTCGTGGTGCCGCCGGGCACGCCGGGCCTGAGCCAGGGCCAGAAGTTCAAGAAGCACGGCATCCGCGCCTCGCACACCGCCGAGGTGGTGCTGGACGGCGTCCGGGTGCCCGGCCACTGCCTGCTCGGCGGCAAGGAGAAGCTGGACGAGCGCCTGGCGCGGGCCCGCGAGGGCGTCCGCAGGAGCGGGCGGAACGCCGCGATGGCCACCTTCGAGGCCTCCCGGCCGGCCGTCGGCGCGCAGGCGATCGGCATCGCCCGGGCCGCGTACGAGGTGGCGCTCGACTACGCCGGGACCCGGGTGCAGTTCGGCCGCCCGATCATCGACAACCAGGGCGTGGCCTTCCAGCTGGCCGACATGAAGACCCGGATCGACGCGGCCCGGCTGCTGGTCTGGCGGGCCTCCTGGATGGCCGCCACCCAGCAGCCGTTCACCTCGGCCGAGGGCTCGATGTCCAAGCTCTACGCCGGGGAGACCGCCAAGTGGGTCACCGCGCAGGCGATGCAGATCCTGGGCGGCAACGGCTTCACCCGGGAGTACCCGGTCGAGCGGATGCACCGGGACAGCGCGATCTACTCGATCTTCGAGGGCACCAGCGAGATCCAGCGGCTGGTCATCGCCCGGGCCATCTCGGGGGTGCCGATCCGCTGACGGCTCCGGATCCCGCTAGCGGGCGGCCCAGAAGGTGAGACCGGCCGCGAGGGCGCCCACCGCCGTGCCGACGACCGTCTGCGCGGCGGTGTGGTCCCGCAGCACCACCCGGGACCAGCCGATCACCGCGACCGGCGGGTACAGCAGCAGCCACCACGGACCGAGCGCGACGGCCAGGCAGACCACCGCGCCGCTCGCCACGGCGGTGTGCACGGAGACCTTCCACCAGGCGGTGATCACCAGGATCGGGACCAGCGAGGCGAACATCGCCAGCACCACCGCGGTGAGGTCGCGCGGCGCGTGCGCCAGGAGCATCCCGGCGAATCCGGCCGCGACCGAGACCATGATGAGCGGGAAGAGCGTCAGACGCCGCCGGCGGTTGCCGACGTGCCGGTCGTCCACGGTGCCCCGGCGCATCCCGAACCGGATGAGCAGGGTCGGGATCACGGCCGTGAACAGGGCCGCGAACACCGCCCAGGCGAGGCCCCGCCAGCCGTAGCGGGCCCCGCCGAGCAGGAGCAGCATCGCGATGATGACGTTCTTCGGCTCCAGGCCGTCGGTGATCCGGCGGGCCCAGGGTGCCGCGGGCGTGGGGACGGTCATCGCGTGCTGCTCCAAGGGGACGGCTCCATCGGCGGATCGGTCGTATTCGATCGCGTGATCGTATCGACCGGCCCGTGCGCGGCCGTTCCCCGGTGAGGCTCAGAACCTGGGCGGACGGCGTTCGAGGAAGGCGGCGAGGCCCTCGCGGACGTCCGGCGCCTCGCGGGAGCGGCGCTCCCAGGGGGCGAGGGCCGCGGCGGCCTGCTCCGGCGGGACGGCCAGCGCGGCCTTGACGGCCCCGATGGTCTGCGGCGAGCGGGTGGTCAGCAGCCGGGCGAACTCCAGGGCCGCCGCGTCCAGTTCGCCGGCCGGCAGGACGTGCTCGGCCAGGCCGAGGGCGGCCGCCCTCGGGCCGGGCAGCAACTCGCCGGAGAAGAGCAGGTACTTGGCGCGGGCCGGGCCGACCAGCCGGGCCAGCCGCAGGGTCGGCACCGCCGGGTAGACCACGCCCAGCTTGGCCGGGGTGATGCCGAGCCGGGCGTCCTCGGCGACGAACCGCAGGTCGCAGGCGAGCGCCAGCTGGCAGCCGCCGCCGACGCAGGCGCCGTGCACCACGGCGACGGTCGGGTGCGGGAAGGCCGCCAGCGCCTCCTCGGCGGCCACGTTGACCGCGTGGTAGGCGTCGGCGCGGTCCGGATCGCCGTAGACGTCGGCGAGTTCGCCGATGTCCGCGCCCGCGCTGAAGGTGCCGCCCGCGCCGGTGACCAGCAGGACGCGCACCCCCGGCTCCTCGGCGAGCCGCTTCAGCACACCGGGCAGGGCCTGCCAGATCGCCAGGGTGACGGCGTTGCGCCGGTGCGGGCGGTCGAACTCCAGGACCGCGACGCCGTCCTCGCCGAGGTGGGCGTTGAGGCCGTCGGTCTCGGTGGGCAGCGGGGCGCGCTCGCGCGTCAGCAGCGGCTGGGTGGCCATGGGCACCTCCGGGAGGGTGTGGGTGCGGACACTCTCCCAGAGCGCGGTGGCCGGGGTCGGGGCCGGGCCGCTGACCGGCCACCTCGTCTCGTCACCGCCGTCCGGAACGCCGCTCCGGCCCGCCGGCCGGGCGGGGCGCTGGGGGCGTCGCTGTTCGGCACCGTGCCGGCCGGGGGCACGCGGTGGCCGGGAGCACGCGGTGGCCGGGGGAGCGGCGGGGCCGGTGGAGTCGTCCGCCGGCCCCGCCGTCGTGCCGTCAGGAGGCGGGGGCGCCCTGCGGCTTCCACTCGTGGGCGAGCAGCGACCAGACCTCGCCGTCGTGGTGGACGCCGCCGTGCAGGTAGCTCTCGCGCAGGACGCCCTCCAGGGTGAAGCCCAGGCGCTGGGCCACCGACCGGCTGCGGAGGTTCTCCGGCCGGTTGTGCCACTCGATCCGGTGCATGCCCCGGACGGTGAAGGCGTAGTCGACCAGGTGCCGGACGGCGGTGGTGACCAGGCCGTGGCCCTGGCCGGCGGGCTCGGTCCAGACGCCGATCTCGCAGTTGCCGCTCCTGGCGTCGAACTGCACGAACATCGTGCCGCCGACCAGCGTGCCGTCGCGCCAGATGCCGTAGAGGCGGGCGGTGTCGGCGGCCTGCCGGTCCGCGTAGCGCTGCAGGACCTCGCGGGCCGAGTCGAGGTCGGTGGCCAGCGCGGCCCAGCCGATCCAGGCGTCGATGTGGGCGCGGCCGCGTTCGATGTGCTCCAGGTACTCGGGCGCCTGCCAGGGCTCCAGCGGGCGGAGCTCGGCGTTCTCGGCGAGGGGGACGGCGAACATGGGCGGTGCCTTTCGCGACGAGGGGCGGGGCGGGCGGTCTGCGGCCGTCCGTAACAAACGTTTGGTACGTAAGATAACCCCATGACACCGGCCCGTGGAGATCATGAAGCCCGCCGAACCGAAGTCTCCGAGGCGGTCTGGCGGGTGCTGTCCACCCGGGGTTTCGAGGGGCTCACGCTGCGTGCGGTGGCCGCCGAGATGGGGGCCAGCACCGGACTGCTGACGCACTACTTCCCGAGCAAGAAGGCCCTGGTCGCCCACGCGCTGGACGTCCTGGACCGGCGCTCGCTGGCCCGGCCGCGGCGGCTCGCGCCGGCCGACGGCGGACCGCCGCCGCCGGAGGGGCTGGCCCGGCTGCGGGCGGCGCTGCTGGACGTGCTGCCGCTGGACGGGCCGGGCCGGGCGGGCAACCGGATCTGGGTGGGTTCCTGGGACGTCGCGCTGGCCGATCCGGAGCTCGCCGGGGCCCACGCGGCACGGTACGCGCGGTCGCGCGGGGTGCTGGCGGAGTGCGTCGAGGCCGCACGCCGGCTCGGCGAACTGCCGGCCGGTCCGCCGGTGGCCGAGGTCGCGGCGGCGGCGCAGGCCTTCGTGCTGGGGCTGGTGGTGCAGGCGCTGTTCGCCCCGGCGGAGTTCCCGGCGCGCCGGCAGACGGAGTTGCTGGACGGCTACCTGGCGCGGCTGGTGGCCGGCGGGGACGCGGCCGGCGCGGGGGCGGGTGCGGGCGCGGACGGTCCGCCGGCGTAGGGCGCTTCGCTCCGGGGTGTTTCCGGCACCGGAATTCCCGGGGCGGGTCTTTTCGGGGCGTGCACGCCACGGATGGTCACGGGTGATGCGCGCTCGGTGCCGGGCGTGAAATGCGGGGAGTGCGCGAAGCGCGCGGAGCGTGCGGCGCCGGGCACGGCGCGGTGGTGCGTGGCGCCCCCAGCAGGATTCGAACCTGCGACCTACCGCTTAGAAGGCGGGTGCTCTATCCGCTGAGCTATGGGGGCGGGACGGACGGCGCCCTGGCGGGCGTGACCGTTGCCGGGACGGGGCGGTGGGCGCGCGGCGCCCGCTGACCTCTCCCGTACCTGAGGGTGGGTGTGGGGGTTGGCGGGTCCCTGCCCTGTCGGGGACAGGATAAGGGTGTCCCGTTCCTCGGCCGGGTGTTGCGACACCGCCGTTGGTGTGTCGGCCTCGGTGGAGCGGTCCGATAATCGCAGGTGAAGGCCGTGAGTGCAGCGGTCTGGAGGTGTTCCGCGCCGGACGTTGTGCACTCGTTACGGGGCTGTCTGCCCACCCGTTATGGATTCGGCACGGAGAAAGCGCCACGGCCGAGGCCGGCATCGACGCGGGTGGGGGGCCGTATTCGGGTTCGTTCGGTCGGATGACGTGGGCGGACGGTCGTCGGGGCCACCCCTGGGGGTGTCCTGGGGCGGCGGGGCGGCCCGGGGATTCTTGTCATGGACCCGTGCACATGGGTGTGATCGTCGCACAAAGGCTCAAATTCACCCCTGCGGGCGACAAGGTTTTTCCACAGGCCCGAGTTGTCCACAGGATTACCGATCTCCCTGGTGCGTATTTCCGGGGAAGCGCACTCTCAACCCGTGCCGGTCGATTCCGTACGGTGCAACCGAGAGAGCGGAGCGTGCTGTGAACGAGACCCAGGTGACGGTGATCGGGAATGTCGCCACCGAGGTGACGTACGCCCAGACCCCCGGCGGGGTGCCGGTCGCGAACTTCCGGCTGGCGTCGACCGAGCGGCGCTACGACCGGGCGCGGGACGGCTGGGTCGACGGCGAGACCCAGTGGATGACGGTGACGGCCTGGCGGACGCTGGCGGGGCACCTGATCGACTCGCTGGCGAAGGGGGATCCGGTGGTGGTGAGCGGCCGGCTGAGGGTGCGGGAATGGACGGAGGGCGAGGTGAAGCGCAGTCGGGTCGAGATCGACGCCCGGTCGGTCGGGCACGATCTGAGCCGCGGCACGGCGAGGTTCAGCTGGGCGCCGGGTGCGCGGAGCGGATCTCCGGGGGTGTCCCCGGGGGGATCCGCGGGAGGATCCGGGGGTGGGCCTCCCGGTCGGGCGTCCGGCGCCGCGGCCGGGCCGGAGGGGGCTGCCGGGGCGGCGGGAGCGGCGTTCGGCGAGGCGGTGCCCGGGTGGATCGTGGACGCCCTGCGCGGCCGGCGGCCGGCCGGGGCGGGCGTCGGGGCGGTGGCGGAGGGGGAAAGCGGGGGTGACGCCTAGCGGCTGACGGGGTGTCCGGCGGGCGGTATCACTGTCGACAAATATGTGAATCGAGGACGGTGTTGCGACCCGCACGCGCAATCCCGTCCCGGTTAGCAGAATGATCTCGGAATTCTGGCGGGTCGTCAGCTTGTGGAGACACCGAGAGGGTTGATAACGATACGGATACGGTATCGTCCTGATTTCGCATGGGGGTTTCCGGGCCTCTGACGCTTCATAGGATGCGTCTGGTTCACATCGTGAAGCAGCGCCACAGGGGGCGCGGCAAGCAAGGCGGGCTGCCCATCGGCATGGCCCGGCCCGGAGGGATCCCAAGATGTTCCAGAGGCAGGGGCGGGCGCTTCCCCGCATCACTACTGTCATGCTCGCGACCAGTGTTGCGCTGGCCGGGGGCCTGTTCGCGGCCGGTGCGGCGGCTGCGGCCGACGCCCCCGGCGGGGCCGTCACGGCAGTGATCCAGCCGAGCTTGATGAGCGAGGAGATCGCCATCGAGGGGGGCCACTCCATCCAGGGCGGCCTCTTCACCCTCAAGACGTCCGACGGCGGCGAGATCCAGACGTACTGCATCGACATCGACCACCCGGTCGACATCAGGAGCGGTGTCGAGTACCAGGAGTCCGACTGGAAGTCGAGCTCGCTCGGCCGCCCGGACAAGGCCGAGGACGCCTCCAAGATCCGCTGGATCCTGGAGAACTCCTACCCGCAGGTGACCGACCTCAAGAAGCTGGCCGACGCGGCCGGCGTCAAGGGCGAGCTCACCAAGGAGGACGCCGCCGCGGGCACCCAGGCCGCGATCTGGAAGTTCTCCGACGGCAAGAAGGCCACCCCGGTCGACGCCGAGGCCAAGCAACTGCGCGACTACCTCGTCAGCGAGAAGAACAAGGGCATCGCCGCCGAGCCCAAGCCGTCGCTCAGCCTCACCCCGGACTCGGTGTCCGGCAAGCCGGGCGGCAAGCTCGGCCCGTTCACGGTCAACTCCAGCGCCAACGAGGTGAAGCTCGCCGTCGGCGGCGACTCCGCCGACAAGGTCAAGCTCGTCGACAAGGACGGCAAGGAGGTCAACGCGCTGACCGGCCCGGTCGCCAAGGACACCCAGCTGTTCCTGGACGTGCCCGCGGGCACCCCGGACGGCACGGCCACCGTCGACGCCTCCGCCGAGACCGTCGTGCCCAGCGGCCGCGTCTTCCTCAGCAAGGGCTACACCCCGGCCAAGCACAGCCAGACCATGATCCTGGCCGGCTCGACCAAGCTCGGCGTCAAGGACGCCGCCAAGGCGACCTGGAAGGCCGCGAAGGGCCCGCTGGTCGACAGCAGCGCGGTGGTCGAGTGCGTCGCCAACGGCGTGAAGGTCTCCGTCACCAACGGCGGCGACGAGGCCGCCGCCGTCTCGGTCAAGCCCGGCAAGGACGTCACCGTCCAGCCCGGCAAGACCGAGACCGTGGTCGTCCAGGTCGCCGAGGACACCGCCTACGACATCACGGTGAGCGGCCCGAACGGCTTCACCCAGAACTTCAAGGGCATCCTCGACTGCAAGACCGCCAGCGTGGTCACCCCGAGCCCGTCGGCCACCCCGACCACCGCCAAGCCGTCGACCCCGGCGCCGACCAGCCCGGCCCCGACCACCACCACCGCCAAGCCGGTCACGCCGAGCGCCACCCCGTCGGCCTCCGCCGGCACCACCGCCGCCGCCACTCCCCACCCGGCGCCGCCGAGCACCGCTCCCGGCACCACCGGCGGCCTGGCCCAGACCGGTGGCAGTGACGCCACCCCGGTCATCGCCGCCGTCGCCGGCGGTCTGGTCGTGGCCGGCGGTGCCGCGGTCTTCCTGCTCCGCCGCCGCCGCGGTGGCAACGCCGCCTGAGGCACCCGGACCGTGATCCGGTAGCCCGATCCACGGCGCACCCGGCCCGGCTCCCCGCACCACGTGTGCGGGGAGCCGGGCCGTCGCATGCGCGGGATACCCCGGCGGGGCACCGCGAGGGCCGCTCCGGGAGGGGGACCCGGCGGTTCGGGGCTCCGGGCCGGGTGCGGCACAATGGAAGGCTGCAAGCCGAATTACTCCCGACGACGCCGGAGCGATCTCACGTGGCGGAATACATCTACACGATGCGCAAGGTGCGCAAGGCGCACGGGGACAAGGTCATCCTTGACGACGTGACGCTCAGCTTCCTCCCCGGAGCGAAGATCGGCGTCGTGGGCCCCAACGGTGCCGGTAAGTCCACCGTGCTGAAGATGATGGCCGGCCTGGAGCAGCCCTCCAACGGCGACGCCTTCCTCTCGCCCGGCTTCACCGTCGGCATGCTCCTCCAGGAGCCCCCGCTCGACGAGTCCAAGACGGTCCTGGAGAACGTCCAGGACGGCGTCAAGGAGATCAAGGGCAAGCTCGACCGCTTCAACGAGATCGCCGAGCAGATGGCGACCGACTACTCGGACGCGCTGCTCGACGAGATGGGCAAGCTCCAGGAGGAGCTGGACCACGCCGAGGCCTGGGACCTGGACGCCCAGCTGGAGCAGGCCATGGACGCCCTGGGCTGCCCGCCCGGCGACTGGCCGGTCACCAAGCTCTCCGGTGGCGAGAAGCGCCGCGTGGCGCTCTGCAAGCTGCTGCTGGAGGCCCCCGACCTGCTGCTGCTCGACGAGCCCACCAACCACCTGGACGCCGAGTCGGTGAACTGGCTGGAGCAGCACCTGGAGAAGTACAAGGGCACCGTCGTCGCCGTCACCCACGACCGGTACTTCCTGGACAACGTCGCCGAGTGGATCCTGGAGCTCGACCGCGGCCGCGCCTACCCGTACGAGGGCAACTACTCCACCTACCTGGAGACCAAGCAGTCCCGTCTCAAGGTCGAGGGCCAGAAGGACGCCAAGCGCGCCAAGCGGCTCAAGGAAGAGCTTGAGTGGGTCCGCTCCAACGCCAAGGGCCGCCAGGCCAAGTCCAAGGCGCGTCTGGCCCGCTACGAGGAGATGGCCGCCGAGGCCGACAAGATGCGGAAGCTGGACTTCGAGGAGATCCAGATCCCGCCGGGCCCGCGCCTGGGCAACGTCGTCATCGAGGTGGAGAACCTCAACAAGGCCTTCGGCGAGAAGGTCCTGATCGACGACCTCAGCTTCACCCTGCCGCGCAACGGCATCGTCGGCATCATCGGCCCGAACGGCGCCGGCAAGACCACCCTGTTCAAGATGCTCCAGGACCTGGAGACCCCGGACAGCGGCACGGTCAAGGTCGGTGACACGGTCAAGATCAGCTACGTCGACCAGACCCGCTCCAACATCGACCCGAAGAAGACCCTCTGGGAGGTCGTCTCCGACGGTCTGGACTGGATCAACGTCGGCCAGGTCGAGATGCCCTCGCGCGCCTACGTCTCCGCGTTCGGCTTCAAGGGCCCGGACCAGCAGAAGCCGGCCGGCGTGCTCTCCGGCGGTGAGCGCAACCGCCTCAACCTGGCGCTCACCCTGAAGCAGGGCGGCAACCTGCTGCTCCTCGACGAGCCCACCAACGACCTCGACGTCGAGACCCTCTCCTCGCTGGAGAACGCGCTGCTGGAGTTCCCCGGCTGCGCCGTGGTCATCTCGCACGACCGCTGGTTCCTGGACCGGGTCGCCACCCACATCCTCGCCTACGAGGGCGAGAGCAAGTGGTTCTGGTTCGAGGGCAACTTCGAGTCCTACGAGAAGAACAAGGTCGAGCGCCTGGGCGCGGACGCGGCCCGTCCGCACCGGGCCACCTACAAGAAGCTGACCCGCGGCTGACACCCAGTCGCGAGTGACGACGGCCCGGCAGGCCGCCCGCCCCGTGGGGGCCGGCCTGCCGGGCCGCGGCCCGACCGGCACGCACCGCCGCCGGGCACCGGACGTCGAGGAGAATCCGTGGCACGCCACATCTACGCCTGCCCGCTGCGCTGGTCCGACATGGACGCCTTCGGGCACGTCAACAACGTGGTCTTCCTGCGTTATCTGGAGGAGGCCCGGATCGACTTCATGTTCACCCAGGCCGCCGAGGCCGGGGCCGGCGAGTTCGCGGGCGGCTCGGTGGTGGCCCGCCACGAGATCGACTACAAGCGCCCGCTGGTGCACCGGCCCGAGCCGGTCACCATCGAGACCTGGGTGACCAGGATCGGCGGCGCCTCGCTGACCGTCTCGTACGAGATCAAGGACACCGCCGCGGACGGCACCGAGACCGTCTACGTCCGGGCGTCCACCGTCGTCGTGCCCTACGACCTGGCCGAGGGCCGGCCGCGCCGGATCAGCGCGGTGGAGCGGGAGTTCCTGGCCCGTTTCCTGGACGAGGAGCCGGCCGTCGCGGTCTGACCGCGCCCGCCCCGCCCCCGTACCCGTACGTCCGACCCGTGGGTCCGTTGCCCGGATGTGAGCCGAAGCGTTGAACAGCACCGCCGCCCTCCCCCTCGCCGACACCGGGGAGGCCGCCGACCTGGCCGCCTTCCTGGTCCGCCTGCTGCGCTTCGACAAGGCGGCGGCGGTCCGGTTGCAGGGCGTGCCGCGGCCGGACGGCACCGGTGTGCTGGCCGTCTTCGGACGGCTGCCGCTGGGCGGTTCGGGCGCGCTGGCGGTGCGCACCGCGCGACTGGCGCGGCTCGACGCGCCGTTCGACCTGACCGCCTCGGCCGGGCAGCTGCTGGACGGCGTGGACGCGGCGGCGGACGCCGTCGCGCTGCCCGCCCCGGTCACCGGCCCCTCCTGGGCCGGGCTGCTGCCGCCGCGCACCGGCTGGCAGCCGGTCGGCGCCCCGCCCGCGGCCCGGGTGCGCGAGGAGGTGGCGGCCGCCGTGCGGGAGTTCCGCGAGCGCAGCGAGGCCGTCCCGGAGCACCACCGGACCCGCGCGGTGCTGGACGCGCTGGCCGACGAGATCTGGTCCCGCCCGGTGACGGTGCTGCCCGAACTGCCGCTGCGCGCCGCGCACGCGGCCCAGGTGATCGGCTTCCTGGCCCCGCAGGCCCCGCTGACCGTGCACCGGGCCGGCGGCTGGCTGCGGCTGTCCGCCCCGGCGGGCTCGGTGGCGGTCCGCACGGCGGCCGCGCCCGGCGCGGGCCTCGGCCTCAGCCCGATCGGCTAGCGGTCCGACCGGCCCGCAGCCCGATCGGTCGGCAGCCCGATCGGCCGGTGGCCGGATCCCGCGACGGCCGCCGGGCAACGCCCCGGTCAGCCCTCGGTGTTGATCATCGACGCAGCGGCGTAGGTGAGGTACTCCCAGAGCTGGCGCTCGGCGTCCTCCGGCAGGCCCAGCTCGTCGAGCGCCACCCGCATGTGCTTCAGCCAGGCGTCGTGCGCCGCCCGGTCCACCTTGAACGGCACGTGCCGCATCCGCAGCCGGGGGTGGCCGCGCTGCTCGCTGTAGGTGCGCGGGCCGCCCCAGTACTGGATCAGGAAGAGTGCGAACCGCTCCTCGGCCGGGCCGAGGTCCTCCTCCGGGTACATCGGCCGGAGCAACTCGTCCTCCGCGACGCCCTGGTAGAACCGGTGGACCAGCCGCCGGAAGGTCGGCTCGCCGCCGACCTGCTCGAAGAAGGTCTCCTCGCTGAGCGTGTCACGCCGGATCTCGTTCACCCGACCATGGTCGCAGACGGCGGCGGGGCCGTACACCGGGACCTGGGGACCAGGTCCGCGGACGTACGACCCCGCGCGGCGGACAGACCCTAGTCCTCCCAGCGGAACAGCTTCCAGGAGATGCCGGTCAGCACGGCGGCGAAGAGCAGCAGCCCGCCCATGGTCGGCAGCGCGTCCATCACGCCGCCGCCCCGGGAGAGCACCGACTGCGCCGAGGTGACCAGGTGCCTCAGCGGCAGCGCCTCGGAGATCGCCCTGAGCCAGCCCGGCATGTCGTCGGTCGGGAAGAACGAGCCCGACAGGAACGACATCGGCAGCACGATGATCTGCGAGAGGCCGTTGGCCGCCTCCTCGGTCTTGGCGATCGAGCCGGCCAGCAGGCCGATCGACATGAAGGCGACGGTCGCGCAGACCACCAGCGGGATCACCAGCCACCAGTCGCCGGTGAGCTTCAGCCCGAAGAACGGCGTGGTGGCCACGACCAGGAAGACCGCGGTCTGGGCGAGCGCGGTCAGCACCGAGACGGCGACCCGGGAGGAGATGATCGACCCGGCGCTCACCGGGGCGAGCCGCAGCCGCCGCAGCACCTTCTTCTTCCGCCAGCCGACCAGGGTCAGCGAGGCGCTGAACACCGCGCCGGTGGCCACCGCCCAGCCCAGCAGGCCGGGGGTGAGGAACTGGATCGGCTTGAGCGCCTCGTCCTCGACCGGGGAGCTCTCCAGGACGAACGTCGGGGGCTTGCCGCTGGCGGCCTGGTTGGCCTGCTGGACGACGGAGTTGACGATGCCCTGGACGGAGCCGGCGCGGACCTGGTCGGCGGCGCTGTAGCGCACCACGACCCTGCCGTCCGGTCCCTCCTTGATCATCGCGTCGAGGTCGCCCTTGCGGACCTTCTCCAGGGCGGCGGCCTCGTCGTCGCTCCTGGTGATGGTCAGCACCTGCTCCAGGCCGGCCCGGGCCTCGCCCCGGACCGAGTCCAGCAGCCGGACGGCGCCGACCTGCTCCACCTTGGCGTGCGGGCTGGAGGCGCCCTTGAGCAGGGTGCCGAACAGCAGCAGGAACATCAGCGGGAAGAGCAGGACGAAGAACAGCGCGGTGCGGTCGCGGACGAAGGCGACCAGCATCACCCGGGAGAGGCTGACGAAGGCGGAGACCCGCTCGCGCTCCTCCGGTGCCCGGGGCGGGCCGCCCGGCGCGGGGGCGGCGGGGGCGGCCGTGGTCGGCTCGGCGCTCATGCGCGGTACTCCCGTCCGGTGAGCTGCAGGAAGACGTCCTCCAGGGTGGCGCCGCGGACTTCGAGACCGCGCAGCGCGCCCTGCTCGGCGAGCACGGCGAGCACCGGCGCGGGCAGGCGGGTGGACAGCTTCAGCGAGACGCCGTCGTCCTCCAGCGAGGTGATCTCCGCCCCGGCGGCGGTGAACAGCTCACGCGCGGTGTCGAGGGCCAGCAGGCCGGACTCCACGCTGATCCGGACGGTGTCGTCGATCTCGCGGACCAGCGCGGCGGGCGCCCCGGTGCGCAGGATCCGGCCGCGGTCCATCACCGAGACGCGGTCGCAGAGCACCTCGGCCTCGTCGAGGTAGTGGGTGGTCAGCACGACGGTGCGGCCCTCGGCGTTGATGTCGCGCAGCAGGTCCCAGAGGTTGCGGCGGGCCTGCGGGTCGAGGCCGGTGGTCGGCTCGTCCAGGAACACCAGCTCCGGGCCGTGGACCAGGGCGCAGGCGATCGAGAGCCGCTGGGCCTGGCCGCCGGACATCTTGTCGGTCATCACCCCGGCCGACCCGGTCAGGCCGACCCGCTCCAGCATCGCGTCGGCGCGCCTGGGGCCGACGCCGTAGAAGGAGCCGAAGGTGCGGATGGTCTCCCGCGCCGTGAGCTTGTTGAAGAAGGCGGAGGCCTGGAACTGCACGCCGATGCGCGGCAGCAGCTGGGGGTTGCGCGGCCAGGGCGCCATGCCCAGCAGCTCGATCCGGCCCTCGTCGGGCTTGCGGATCCCCTCCAGGATCTCCAGCGTGGTCGTCTTCCCGGCACCGTTCGGGCCGAGGATTCCATAGAATTCGCCGGTCTCGACGGTGAGTGACACCCCGTCGACGGCCTGCACGTCCCCGTACCGCTGACGGATTCCGTCGGCGGATATTGCAGCAGTCATAGGGACTGAGGGTAGGGGCGGCAGGCCGTCGCGGGGAGTTGTCCAACCATCATTTGATGATCATTTTTACAACAGTGCCGAGTGACGGTCCGTCAGGCGCGGTGCACGGTGATCGTCGTCCAGGCACCGATGTGGATCCGGTCGCCGTCGCTCAGCGGGATCGCGGTGTGGGGGGCGACCGGCTCCGCGCCGCCGTTCACCGTGGTGCCGTTGGTGGAGTCCTGGTCGACCAGCACCCACCCGCCGTCCGGCTGCTCGGCCAGCAGGGCGTGCTGGTGCGAGGCGCCCGGGTCCTCCGGCGCGACCGAGAGGTCGATCTCCGGCACCGTGCCGCGGTGCTGGCTGCGCCGTCCGATCCGCAGCTGGCCGCGCCCGGTCAGCGGGATCCGCCGCTCGGGGCAGTACGGCGGGAAGAACAGGCCGGCCGCCTCCGGACCGCTGCGGGCCATCATCGCGGTGAAGTACTCGCGGTCGGCCGCGATCACCGCGAACCAGGTGGTCCGCACCGGCTCGGCGGGCGGGCCCTGCGGGGGCACCGGCGGGGCCAGGTGGAACGAGGTGCCGAACTCGTCGCCGCGCCGGGCCGGACCGGGCTGGGCGTAGACCGGGCCGGAGTCCTCGCGCGGCTGCGGCGCGCCGTACGGCCCGTCGGGCCGCGGCTGGGCCTGGCCGGGGGCGGGCAGCGGGGCCGGCGGCGCGGCCTGCTGGGCGTGGGCCGGCGGCGGGTAGCCGTAGCCGGAGGGCTCGGCGGACTGCGGCGGCAGCGGCGGGGCCTCGCCCGGGTACGGCGCGTGGTGCAGGCCCTGGGGCGGGCCCTGGTGGTGGCCGTGCTGCGGGGCGGCCGGGGCCTCCGGAGCACCGCCGTACGCCGCCGGGATGTTCAGCGGGGCGGGCGCGGGCTGCGGGGCCGGGGCGGGCGGGAAGGGCTGCGGGGCGCGCTGCGGGGCCGAGAGGTCGTAGTCGTAGCCGCACTCCTCGCAGAACCGTCCGGTCTGCGGGCTGCGGCAGATCGGGCAGACCGCCAGGCCCTCGGTGAGGTCGGGGAAGCCCTGCGGGGGCGGGGGAACGGCCCCGGGCGGCGGGAGCGCGCCGGGGGGGAGCGTCGCACCGTACGGTGCGCCGGGAGCGGCGGGCGCGCCGTGCGCCCCCGGGTGCCCGGGCGCGCCGGGCGGCGGTGGCGGCAGCGGCTGCGGCGGTGTCATCGGAAAACCGCAGAAGTCGCACCAGTCCTCGGCCTGCGACTCATGGCCCCTCGGGCAGATCGGCATCAGGTCCCCCCTCAATTCCAGCCCGGCCGGGGCTGAGCCCGGCCGGTTCGCGGCCCGGTCGGCGCTTCGGCGGTCACTTCTTCACGCGGACGGTCTTGGTCGACCGGGTCTCGACGATCATCGAGTCGGCCTCGCTCACGTTCTTACGGAACCGAACGGTACCCTCCCTCGGGTCCACCACGTCCACCACCTTCTGCAGCAGCCGGAAGGTGCCCTCGTTGCCGGTCTCGTGCGCGATCCGCACGGCGGCCCCGAGCCTCGCGGTGGCCCGGTGGACGTCCCCGGCGCGGTGGGCCTCCATGCCCTCCCGGACGGCCGCGGCGAGCTCCGCCTGGCCGGTGTAGTGGGCGACCTGCGGGCTGATCCGGGTGGACGAGGCGAGGTCGTCCGTCCAGACCGCCTTGACCAGGCCCTGCGACAGCACCTCGGGCGTCCCCCCGGCGACCGACGGCGGCAGGACCAGGCTCACCCGGGCGGCCAGCATCTCGTTGCCGACGGCCGCGGAGGGCACCTCCACGCAGACGTGGTAGTCGCGGCTCTCGTCGCCCCACGAGCCGGTCGGGTAGTCGCCGGCCCGCGGCCCGGCCTCGGAGCGGCGGTCGGTGAGGTCCTCCAGCGCGGGGGCGACCTGCTTGACGAACTTGACCACCGCGTTGGCCGGCGTCCAGATCCGCAGCGCGACGTCGGCGATCTGCTTGCCCATCGCGCCGGCCATCATCGAGCGGAAGTCCTCCGCCAGTCCGGCCGGCTCGGGGACGATATCGACGGTGCCGAGCAGCGCGGAGGCGATCTTGCGCAGCTCCTCCACCCGCCAGTCGGTGCCCACGCCGCGGCAGTCGGCGGTGAAGTGGCCGGTGACCCGGCCGATCGCGCGCTCCAGGTCGGCGGCGGTCTCGTGCTCGTTGTTGCCGTCGGTCAGCAGGATGGCGTGCCGGATCGGGATGTCGGCGCGGGTGAGGAAGAGCTGGTCGGCCTTGGTGAGCCAGCTGCCCATGGCGGTGCCGCCGGCCGCGGTGAGCCGGCGCAACGACTCCTTGGCCCGGGCCCGGGTGTCCGCCGAGGCGACGGCGAGGGTGCCGTCGCCGGGGAAGATCTCGCGGGCCTCGTGGGTGCCGGCGACCACGGCGAAGGCGACGCCGTCGCGGATGGTGTCGATGGCGGCGGCGGTGGCCTCGCGGGCGCCGCGCAGCTTGCTCGACGGGTAGTCCATCGAACCGGAGCAGTCCACCAGGAGGACCACGGCGGCGGACTGCCCGGCGCCGCCCGGTGCCGCGTCGGTGACGCCGAGCGGCCGCCCGCCGGAGGTGCCGCCGCCGGTCGCGGTCACGGTGACGATGGCGTTCACCTCGCGGGCGCCGTCCGCGAGGTACTCGTTCTGGAAGATCTCCACGTCGAACCTGGGCAGGTTCGGCTTCGCCAGTGTTGCCATGGGCCGGTGGCTCCCGTCGGGTGGTCGGTTGGTGCGGGGGCTGCTGTTCGCGGCGGCCGGGTGGCCGTCCGGTGGGCGGAGCGTGCTGGGCGGAACGCGGTGGGCGGACGGGCGGTGGGCGGAACGCGGTGGGCGGACGGGCGGGGCGCGGTGGGGGCGGACGCGGTGGCGGCCGGGGCGGAGCGTGGTGGGGCCCGCGCCCGGGCGGGCGCGGGCCCCGGGGACCGGCCGGGTCAGCGGGCCGGGGGCACGGTCGGACGGGGCGGGACGGCGGGCGGCGGCGGGACCGCCGGCAGCGGGGGCAGCGGGGCGGCGGGGGAGCCGATCACCGGGATGTCCGGCAGGGTCGGCTCGTACTCCTCCTCGTCGTCCGCCGCGCCGGCCGCGGCCGGGCCGCCCGCGGTGACCAGCGGCAGGTCGAGGGCGGTGGCGGTCCGGGCGTCCTCGTCCGCGGCCGCCGGCGGCGGGTCGATCGGCAGCACGGCGACGGTGATGTTGTCGTGGCCGCCGGCCGCGACGGCGAACTTCACCAGCTCCTGTGCGGCGGCCAGCGGTTCGGTGCGGGCGTCCGGACGCACGTGGTACGCCAGGTCGGTGGCGGCCTCGGCGTAGTTCCACAGCCCGTCGGTGCAGACCAGCAGCACCCCGGGGTAGTGCGGGGTGAAGCCGATGACGTGCGGCACGACCTCCTCGGCGTCCGCGCCCAGCCAGCCGGTGATGGCGTGGGCACGCGGGTCCGCGTACGCCTCGGCCTCGTCCATCAGCCCGGCCTCGACCATCCGGGCGGCCCAGGAGTCGTCCTGGGTGAGCCGGAACGGCACGGCGGCGGCCCGGTCGTCGGGGATCCAGTAGGCGCGGGTGTCGCCGACCCAGCCGATGGTGATCCGGCCGCCGGACGCGATGGCGCTGACGTAGGTGCAGGCGGGCGCGTTGACGTCGGGCCGGCTCGGGCGGGTGCCGTCGGTGGCGAGCGCGGCCACCGCGTCGGCCGCGTCGGCGACCGCCCGGCGCATGGCGTCGGTCGGGTCGGTGCCTGCCTCCAGCGAGCTGAGCAGCGACTCCGAGGCGGCGTCGACCGCGGTCTCGGAGGCCTGGTCGGGCCGGTCGGAGGAGGAGACGCCGTCGCAGACCACGGCCACCACGACCGGCTCGCCGCCGGGCAGCGAACTGGCGGCGACGGTGAAGGAGTCCTCGTTGCGGTGGTGGCGCACCCCGCGGTCGCTGACCCCGGCGACGCCGGCCAGCGCCTTCTCCATGTGGTCGCGCGGCCGCGGCTGGGCGCGGCCGCAGGCCTCGCAGTAGCCGTCGGCGGTCACCTGGTGGAGCCCGCAGTGCGCGCAGGCGGTCGTGCCCGGCGCGCCCTGGCCGCCCTGGGCCGGGACGGCGGGCGTGTTGGGCAGGGTCGGCGGGTGGTCGTCGTCGGCGCCGGCCCGGGCGGCGGACCAGCCGGCCGGCATCGCGCCGGGGGCGGGCCGGCCGTCCCGGCTCGCCCCGCAGGAGCCGCAGAAGACGTCCTCCGGGTCCATCGGCTCGGCACAGCTCTGGCACACGGTCTGCTGCGGCATCTGTTACACCCACGTCCTGGGACGGGCCCGGTTGGCCCGCTCCACCATCTCGATCCTTGTTTCGGCCCGGTCGGCCAACCGGGCGAGTACCCGGTAGGACTGCTCCAGGGCGAACCGCAGTTCCCTTTCCACCGCGGGCCGTCCCAGCACGCTGACCCCGCCGGCCGTCCCGCCGGGGGATCCGGCGGTCACCCAGCCGAGCGCCGCGCCGAGCACCTCGACGGCGAGTTCCTCGCGGCGGCGGTCGTCCAGGCGCAGCGCGGTCAGCTGCTCGGAGCTCGCGCCGAGATCGGCGCCGAGCGGGTCGGTGGGGGGCCGCTCGCGCAGCCGGGCCCGGACGGCGGCGATCCGGGCGGCGGTGTACTGGCTGGAGGTGGCCGGGACGGACTCCAGGACGGCGACCGCGCCGGCCCGGTCGTCGCCGGCGAGCCGGACCCGGGCCAGCCCGAAGGCGGCGCTCAGGTAGCTCTGGTCGGTGCTCCACACCAGACGGTAGAACTCGGCCGCGTCGCCGCCGTCGCCGAGGAGTTCGGCGCAGGCGGCGAGGGCCAGCTTGGGGGCGGCCTCGCCGGGGAAGGCGTCGTAGACGGCGTCGAAGGCCTCGGCGGCGGCGCGCAGCGCCTGCTCGCGCGCGCCCGCCTCCGGGGCGGGGTCCGGGCCGTCCTGCGGCTCGGCGGCGGCCAGCGAGGCCAGGCCCCGGTACCAGACCACCCGCCAGTCGTCCGGGTGGTCCTGCTCCAGTGCGGCGAGCGCCTCGGCGGCCTGCCGCGCGCTGCCGAGTTCGAGCAGCGCGCGCAGCGCCCGCAGCCGGCGCTCGATCGAGTCGGCCGGGGCGCCGTCCAGTGCGGCCAGCGCCTCCTGCGGGTCGGTGGCGAGCAGGGTGGCGAGGAAGCCGGCGTTGGGGTCGGCGGGGTCGATCCGGGGGACGGGCAGGGCGAGCGCGGTGGCGCGCGGGTCGACGGCGGCCAGCCGCAGTTCGCCGGGCCATTCGGTGGGGGCCACCAACTCGGTGTCGACGACGCGCAGTTCGGGGCCGAACAGGGTGGAGGGCGCGGGCCGGGCCCGGCCGTCCTGGAGCGCCAGCACCTCGCGCAGCACACCGGTGAGCTGGTCGGCCATCTCCTCGGCGGAGGCGAACCGGCGGGCCGGGTCGGGGTCGGTGGCGCGCACCAGCAGCCGGTAGTAGGACTCGTAGGCGGCGAAGGCGGGCACGGACTCCGGGCCGGGCAGGGTGTCCCGGTAGGTGGTGGAGTAGCCCTGGAAGTCGAAGCTGAGGACGGCGAGGGTGCGGGCCACCGTGTAGAGGTCGGAGGCGGGGGAGGGGCCGTCGGTGGCGATCTCCGGCGCCTGGTAGCCGATGGTGCCGTAGATCGGGCCCTCGTCCTCGAACCGGCGGACGGCGCCCATGTCGATGATCTTGAGGGTGTCGCCGCTCTGGATCACGTTGTCGATCTTGAAGTCGCAGTAGACCAGGCCCCGCTGGTGCAGGTAGCCCAGCGCGGGCAGCGCCTCCAGCGCGTAGGCGATCGCCTGCTCGACCGGCAGCGGGTCGCGGCGGTTGTCCGGGGTGCGGCGCTCGTTGGCGATGTCCTTGAGCGACTTGCCGCCGACGTACTCCATCACGATGTAGCCGTCGGTGGCGCCGGTCCGCAGGTCCGGGTGCTCGGCGAAGTTGATGATGCGCACGATGCTCGGGTGGTCCACCTCGGCCAGGAACCGGCGCTCGGCGACGGCCACCGCGAGCGCGTCCTCGTCCCCGGTGTCGAGCAGGCCCTTGAGCACCACCCACTTGTCGTTGACCCGCCGGTCCACCGCCAGGTAGATCCAGCCGAGGCCGCCGTGGGCCAGGCAGCCCACCACCTCGTACTGGCCGCCGACCAGGTCGCCCCGGCGCAGCTTGGGGGTGAAGGAGTACGGGGTGCCGCACTTGGTGCAGAAGCCCTCCGGGCGGCCCGGCGTGCCGTTGCGCTCGCGGCCCACCGGGGCGTCGCACTTGGAGCAGTACCGCTTGCGCTCCGGCACCTCCGGGTTCTCCAGCACCGCCGCGGCCGGGTCGGCGGCCGGGACGCTGGGCACCGTCACCAGGCCGGCGCCGAGGCGGTGGCGGTTGGCGGTGGCGCTGCCGCGGCTGCTGCGCACCGAGACCGAGCGGCCGCTGCCGGTGCGGGTCGAGCGGTGCGAGCGGGAGCGGCCGGACAGCGAACGGGCCGAGGCGCTGCGGGCCGAGGAGCGGGCCGATCCGGTGTCCGGGTCGAACACGATCTCCAGGGTGGAGGTGTACGCCGTGGAGCCGGACGTCGGGGCGCCGCCGGCCGGGGCCCCCGGTCCGGGCGGGGTGAGGCCGCACTCGTCGCAGTAGCCGTCGGTGTCGATCGTCCCGGCGCAGTCGCGCGGGCAGGGGGAGCCCGCGCCCGCCGGGGCGGACGGCGTCGGCCCGGTGGCGCTCGTCCCGGTGCCGCTCGCTCCGGTGGCGCCCGTCCCGCCGGTGGTCCGCACCGACGAGGTGCCCTCCGGCGCGAGCCCGCACTCGTCGCAGTAGCCGTCCGCGTCGATCGTCCCGGTGCCGCCGCACTCCGGCCGCCCGCACGTCTCGCCCATCACCCTCGGCCCCCCTCTACCCGTCCGTCGACAGCCTGTCCGTCGACCGGCTCCCCGCCGGCCCACGCCCCGCCCTGCTCCGCCCCGCCCTGCTCCGCCCCGCCCGGCGCGATGCCGCCCCCCGTGCTCCCGTCGGGCTCCGCCGCCGGGCGCAGCGCCTGCTGGAAGCGGGCCACCGCGGCGGCCGCCGCCCGCAGGTCGCACGGCGCGCTCCACAGCAGCCAGCGCGCCTTCTCGTACCGCTCCACCACCTCCGGGTCCTCGGCCATCCGCAACCGGGCCGCCATCGCCTTGTACGCGTCCAGGCGCCCGCGCAGTTCGGCCCGGACGGCCAGCGGCTGGGTCACCTCGGTCAGCGACTGCCGGGCCCGGGCCAGCTCCTTGGCCGCCGCGTCCTCCAGCGCGTCCAGCAGCGGCGCCAGCCGGTACCACTGCCCGCTCTGCCGCAGGTCCAGGGCCACCACGATCCGTTCGCGCAGCGCCGAGGCCGGGCCGGGGACGGCCGGCACCTCGGTGGCGGCGATCTTCGCCAGCACCTCGCCGCGCGCCCGGCGGGCCTCGGCCAGCGTGGCGTCGGCCCGCTGCAGCAGGTCCCCGACGCCCTGCAGGCGCTCCTCGGCGTCGTCGCGCAGCCGCAGCAGGTTCTCCAGCTCCAGCCGGACGTCGTCCAGCGCCCGCCCGGCCAGGTCGAAGCGTTCGGTGTCCACCACCCCGGACGGCGTGGCGAGCGCGCCGCCGTCCGGCACCGTGCCGCGCTGCGCGGGGACGCGGGCGGGCCGCCAGAGCGCCAGCGGGTCGCTGCGCACCTCGGTCCGCAGACCGCCGAGGTCGGCGTCCAGCGCGTCCAGGTCGTCGCCGAGCGGGTGGGTGCCGGAGCGCACGCCGAGCGAGGCCGCCAGGGTCTGCACCCGGCGCAGTTCGGCGATCAGCAGGTCGATCCGGGCGGGCAGCGCCGTCCAGACCGCGTCGGCCGCCGCGACCACCTCCAGGACGGTGGCGTACCAGGCGTTCATCCGGTCCATCAGCCCGTCCAGGCTGACCCGTTCGACCAGCCGGGCGGGTGCGCCGAGGCGCTGCGGGCCGTCCGGCGCGCCGCCGGGCACGGTGACCGCGTCGCCGGTCAGCAGCTCGCTCAGCTCGGCGAGTTCGGGCGCGCCGGGCCTGGCCTTGCGGGCCCGCACCGCGCGGGCCGAGGCGAGCGCCTCGGAGTAGCGGTCGAACAGCGCCCAGAGCAGCGGCACGCCCTGCCCGGCGACGGCCCAGCGCTCCTGGGTCCGCCCGGCCAGCGCCGCGCCGTCGAGCAGGCGCAGGCCCGGGTGGTCCTGGAGGGAGAGCAGCGCCGACTCGACCGCGTCGCGTTCCGCGCCGAGGCGCGCCAGCGCGCGGTCCACCTCCTCCCGGCTCAGGACCGGGCCGGCCGAAGCCGCCATCGCTCTCTCCCCTCCTCCGCCCGCTCCGCTCGCTCCACCTGCACCGTTCCGCGTCCCCGGGGACCGCTGCCGGCCCCGGCGGGGGCCGCCGGACAGACCCTAACGCGTGCCCCCGCCCGTGCGGCCGTCACCGCGGTGTCGGCCAGTGCCGGTCGGCGTCGTCCAGCAGGTACGGCTTGAGCCAGGTGTCGTACGCGCGGCGCCAGGCGCCACCGTTGTAGTAGTCGTTGAGCACCTGGTTCACCCGGGCCGTCAGATCGGTGCTGCCCTTCAGCATCGCCACGCCCATCACACCCGGGCGCACCTCGCCGTCCAGCACCTTGACGGTCTGGTCCTGCGCCGCCTGGCCGGCCGCCAGGCCGTCGTCGGTCATCGTCGCGTCGACCTTGCCGAGCTGCATCAGCACCAGGCAGTCCAGGTTGTTCTCCACCGGGACGAGCTTCTTGAGCGGCCGGGTCTTCAGCTCCTCCAGGGCGGAGGAGCCGGTCGCCGCGCACGCGGTGGTGCCGTTCAGCGCCTCGTCGAGGCTCCTGGCCGGCGAGGTCCGGGGCACCAGGACCCGCTGGCTGGTGGTGAAGTAGGGCCGGGAGAAGGCGATCTCCTCCAGCCGTTCGCAGGTGATCGACATGGTGCGGACGATGATGTCGACCCGGCCCTCCTTGATGTACTTGATCCGGTCGGCGGTCGGCACCGCCTTGAACACCACCTTCTCCGGGTCGCCCATGATCGCGGTGCCGATCGCCCGCGCGAGGTCGATGTCGAAGCCCTCCAGCCGGCCGTTGTTGGGGTTGCGCGAGCCCCACCGGTAGCTGTTCAGGTCGATGCCGACGACCAGGCTGCGGCGGGCCTTGATGGCCTGCACCGCCGCGCCGTCGACGCTGCTCGGCGGGACGCTCCGGTAGAGGTCGCAGGGCTCCGCCTGCCCGGACTGTTCCGCCTGCCCGGACTGCTCGGCCCCCTCCTGCTCGGCCGCCAGCGGCAGCTGCGCCGGTGCTCCGGCCCCGGCGCCGCCGTGCGGTCCGCCCGCGCCGAGCACCAGCGCGCCGGAGGCCAGCAGCGCCAGCGCCGCCGCCGTCCGGGCCGCGCGCAGCACCGCGGTGCGGCCCCGTCCCCGGTCCGTGATCGTGCCCATCCGCTCCGTCCCCCCTCTACCGGTACTCGGCCAGTCGGCGGCCGAGGCCGCCCAGCGCCGCGGCGGCGGCCACCAGGCCGAGCGCCGCGACGCCCGCCGCCGCGGTGCGCAGGTCCTTGTCGACGCCCAGGGCCGCCTCCCGGAAGCGGCCCTCCTCCAGCACGGCGGCCTGCGCCAACTGCCGGTCGGCGGAGCTGAACGAGGCGTCGGCGGTGTTCGGCACGTCCGCCTCCCGGGCCGTCACGGTGGCGTCCAGCGCGGCCTGGTAGTCGCCCTGGTTCTCCAGCGCGCCGGCCGCGGTGTGCCGCTGGTTCCACTGCTCGTAGTCGCGCAGCGCCTGGTCGACCGTGGCGCGGGCGTCCGCCGGTGCCAGCGCCTGGGCCTGGGCCAGGGTGCCGGTCGGCGCGCCGCCGTCCGGGCGGGTCCAGAGGTGGCCGGTGCTCGTCGACCACAGCTTGGCGTAGGTGGTGCTGGAGCCGCGCGACACGTAGTGCAGGTTCTCCGCCAGCCGGGCGGTCAGCACGTCCACCCGGGCGGCGTTGAGGGCCCGCAGCGGCGCGCCCCCCTCGCGCTCGCCGCGTTCGAGCGCCGAGCCGGCGCCGGTCGCGCTCACCGTCAGCCAGAGCACCGCGGCCAGGACGGAGGCGGTGGCGGCGAGCAGCCCGATGTTGAAGACCCGGTTGGTCCGCCGGAACAGCGTCAGCTGCACCCAGGCCAGGGCCAGCAGCGCCACCAGGCCCAGCGCGTAGCCGGCCCACGGGGTGGCCCGGGCCCGCGCCAGGTCGTCGGCCAGCACCTCGTTCTGGGCGGCCGACAGCCGGGCGGCGGCCGGCAGCAGTTCGGTGCGCATCTGCTCGGAGGCGTACCGCTGGTAGGCGCCGCCGAGCGGGAAGCCCTGGCGGTTGTTGGCCCGGGCGCTCTCCACCAGCCCCGCGTAGACCGGCACCTTCTGGTTGAGCGAGGAGAGCAGCTCCTGGAGGTCCGAGGAGGCGGTGGTGCGGGCGGCGGCCTCGGAGATCAGCTGGGAGGCCGTCCTGAGGTCCTGCTCGTAGCGCTCCCGCACGGCCCGCGGTTCGGCGCCCGCCAGCAGGAAGCCGCTCGCCGCGGTGGCGTCCGCGTCGGCCAGCGAGCGGTTGATGTCGGCGGCGGCCTGGCTGAGCGGCTGGCTGGAGCCGACCACCCGCTCGGCCGCCGCGGCCCGGGAGTTCAGCTGGACGGCGGTCAGCGCGCCGAACGCGAGGGCCAGCACGGCGAGCAGCGCCCCGGCGAGCCGCAGCCGCCCCGGCGCCGTCCGGGCGGCCCGTCCCAGCCGGGTGACGGGCCCGGGCCGCGGGGCCACCGCCGCTCCCGTGCCGCCGGACCGCGGCGCGGGCACCCGCGGCCCCTCGATACGCACCGGTGTCGCCACCAGCATCCCCCTCCCCAGTGGCCCGCCCTCCGTCTCCGGGGCCCGGCCGTTGCCAGCAGTATGGCCGTCACTCCCGGCGGCCACACCCGAGTTGCGCGGATCTTGAGCTCTGCTTGCCCGCGGTGCTCCGCGGCTTCCCGTCCGTCCCGGCCCGGTCCGCCCCCGAGGCGCGGGCGGGCGGCGAACGGGTCGACGCGGCACGCACCCTACGCGGTTCCCGGGCGTAGCGGAGGGTCCGGGTCCGTTTGCGGGGGCGACTCCCCGGCGCGGGCGGTTCGTGCGCCGGTGCGACGGCCGGGGCCTCCGTACGATGGCGGCATGCGCCTTCTGGGAACGATCTCCGCCGACCGACCGCTGCTCGTCGTCGCCGTCCGGGAGGAGGCCGCCCATCTCGGCGACCACCTGCCGGTGCTGCTGACCGGCATCGGCAAGGTCAACGCCGCCGCCGCGCTGGCCACCGTCCTCGCCGGGGGCCCGCACCCCTCCGAGGTCGTCAACCTCGGGACCGCCGGGGCCCTGCGCCCCGGTTGGGAGGGCACCCACACCGTCACCCAGGTGATCCAGCACGACCTGGACACCCCGACCCTCCAGGCCCTCACCGGCCGCGTCTACGGCGCCCCGCTGGTCGTCGGCAAGGGCGACGGCCCGGTGCTGGCCACCGGTGACCTGTTCGTCTCCGACGCGGCCGCCCGCGACCGCCTGGCCGGGCACGCCGACCTGGTCGACATGGAGGGCTACGCCGTCGCCACCGTCGCCCACCGGGCCGGTCTGCCGGTCCGGCTGGTCAAGCACGTCAGCGACGAGGCGGGCGACGGCGCCGGGCACACCTGGCGGGAGAGCGTCGACGACTGCGCCCGCCACCTCGCCGACTGGCTGCACGGCCAGGGCTGGTGACGGTACGTCTGTTCGAGGACGGTGGTTAAGGTGGCGCAATGACCGACTCCACCGCCGCGAGCGGGCGGGGTGACCTGCGCCCGCCGGGGATCAACGCCGACGAGTACAGCACCCTGCTCACCATCCTCGACTACCTGCGCGAGAGCGTGATCGCCAAGACCGACGGGCTCGGTGACGAGGACGCCCGGCGGCCCGGCGTCGCCTCCGGCACCAGCCTGCTCTGGCTGGTGCGCCACCTCACCGCCGTCGAACTCAACTGGTTCCTCTGGGCCTACCGGGGCGACGACGTCGAGCCGTGGGACGACGACGCGCCCTCGCCGGGTGACGAGACGGTGGCGGAGTCGGTCGCCGCGTACCGGGCGGCGATCGCCCGCACCAATGCGGTGATCGCCTCGGCGGCCGACCGCCTCGACCGCCCGGGCGCACGCTCGCTCCGGCCCAACTCCGAAGCGCCGTCGATGCGTTGGCTACTGGTGCACATGATCGAGGAGACCGGCCGGCACGCCGGTCACGCCGACATCCTGCGCGAGCGGCTGGACGGCGCGGTCGGTCGCTGACGGGGCGGGGCGTGCGGCCGGCCGACGATCAGTGGAATACTCCCCCGCGCAGTACCCGGCGCCGCTCCGGCGGCGCCGGGTGTTTTTCATACAGGGGGAACAGAACTTCATGTCATCGACTGACAGAAATGTCGGCCGGCGCCGCACCGTGCGCACCGCCAGGACGGCCCTCGGGGCCTCGGCGCTCGCGCTCGCGCTGGTCACCACCGCGGCCTGCGGGCCGGACAACAGCTCGGCCGACTCGGCCGTCACCGCGGCAGCGGGTCCGGCCGGGGGGCCGAACCTGGGACTGCCCGCCAACCTCGACGATCTGAAGAAGTGGAAGTTCGAGGACTGGGAGAAGTGGGCGAAGGACTACGCCCTCCCGGCCGCCGCCAAGGGCTTCTGGACGCTGGACAAGCTGCTCAAGGCCAAGCCCACGGAGCCCCTCGCACCGCCGGCTCCGCCCACGGCCGCACCGCCGGCCCCGCCCGCGCAGCCGTCGCAGGCCCCGGCGCAGCCCAGCCCGCCCGGTGCGCCGTCCGCGCCGTCCACCGCGACCGGCAAGCCGCCGGCCGGACAGCCGACCCAGCCGGGGCACCCGACGCCGCCGCCCGCGGCGCCCAAGCCGTCCACCACCCAGCAGCCGGCCTCGCAGGCCCCGGCCCCGCCGGCCCAGCCGCCCGCGCAGCCGACCCAGGCCCCGGCCCAGCCGTCGCAGGCGCCGGCCCAGCCCGGCCAGCCGTCGCAGGCCCCGGCGCAGCCGCCGGCCCCGCCCGCGCAGCCCGCCGACAACGGCAACGACCCGCTGCCCAGGACCGTCAACGCCCAGCCGCTGCCGCACCCGTACGCCAAGCCCGGCGTGCACGGCAAGCTGTTCGCGGACGCCCCCGGCAGCGGCGCCGACGCGGCCGCCGGCCTGAGCCACTACCAGTGCTCCGCCACCGTGGTCGCCGACCCGGCCCACCCCGGCAAGAGCAACCTGGTGTGGACCGCCGGTCACTGCGTCCACCAGGGCAAGGGCGGTTCGTACTACAGCAACATCTCCTTCATCCCGGCCTTCAACAGCACCGGCGCGCTGAGCGGCGGCAAGCAGGCCGAGGAGGCCCAGTACGCACCGTTCGGCGTCTGGAACGCCACCCAGGCGGTGACCTCCCCGCAGTGGAAGGCCGAGGGCGGCGACGGCGGCTCCCCGGCCACCCACTACGACTTCGCGATCATCCGGGTGCAGCCCGCCGACGGCGGCAAGTCGCTGGAGGAGACGGTCGGCGGCGCGCTGCCGGTCTGGTTCAACGCCCCGCGCGACCAGCTGGGCATCACCGAGTTCGGCTACCCGGCGGCCCCGCCGTACGACGGCATGGAGCTCAACCGCTGCGAGAGCGGCAAGCCGACCCGGCTCTCCTACGACCCGGCCCGCCCGCCGATGCTCACCATCGGCTGCACCATGACCGGCGGTTCCAGCGGCGGCGGCTGGCTGGCGGTGAAGGACGGCAAGCCGGCGCTGGTCAGCAACGTCTCGGTCGGCAAGCACACCGGCGACCCGAAGTTCCAGGCCGGCCCGTACCTGGACGACGTCGCGGCCGGCGCGTACGACTTCATCTCCAAGAAGGGCTGACGCCCTCCCGGCACGGCCGTCCCCGCGCACCCCTGCGGTGCGCGGGGACGGCCGCCGTGCTGCCTCAGTCCGCGAACGCCGCCAGGTCGAGCGCGGCCAGCCGCTCCGGGTCGCTGAGCACGTCGATCGCCACGATCACGCCGTCCAGCACGGTGAACGCCATCACCGACACCGCCCGGCCGTGGGCGCCGATGACCACCACCCCCGCCGCGCCGTTGACCAGCGCCGGGCGCGCGTACGGCGACAGGCCGCGGAACATGACCGCCTGCCCCGCGACCGTCCGGGCCCCCCGCAGCACCACCGGACGCCGCTCCCGGCCGACGTCGCCGTCCGCCCGCAGCACCACCTCCGGGTCCAGCACGGCGAGCAGCGCGTCGAGGTCCCCGGTGCGGGTGGCGGCGAAGAACGCGTCGACGGCCACCCGCTGGCGGGCGAGGTCCCGGTCCGGCGCGGGCGCCCGGCCCTGCACCTTGCGGCGGGCCCGGCTGGCCAGCTGACGGGTCGCGGCCGCCGTCTTCTCGATCAGCGGGGCGATCTCCTCGAACGGCACGGCGAACATGTCGTGCAGCACGAAGGAGACCCGCTCGGCGGGGGAGAGCGACTCCAGGACGACCATCAGCGCCAGCCCCACCGAGTCGGCGAGCAGCACCTCCTGCTCCGGGTCCGGCGCGTCCGCCCGCGCGATCAGCGGGTCCGGTATCCGCGGCGGCGGCTCGGCGCCGGCCGTCTCGGTGTGCGACTCGAAGGACTCCTCGCGGCGCTGCGCCCGCGCGCGCAGCTGGGTGAGGCAGAGCCGCCCGATCACCGTGGTCAGCCAGCCGCCGAGGTTCTCCACCCCGGAGGTGTCCGTGCGGTCGTAGCGCAGCCAGGTGTCCTGGACGGCGTCCTCCGCCTCGGCGAGCGAGCCCAGCATCCGGTAGGCCACCGCCCGCAGGTGCGGACGGTGCGCCTCGAACAGCTCCGCGGCCTGGGAGGATCCGGCGGATCCGGCGGCCAGAAATTTCTCGTCCACCCGTGTCACATTCCTTCGTCGCCGTCAGTCAAAGCTCCGGAACCACGAAACCTAGCGGCTGCACCGGAGGCCAGGCTTCCGGCCGACGAAGGAGAGACCACCATGACGAACCCGACCGGCCAGGCGAACCCGGGCAGCCCGGTCACCGCCCCCGTCCTGGTGACCGGCGGCACCGGCACCCTCGGCCGGCACGTGGTGCCGCTGCTGCGCGCGGCGGGCCGGGAGGTCCGGGTGCTCACCCGCAACCCCCGCCCGGCCGCCGACGGCGTCCGCCACCTGGCCGGCGACCTGATGACGGGGGAGGGCGTGGACGCGGCGGTGGCCGGCGCCGAGGTGGTGCTGCACCTGGCCGGTGACGCCAAGCACGACGAGGCCACCACCCGCACCCTGGTCGCCGCCGCCCGCCGGGCCGGGGTGCGGCACATCGTCTACATCTCGGTGATCGCCGCCGACCGGGTGCCGCTCGGCTACTTCCGGGCCAAGCACGCCGCCGAGCAGGCCGTCGCCGGCTCGGGCGTCCCGTTCACCACGCTGCGCGCCGCCCAGTTCCACGACCTCGCGCTCAAGACGGCGGCCGCGATGGCCAAGCTGCCCGTCGTCCCGGCGGTCAACGGCATCCGCTGGGAGCCGGTGGACGCCCGGGACGTCGCCGAGCGGCTGGTCGAACTGGCCCTGGAGGCGCCCGCCGGGCTCGTCACCGACCTCGCCGGCCCGGCGGTGCGCACCCTGGGCGACCTGACCCGCGACTACCTGGCGGCCGCCGGCAAGCGCCGTCCGATGCTGCCGCTGCGCGCCCCCGGCGCGGTGGGCCGCTGCTACCGGGAGGGCGTCAACCTGGCCGGGCCCGGGGCCGACCGGGGCGCCCGCAGCTGGGAGGCGTTCCTCGCCGGGACCTTCCCGGCGGGGGCCGCGGCGGGCGCCGCCGGCCGGGTCAGGACCAGCTGACGGTGGCCGGCTCGCCGGTCTTCGCCGCCGTCACCACGGCCTCGGTGGTGACCACCTTGGCGAACCGCATCGCGTGCAGCACCGTCCGGGTGGCGCGGGCGAGTTCGGCGGCGGGGACGGTCACGCCGTCCGGGCCGGTCTGGTCGAAGGCGTGCATGGCGTCGACCGGGAAGACCGCGTCGTAGCCGAGGTTGCCGGCCATCCGCGCGGTGGTCTCGTTGCAGACGTTGGTGATGATCCCGGTGATGACGACCTGCCGGGCACCCCGCTCCTGGAGCCAGGCGTGCAGGTCCGGGGTGCCGTAGAAGGCGCTGTTCACGGTCTTGGTGACGTGCAGGTCGGGCGTGACCGCGGCCACGAAGTCCTTCAGCTCGTAGCCGGGCGTGCCCTTCGCGAGCGGGCCCGCCGCGGACGCGTGCTGGACGGTCACGACCGGCCGTCCGGTGGCCTGCCACACGTCGATCAGCTCGCCGATCCGCTGCTCGGCCGCGGGGTTGTCGCGCTCGCCCCAGAACGCGGAGTCCTCGAAGCCCTTCTGGACGTCGATGACGACCAGAACGGCGTCGGAGTCGATGGTGAGCGGGGCGTCGAGGGCGCTGGTGTTCGTCATGCGTCCATCCTGCGGCGGGCCCGGACGGCGCGGTGAGCGGCAGTGGAGCCACCCATCGATACGATCCTGCCACTACCATGGCGCCCCATGCGGACGGTGGGATGCGTGATCTTCGACGGTGTCCGGCCCTTCGACTACGCCGTGATCGGCGAGGTCTGGGCCAACCGGGGGAGCCGCCCCGGCCTGCCCCCGTTCGAGCTGCGGATCTGCGGACCGGAGGGCGCCCGGGTCCGCTTCGACGGCGGGCTGGAGCGCGTCCCGGACTTCGGGCTGGACGCGCTGGCCGGCTGCGACCTGGTCGTCGTGCCCGGCATGCAGCGACCCGACGAACCGGCCGACCCCGCCGTCCTCGCCGCCCTGCGCACCGTCCACGCGCGGGGCATCGCCCTCGCCTCGCTCTGCGCGGGCGCCTTCCTGCTCGCCGAGGCCGGCCTCCTCGACGGCCGCCCCGCCACCACCCACTGGGCCTTCACCGACGAACTGGCCCGCCGCTTCCCGGCGGTGGACGTCCGCCCGGAGGTGCTGTTCACCGGCGAGGGCGGGCTCTGGACCTCGGCCGGGGTGGCGGCCGGCATCGACCTCTGCCTGCACCTGGTCCGCGCCGCCCACGGCGAGCGGGCGGCCGCCGCGATCGCCCGCGCCATGGTCACCGCGCCCTTCCGCTCCGGCGGCCAGGCCCAGTTCATCCCCTCCCCGGTCCCGCAGCCCACCGAGTCCGACGATCCCCTCACCCGCGTCCGCACCGAGGTCCTGGCCGCCCTCGACACGCCCTGGACCGTGCGCCGGATGGCCGCCCTCGCCGTGATGTCCGAACGGACCTTCGCCCGCCACTTCAACGCCACCACCGGCACCACCCCACTGCGCTGGCTCCTCGACCAGCGCATCCTCACCGCCCAGCGCCTCCTGGAGGACACCGACCTGCCCGTCGACACCGTCGCCGCCCGCTGCGGCTTCTCCTCCGCCGTCTCGCTGCGCCCGCCCTTCACCGCCCGCCTCGGCGTCCCGCCCCGCGAGTACCGCCGCACCTTCCGGGGGCGTGACGCGGGCTGACCCGGGCGGATGCGGGCGGATGCGGGGTGCGCGTGCCGGGCACCCCGCCCCGGCCCGATACCCTTGGGTTTCATGACCACCGAGGTATCCCGTCCCGTCCGCGTCCGTTTCGCTCCGAGCCCCACCGGCATGTTCCACGTCGGCGGTGCCCGCTCGGCGCTGTACAACTGGGCGACGGCACGACAGCAGGGCGGTGTCTTCGTCCTGCGGATCGAGGACACCGACGCGGCCCGCAACAAGCCCGAGTGGACCGACGGCATCATCAGTGCCCTCGCCGCGATCGGCATCCACGAGGGGGATCCGGGCTTCGAGGGCCCGTACTTCCAGTCCGCCAACGCCGCCAGCCACCGCGCCGCCGCCGAGAAGCTGTACGCCGCCGGCCGGGCCTACTACTGCGACTGCACCCGCGAGCAGGTCGCCGAGCGCTCCGGCTCCGCCCAGACCGGCTACGACGGCTTCTGCCGCGAGCGGGGCCTGGAGTACGCCGAGGGCCGCGCGCTGCGCTTCCGCACCCCGGACGAGGGCACCACCGTCGTGGTGGACCTCATCCGCGGCGAGCCGGCCTTCCCGAACTCCGCGATCGAGGACTTCGTGGTCGCGCGCGGCGACGGCAGCCCGGTGTTCCTGCTGGCCAACGTGGTCGACGACCTGGAGCAGGGCGTCACGGAGGTCATCCGCGGCGAGGAGCACCTCTCGAACACCCCGAAGCAGCAGCTGCTGTGGGAGGCGCTCGGCGCCACCCCGCCGGTCTGGGCGCACCTGCCGGTGATCGTCAACGAGAAGCGGCAGAAGCTGTCCAAGCGCCGCGACAAGGTGGCGCTGGAGGACTACCTGGCCGAGGGCTACCTGCCCGAGGCGATGGTCAACTACCTGATGCTGCTGGGCTGGGGCCCGAAGGACGACGTCGAGATCCGTCCGTACGCCGAGCTGGAGCAGCTGTTCCGGATCTCGGAGGTGAACGCCGCCTCGGCCTTCTTCGACGTGCAGAAGCTGCGCTCGTTCAACGGCGAGTACATCCGCGCCCTGTCGGTGGACGCCTTCATCGCCGCCTGCGCCCCGTACCTGGCCGCCGACCGCGCGCCGTGGGCGGCCGAGGCCTTCGACGAGAAGGCCTTCGCCGAGCTGGCGCCGCTCGCGCAGTCCCGGATCGCGGTGCTGGGCGAGATCGTCGAGCAGGTCGACTTCCTGTTCCTGGCCGAGCCGGTCCAGGACGAGCAGTCGTGGGCGAAGGCCATGAAGAACAAGGACGTCGCGCTGGCCCTGCTGCGCACCGCCCGGGAGAAGCTCGCCGCGGTCGAGGCCTTCGAGGCCGCCGCACTGAAGGACGAGCTGGAGGCCGTGGCCGCCGAGCACGGGCTGAAGCTGGGCAAGGCGCAGGCGCCGATCCGGGTCGCGGTCACCGGCCGCACGGTGGGCCTGCCGCTGTTCGAGTCGCTGGAGGTGCTGGGCCGCGAGCGGACCCTGGCCCGCCTGGACGCGGCGGCGGAGCGTCTGGCCGCCTGACGGCAGTGCCTCTCCGAGGGCCGTACCCCGCCGCTGGGGGGTACGGCCCTCGGGCGTTTCCGGTGCGGAATTGACCCATGATTCTGCTCCGGAAATGCCCCTCACCCCCGGTCTCCATCCTCCCTAGAGTGATCATCACAAGGTCACGGCAGGGGAGCCGGGACCGCCCGAGACCGGGGAGAACCACCATGAACGCCCGCCCGCAGAAGCCGCTGCTGACCCGCGCCGCCACCGCCGAGACCACCAGCGACCCGAGCAGCGTGATGACCCTGCTCGCCGACTGCGGCACCGACGGCAGCCCGGTCACCAGCTACCGTTCCACCTTCGCCGAGGGCGCCGTCGGTGCTCCGGCCCACTTCCACACCCGGGCCTCCGAGCTGTTCTTCGTGATCGGCGGCTCGCTCCAGGTCCTGCTGGACGACAAGGTCGAGCTCCTCGGCGCCGGCGACCTCCTGCTCGTCCCCCCGCACACCCCGCACGCCTTCGCCGCCGCCCCCGGCCGCGAGGCCGACGTCCTGTTCGTCTTCACCCCGGGCATGCCGCGCTTCGACTACCTGCGCCTCCTCGGCCGCGTGATGCGGGGGGAGGCGAGCCCCCAGGAGATCAAGGACTCCTCCGAGCGGTACGACAACCACTACGTCGACAGCCCCCTGTGGCGCGCCACCCTGGAGGCGGCGGCGGCCGGTGCCGGAGCATGAGGCCGGCGCGGTCGCGTAGGAAGTCGGACTGGCCGACTTCCTACGCGGCGGGTCCTACCTGATCTGCACGGAGGAGCCGAACTCCTGGGTCGTCCCGCCGCCGGGGGGAACGACCGCGATCACGTTGCCGGTACAGTTCGGGCCGCTGTACACGAGGGCGTACCCGTCGGTTTCGTTGAACACGATGAGCGGGGAGATCGTCGAGTTGTAGCAGCCGCTCGGGTTGGTGATGACCGTGTCCGGCGCGATGACGAGTTCTCCGGTGGCGGCGAGGGCTGTGGTGGGCAGGGCGAGGGCCACGGTCCCGGCGGCGAGGGTGCCGAGAACGGCCGTGAGACGTCGCACGGATGACTCCTTGGGGGTCGGGGGATCAGGGGCGGACGTGCCCCGAACACAACCTCTCCGCCCGTAGGAGCGGCCGCAATCCGCGCGCGCCGAGCGGGTGATCTGCGTGCGCACGAATGGGTGTGGGCGGCTATCGGCTGTGGAGGTGGGTGTCCGGGAAGTCGGCGGGCGCGCGCAGGACGAGCGCGGAGAGCGTGGACCAGTACGCCGACACGCCGGTCACCACGATGCAGCCGGTCTCATGGGGGAGCCGGGGGAGGTGGGCGCTGAAGCAGTCCTGGTGATGGTGGGCGTGCACGGGGACGAGGAGCGAGTCGAGGCTGATGTCCCGGCCGAGGTAGGGAAGTTGGTCGGTGACGCCCTCGGCGGACCGCCCGCTGTTGACCATGAAGTTGAGCAACTCATTGGTCGGCTCGGCGAGTTGCAGGACGGTCGAGACCGTGCCCACCGGCTCGCCGTCCGGCAGGTGGTAGCCGACATCGATCTGGTAGAAGAAGTCGTTGAAGGAATGGCGGCCCATGGCGACGGGCCAGTCGGCGGGCGCGTCCCGCAGGACGGCCACCGGCTCGCCGAACGCCAGCGCGGTCTCCCGGTCGGTGGGGAAGTGGAAGTCCTTCGGTGTCATGGCACGGAACAATGTTGTCTCCTAAGGGAGTTGGGTGCCCGAAGAAGTACACCATGCCGGGTCGGCGGTGTGGTCGCCCTGGGTCAGGCCGGGGCGAGCTTCGGGGTGCTGTCGAGGCTGAGATCGGTGAAGTCGGGGGCGGGGGCGATGAGGGCCCAGACGAACTTGCCGATGCCGCCGGCGCGGGGGCGGCAACCCCAGCGTTCGGCGAGCTCGTTGACGAGGAGAGGCCGCGGCCGTGCTCGTCGTCGGGGGAGGCCGGGGGCTGGAGGGTGGGGCGGCCGGTGCCGGCGTCGTGGACCTCGATGCGGAGGCGGCCGGCGATGACGGCGAACCGGATCTCGATGAGGCGGTCCGGCGGCGCGTCGCCGTGCCGGACGGCGTTGGCGAAGAGCTCGCCGAGGATCAACTCGCCGACGTCGGAGAATCGTTGGCCCTGCGGCATCCCGACGAGATAGGCGCGGAGGATAGTGCGGGCGAGGGGGGTGGATTCGGTCCGGGGGGTGAGTCGGGCGGCGAAGTCGCGAGGCCGGTGACAGGGCATGGGGACCTCCGGGGGTGAGGGGGGATTGGAACGGGCGCGCGAATGGGGCGCGTGAATCACGCTGCGCAAGCGAATAACTCCGTTCCGAGATCAATCATCGGCTTTCGGAGGTACGGTGACGACCAGATCGCCGTGCGGGGTGTGTGCGGCACGTGAGGGGAGCGGTCATGGCACACCGGAGGATCAAGCGGGGACCGACGGCGAGCTCGGCGGTGATGTTCGGCGAGGAGCTGCGGTTCTATCGGGAGCTGGCCGGTTACACCCAGGAGGAGTTGGCCAAACTCCTGCACTGCGACCGAACCGTGCTGACGCGCTGCGAGAGCGGCAAGCGCCGGATGCAGCCCGAGATGGTCGAGGATGCGGACCGGCTGCTGGACACGGGCGGCTCGCTGAAGCGGCTGTGGGAACCGGGTGGACTGGAATGCGGAGATCGAGCACCCGGACTGGTTTCGGGACCGTGCGGACCTGGAAGCCGAGGCGGTGGCTCTCCGGCTCTTCCAGTACGGATTCATGCACGGCCTGCTGCAGTGCCGGGAGTATGCCCAGGAGATGTTCACGGCTGGTGAAGCGGCGGGAAATGCCAAGCTGATCGCTGAGCGGACTGCCGCTCGCATCGGTCGGCAGCAGCGCTTCCTCGGTTCGAATGGTCCGTTGCTGATGGCGGTTCTGGATGAGAGCGCGATCAGGTCGGAGCTGGGCGGTCCGGCGGTCATGCGTCGCCAGATGCAGCACCTGCTCAATGTCGCCCGGCTTCCCAACATCAGCATCCAGGTGGCGCCGTTCGCCGGGCGGCATACGGTGATCAAGACGTCGATGGTGTTGCTGGAGATGCCCGATGGGCGGAACTGGGTCTACTCGGAAAGTCTGGACAGGGGGCATCTGAGCGATGCTCCGGCCATCGTGGCGGCACATCGTCGTGGCTATGATCTGCTTCGGGGGGAAGTGCTCTCGGTGAGGGAATCGCTGGAGCTGATTGCCGATGCGATGGAGGGCTACCGGGATGGCGAGGTTCGAGATCGACACGGCCGCTTGGCGCAAGAGCAGCTACAGCGGACCGGACGGGGGCGACTGCGTCGAGGTGGCCCTCGCGTCCCCTACCCCCGGCGTCGTTCCGGTGCGTGACTCCAAGGACCCCTCCGGGCCGGTCCTCCTCTTCCCCGCCGCCTCCTGGCAGGCCTTCCTCACCTCCCTCGGGGACGGCTCCCTCCCCGTTGGTTAGGAGCACCCCCGGGGGTGGGCTACTATTTACCCATCACCCAGTTGCGCGGGTGGCGGAATAGGCAGACGCGCTGGATTCAGGTTCCAGTGCCCGAAAGGGCGTGGGGGTTCAACTCCCCCCTCGCGCACACAGAAGTACCGACGAAACGGTGCTTCCCGCAGTGACGAGAGTCGCTGAGGGAGGCGCCGTTTCGGCGTTTGTGCTGATGGGACAGGAACATCCCGCCTGCTGGAGGGAGCTGCGGCCGCTTGTGGGCAGGCCAGGGCCTGGTTGACCGTTTCGGTGCTGCCTCAGACCGCTTGTTCTAGGTGGCCGGTGGGGGTCCAGGTGCCGAGGGGTTTGGTCTTGCGCCGTCGGGTTGGTCGGCGGCGTGGTGGCTGGTCGTCGACAGGGAGGGTGTCGAGCCAGCGGTCGATCTTCCTTCTGTTCGCGTGGGCGAGCTGGAATGCGAGGAGGAAGGTCTGGGCGGCGATGCCGCGGATGCGTCGCCGGCCGGAGAGCTCAATGGCTTCGCTGATCGGGTCTTTCGCGTATCCGTTGAAGTGCTCGACGCTGTTGCGGAGCCTGAAGTACACGCGTTGCCAGTCCGGGCTGCCATAGACCAGGGCTTGGTGGTGCTGGGCTCCGCTCTCGGGGGCGATCGTGATGGTGTGCTGGGCGCAGATCTTCGCCGGGCCGACGGGACTGGGTGCGGGATCGGCGACCGGCAGGCGAGGATCGCGTCCCATGCTGGTCTTCTTGAGCGGGCACTGCAGGCGTCCGGCGGAGGCGGGACAGCTCATCCGCTGGTGTCCCTCAGCGTCCGGGTGCTGCTTGGGAACGAGCTGAAAGGGGACGCGGGCGGCGATCCTGGCGGCCCAAGTGGACTGGTCGATATGGGAGTTGTGGAGGTCCGCCGTCGCCGTGATGAGCGGCTGCGGGATGGCGGGGCAGTACCACTGGCCCTCGACCTGGAGCGCGCCCGCTGTGCCGGCCTGGACGCCCAGTTGGTCCTGCCGGTAGTCGAAGACCAGTCGGTAGCCCAAGGTCCGGGTGGGCAGCTGGAACTGGTCGGGGACGGAGTTGTTGAACGCGCGGTCGCCGGCGAGGAACCCGGCCGGGTGGCCACGACGGCGGACATCGGTCAGCACGCGGGTGGCGTTGAGGCCGGGTGCGTGCCCGGGCTTGTCGAGGGTGAAGCCGGTGACGACGGCCGGGACAGCACGCGGGTCGGGGGATCCGTCAGGGTGGGGGGCTCCGTCGTGGGCAGGATTGCGGGCGACGGCCAGGGTGGCGTCGTAGCCGAACAGGGTCTTCGCACTGCGTCTCCGGCGGGCCTGCCCTTCGGTTGCCTTGGCGCCCTTGCGCTTGGGCGAGGCCTTTGCAGGCAGCGTGTCGGGGTCTCGGTGGTCGCCCTCCCGGACGTACCAGCCCGCATCGGGATCGGTCGCAAGCTCCGGACCCGCGGTGCGTACGCCCTTCGCGAAGGTGCGGATGGGTGTGGCATCCACAGCGGTCGACCCGTCCCAATGCCGGTCCAGATGGGAACGCAGGTCGGTGAGAGAGGCGTCGACCAGCGCGTTGGTGACCCGAAGCAGGACCTGAGCGCGCCGCCACAGATCGCCGGTATCGGCGGCGGCTGAGATCCGGGCGGCGTCGGCCTTGTCGATACGGCGGTTCTTGGGCAGGACCGACGGGTCCATTGCGGCGAGGAGCTGGTGGAACAGACGGCGGACCACCGCGTAGGACGCCTCGAAGCCGCGAGCGCTGTCGGGGCGCTCGGGGATGTGGAAGCGGTCGCGCATGCGAGGGCTGACCGCCCACTGGAGGATTGCGGTGGTGCGGTCGAGCAGGACCTGGCCGTTGTGCCGTTCGGCGCACAACTGCATCCCGGCAAGCAGCCCCTCCACGGTCAGCAGCCGATGCCTGCCCATGTCGTGGTGCACCAGGCTGGAGAGCTCAGCACGTGTACCCGCGTCGCAGACCGAGTCGAGGGCGCGCTCGACGTCGGCATCCGCGACCCGTGGGAAGCGCGGTGGTGCCGGGCGATCGGTCACACGCCGTCCCGCAACAGTTCGGCGGCTCGCTCGGCGGGGACAGGGCGGAGAAAGGGGAGCACGCGGGTCAGTCCGTGCAGTGTCTCCAGGCCGGCGCTGGCCAGGATCACCGGCAACGGCAGGCCCTCGTCGATGAGACCGACCAACCAGGTCGCTCGGGCCCGACCCAACTGCAGCGGTGGGCATGCGGGATCCGGCACGGTACGGGCAAGGAAGTTGGTGACGGTGTTCTTCGCACGCGCGAGGGCACCGGGCCGGAACAGGTAGGTGGCGGCACCTGGCGCGCTGGCCTCGTGGGCGGCATCGGCAAGAACCTGCTCCCAGGGCCGACGGCACACCACCACGCGCGACCGGGCGCCACGGACCCCGACCGCCGTCATGCCACTTCCGGTGGCCCGCACGTCGTGCGCCCTCAAGGGAACGATCTCCGGTGAGTCGAGCCCGCATCCCAGGCCCAGCGCCAGCAGAGTCCGGCAGCCGTGCCGCAGCTCGGCCGTGGGCTGGCCGAGTGACCACGACCACAGGGCAGTGATCTCGCTGGAGGCGTACGGACGCGAGGCCGTCGATGCGGACAGCTTGACGGGGCGCCCCGTGGCCATCTCCGGGCCGATCACGGCCTCACGGAGCCGCAACAACCGCGAGCGGTAGTTACCGCGGGTTGCCTCTCCGGCCGTGGGACAGCCCACCAGAACGAACCGCTCGATCACCTCCCGCGACAGCCAGCACTGCGCGTTCGACGCCATGCCCTGCCCATCGGCGAACACCGCGAGGCGAGCGAGCGGGCCCAGGAGCTCGCGCGCGGTGTAGGGCAGCAGCGGCTCTGCCGCTTTGACGACCCGGCGGACCTCCGGAGCCAGCCGGGGCCAGGACGGCGGGGCCGGACGCGGGGTGTAGTTGTCGATGTAGCGGGAGATGACGGACCGCCACTGGTAGAAGCCGGCAGGAAGGTTGCTAATGGACTCGCACGCTAGCGGATTAGCATCCTTCGCTGGGGCGGAATCAGAGGATCGGAGTGGGAGAGACTGGACGATGTGCCTGGAGACTCTCCCCGCGCGCTTTCCCCGCGCGCCTTCGTCCTCACCGGGACCTGGCCCGATGCCGCACTGGCCGAGCACCACGGTGCCCGCGTCGCCCAGGCCCTCGCCCGCCGCCTCGCCAGCGCGATGAACGACCGCGGCCTCAGCGCCAACCGGCTTGCCCGAGCCTCCGGGATCAACCGGCAGACCATCGCCAACGTCCTCGCTGGCTCCGGCTGGCCGGACCTGCTGACCATCGCCAGTCTCGAACGCGCCCTCGAAACTGATCTGTGGCCGGGACGCGCGATGTGACCCGCCCCCCGGGGCAGGTGGACCGGCGGAGGACATGGGTGAAGAACAGAATGACGGCACGGCTCGTACTTCCTTCGGGCGAAGGGAATACGGATTCCGCGCGAAGCCGCACCACTCAAATCCGCCAGGGGCTAAAGTGGACGGCGACGCGCGAAACCCAGACTTTGGTAGGTCGGCGGCTTCCGCATCAACGGCCGCCGTCGGTCCGCGAAAACCGGCGGCGGCCACACTCGCATAAATGCACTAGAAGAACGTCTGGGCGGTCGAATCTCCGAGGAAGTACGTCGAGGTGTCGTGGTTCTTGTGCACGACACCGTTCCGGACGTACTCATCCATGCTGGTCCGCAGGCTCTTCACGTTCTCGATGTGCAGGGCGCGGGCGATGTCTCGCACCTTCCAGCTTCGCCGAGGTGTCTGGCCGAGCAGGACCAGCACCTGCTCGCGCCTTGACGGCGACGACTCCGTGCCCTCGGAGTCGTCAGCGCCCGCCTCCTGGCCGCGTGCGCGGTCGGTCCGACGCGAACCCTCCGTACTCTCCCGCGGTCGCGGAACGCCGTGTTCGGCGATGTACTTCAGGTTCTCGGTGGATGCCTGAATCTTCTGCAGCTCCCGCACGATACCGGCGAGGAGCCGGAGCTTGTCACGGGTCTCGCCCATCTGTTCCTGGAACTGGGGCAGGTACTTTTCGGGGTCCTTGGCAGCTTCGGCCAGTGGTAGGTCAGCAAACATAAGCCTGACGCTATCCAATCGAGAATCAAAAAACCGAACCCGACAGCCAGGTCCCACTCGAAAGAAGTAGCACAGGGGTAAGGAAATGCCAGGTAGTCAAGGGTGGCAGGGCGGACCTACCCCTCGATTATGTGTGCGCCGGAAATATCCGGAAAATCGACAGGAGGTAAGGAAAGGAAAGTCCTTGGAAAGCCTGCCAGGCCCAGGCGCCGCACCGCTGCATGCATGTCTGTCGCGGGCCGTTGATCCCTTGCTGCTGAGGAACCTGCCGGGCAAGGCTTGCTTGGTGATCGACCCGTGGTCAGGACCACGGGTCGTCGCAGCCCTCGATGTCAGTCATGTCGGGGTCCAGCATGCTGCGCAGGCAGCGGTGGAGGCCGTTGCCCACAGCCGTCTCGACCGCGCGTATCCACGGCAGCGGTGCCATCAACAGGGCTGTCTCGTCGGTGGCGACATCGTCCACCGTGGCGCGTAGCTCGTTCGGGACTGGCAGATCGGTGAGGCATAGCCACCCCAGCGCGGCGCTCGCGCGCACCTCGGGCGATCGTGAGGGGTCGGACCAGTAGGCCTGCATCCACGCTATCGTCTCCAGGTCCTGGTGCGCCCGGGCCAGTTGCGCGATCGCCAGGACCAAGCCCGCGCGGGCGGCCGGGTTGTGCTCGGCGAGCAGGCGGGCGCGGAACGCGGTAAGGACGTCTTGCGCGCGGTCGGAGGCGGCTGCCAGCACGTATGCGGTGGCGATGCGCACTGCGTGGTCGGGGTCGTCGAGCAGGGGCAGAAGAAGATCTGTGTCCGCGGCGATCGCGCCGCGGGCAGCCTGCACCGACCAGTTCTGCAGGTAGCCGGTGACCTCGAAGGACCATTCGTCATCGTCACGGAATCGCAGCATGTCGGCACGCGTGCAAACGCCCTGGTGCCGCATGCGGGCTGCCTCGCCCACCACGGTCAGGGCCTCAGCGCGGTAGCCGGCCTCCGGACCGGTACCGATCCGAATCAGGAAGGGCACCGCCGGGGCGACCGCGGCCCTCATGTCGTCGGCACACAGGCCGATCAGCACGCCGAGCGCCCTGTCAACGGCGGCGTCGTCGCCCGAGCGCATCCGCTCCATGACTTCCCGAACCCTGGCGCCCTCCGGGAAGCGGTCCCATGGCACCTCCTCCAGCAGGAACCCGCCTTTGGCCTTCGGATGAATACCCGCCACCACTGCGCGAACGTCGAGGGGCCCATCCACTTGGTTGAGCGGATCCCCGTCCACGAATGCTCGCACCACCTCCCGGTATGCCGGGTCGTCCTCCCAATCCTGGCCGGTCATGGTCAGGAGCCGTCGTTGGCGGAGTGGAGAACGGCCTCGGCGATCTCGCGCACGCGATCGCGGGTGATGCCCGTCCTCTGTTCGACGGCAAGGGGGTGGTCGGTGGGTTCGAGCTCAATGAGGGGACGTTGACCGACCGGCCTCGTGTGGAGGTTGGTCTTCAGGTTGATGGTGCTGGGCGAGTAGATGGGTAGCTCGGTGGTCAGCCAGCCGAAGTACGGCTTCTCGGATTCGCGCCCTGGCGTGTCCCAGAGGTCTGCGGCGCGGGCGAAGTTCTCGCGGCTCAGGGAGACCCAGACGCCCCAGGAGAAGACGTCGCTGCTGCCGATGATTGGTATCTCGATCAGGCCCTTGACGAAGTAGTGCTGTGCTTTGATGACGCACTGATCCGATGAGAGCAGGCAGTCAGGGGCCTCGTCGTAGCTCGGGTCCCAAGTGTAGGGGGCCGTTGTCGAGTAGTTCATCGGCAGCTCTGCGTGGTGCTCGCCGCAGCACGAGCAGGTGAACCCGGGGTCACTGGTCATGGGCGGAAGCCTAATGATCAGATCGGACACCCAGAGCGGGTTCGGAGCGGGAAACGATCACGTACAGCGCGGGAACACGCTCCGCTCAGCGCTTGCAAATGCCCTGATCAGGGAGTTTCGTCGGTGCCCCACACAGAGAACGGCCGGTCGATCCTCGGATCGACCGGCCGTTCTGTTTCTCAGACCCGAAGGAACACCACGCCCGCCACGGCCACCGCCGCGAGCACAGCGATCACCAGGGCGTGAATCCGCACGTCCCACTGCTCCGAGCGGCGTTCCGCGGCACGGTCCAGCGTGAACTCGGCCGGGTCGGCGGCCGTGTAGTGGACCGTGACCTCACGGCCGTACGCGCCGGCGGGGTCCGGGAGGTGTGACGTGCAGTGGGCCGTGACGACGGTGCCCCCGCGCGTCACGAACGACACGACAGGGGTGATCGTGGTCGTGGTGTGGCCGTCGTCCTGGTCGACGCTGACGTCCTTCAGGACGGCGACGACCCGCCCCTGCACGGTCTCCATCGCGGCCAGCCTGCCGAGGCGGTCGTTCCCGGCACGCACCGCCCCGGGCAGCTGAACGGCGCCGAGGAGTGCCAGCGGCCCGCCGGAACCGATCAGCGCCCACGGCCACCCCCAGTCGACCGAGGCGAGGACCACCAGCCCGGCGTAGACCAGGAAGGCCGCGCAGCTCGGCAGGCCCAGCCCGCGCGCGGGCTTCTCGGGGACGTCGGAGAACCGGTAGGCGTGCGGCCTGCCCCGCGGATGGTTGAGCCCGATCTCCCGGCCCTCCCACGCCGAGGTGATCATCTCGCCGCGCTCACCGTCGTTCGTCACGATGACGTCCTGCCCGGAGGCCGGGTCGCGGTAGGAGACGACCACCGATATCCCGCCCGACCGGGACCCGCCGTGCCGGGGTGCCCGCACCCGGTCGATCCGCCCCGTGAGCCGGACCGTCCGCTGCGCCTTGGTCACGCCGGCCAGCGACATGCCGACCCCGATCAGCGCCGCCGCACCCCACACCGCACACCACAGCACCAGTGACTCATGCCACCCCACGCGTTCTCCTCCGGCCGATCCGGTCCGATCCGGTCAACTGCCGTTGTGCCGGAGTACTGTGCCCTGCCCGTCCGCTTCCAGGCTTCCGGTGCCCCGGTCGCCGGTCACCACGACCCTGAGCGTGAGCGAGCCGCCGACGGCGTCGGCGGTCAGCTGCCAGCTTCGCGGGGAGTCGACGCCGAGGCCGGTCCTGGCCTCCTCGACCAGCGCGGCGACGCGATCGAAGGGCAGCGAGCGGGGGTCGAACCCGGCGGTCCGCACGCCGGTGGGGGAGAAGACGACCGTCAGCAGGCGGTCCTGCACGACGACGGTGAGTGCCTGGCGGGTGTCCCCGTCCTGCGTCAATGACTCGACGGCCTTGCGCAGTTCGCCGCGGTCGAGCATCGACTGGTCCGGCCCGAGGGTGACCGTGCCGGTCGCCGACGTGACGGTGGTCGTGGACGACGAGGACGACGAGGAGGAGACGGGCGGATTCGGGGCGGCGCCGCTTCCCCCGTGGCCGAACAGGTCGGCGCGGAAGAACAGAAGTACGCCGGCCACGCCGAGCAGCAGGCCGAGGAGGGTGAGGAACCCACCGGCACGGCTCTCCGGGGGATCGTTCCTCATGGCCGGACCGGGCGCCGAGTCCAGGCGCGCGCCGGCCGCCCGCTCCTCCCACGCCGGTGTCGGCCGCGTCACGATCCGGACCTTCCAGGGCCGGTCCGGCTGGTACTCGACCACCACGATCCCGCGCGGGCGGTAGTCGGGCAGCTCCACGAGGTTGACGTCCTGCCGGATCTCGACCCGGTACGCCGGCGCGTCGTCCGGTGCGACGGTCAGCTCGAACCGCACCGGCACGTCACTGGTGTCGCTCCCGACGGCCTCCAGGCTCTCGATCATCGCGAGCGCCGTGCGCGGCGCGACGGCACTCTCACGGGAGCGGCGCGGCAGGGTGCAGAGGTGGAAGACCAGGCCGTAGACCGCGGGCAGAGCCAGCCCCAGGACGATCAGCGGCGCCTTCCCGACGACGCACCCGCCGATGAACGCGGTCACCGACACCCCGATCGCGCCACCCGTCAGGAACCCCAGGGCGAGGCCCGCGGGCGTGGTGCGCGAGGGTGGCGCGACCGTGGTGATCGTCATACGGCTGATTGTGCACGGTGCGGGTGACGGCCGACAGGCTCGCGGACGACCTCGTCGGTGGGGACCGTCCGGTCCGTTCTCTGCCGGTCGAACGGGAGATCAGGACAGGTAGTAGGCGGGTGCCGCCCGGCGCACCAGGGCGTAGAGGACCTCGGGCTTGCCCAGCAGGTAGTTGCTCATGGCCAGGGCGGCGGCCGTACCCTCGCCCACGGCGCTGGGGATGCGGCGCTCGCTGCGGAAACGGACGTCGCCGGCCGCGAAGACGCCGGGCTTGTTGGTGGCCATGGCGGTCACGTTCGTGAGCTCTTCCGCGTGCGTCTTGGGGTCGAACGTGCCGTCCCTCATCGCGTCGTAGTAGATGTCCAGGTCGGTGGCGACCAGTCCGTACTTCGCCTTCGTGCCGTCCGGCTTCCGCTTGCGGACTACGGTGACGCCCGCGTCCTCGATCCACTTGGTGTCGGGGTCGGCACCGATGACGGCGTAGACGGCGGTGACGTCGTACGACTTGGTGACGATGGTCTTGCCGGTCTCGCCGGTGCTCACCGTCAGCTTCGCGTTCGCGGACGTGGCGGCTTTGAACTCGATGGCCTCGGTGTCGGCCACGACCTTGATGTTCTTGTCCTCCTTGACCTTGTCGTAGACCACCTTGAGCATGTCGGCGCCCGCGGTCTTGCCGCGGATCAGCAGGATGACGTCGGCCCCCGTGGCGGAGAACATCAGGGCGGCCCGTCCGGCGGAGTCGCCGCCACCGATGACCATGATCGTGTCCTTCTTCGTCACGCCCTCCGCGTCCCCGGGCAGGGCGTAGTAGGAGATGCCCTGGTCCTCGAAGTCGGCGGCGGTCTTCTGCGTCAGCTTGCGCGGGACGAGACCGGTGGCGAGCAGGACCAGCGAGGCCTCCACCGTGACGTCCGGGGAGCCCTCGGGGTTGGTCGCGGTGATCTTGTGCTTCGTCGTCTTCGGATCCTTGCTGAGATCCAGCTTCGTCACACCGTAGCCGGGCAGCCACTCGACCCCGAACTTCTTCGCCTGGACGACGGCCTTGTGGCACAGCAGCCTGGACTCGATTCCGTCATCGAACCCGAAGTAGTTGTCGATCTCGTTGATCGACGTGGCGGCCGTCCCGCCCGGGGCGTACTGCTCGATGATGAGCGTGGTGAGGCCGTAGAGGCTCCGGGCGTTGATGGCCGCGGCCAGGCCGGCGGGGCCGCCCCCGATCACGACGAGGTCGTACGCCTCCTTCGTCCTGGGGAGCAGCAGGCCCAGCTGCTCGGCAAGCTTGGCGATCGTGGGGTTCTTGAGAGGCGCCGGGCCCACGCCCGTCACCACGATGTCCGCGTCCAGGCTGGGGGAGAACTCGACGTCGTAGTCGTTGAGTTCCAGGTACCGCTTGATCCGTTCGACCTTCCTGTCCTTGGTCTTCGCCGAGATCGTGGCCTTGAACTTCGACATGACGCTCCTCCTTGCGGGCGGCGGGCGGCCCGACTGCCCCGAAGCCTACGGTGCGTGTGCGAATGTTCACCGTGCGCCACGCCTTGCCGGGGTCGGGTCCCCGGGGCCGTGTCGGCCCCGGGGACCCGCCGGCTACTGGGTGACCGAGCGGAAGAGCCAGTGGAGCCGGGCGGTGGCGAGTCCGGGGCGGGTGATGGTGACCGTGTCGACCACGGTGCTGCGGGTCAGGTCGAGGTGCTCGTAGGGGCTGGAGAAGTTGGACAGCAGCGTCCCGTTCGGGCCGTCGTTGGTCCTGCACCACAGGTAGCCGTTGTCGTTGGGGCGGTAGTCGCCCATGGTGACGACGTCGCCGTTCTGCGGGGTCCCGGGGTGGGCCGTCGTGGAGTTGACGTACTGGCGGCCGTACACGAGGTACACGCAGTTGTCGTCGCCGTCCGGTCCTGCGGCGATGGTGCTGAACCGCTGGTTGTTCCCGTGCAGGTCCGGGGCCAGGTAGACCGGGTAGGGCGCGGTGTCCATGCCGTCGACCGAGAGCGTGGTGTTCGCGTCGCCGGAGTCCGTCGCGACGATCTCGGTGAGCCGGGTGCTCTCCTGGGGGTCCTGGAGGAACCAGCGCTGGGCCGCCGAGCCGGTCTGGTCGAGGCCGACGACGCCGAGGCCCGGGCCGAGGTCCGTGAGGAACTGGCGGGTGACGTAGTTCTGCAGGGTCCAGGTGCCGTCGCCGTGGGAGACCGGCTGCCAGAGCTGGTCGAGCGCCGGGCTCGGCCACAGCACCGTCCGGGCGTCGCGGGCCCCGCCCTCCTGCCCGAGGTAGCGGCCGGGGTAGGGCACGGTGGCGTGGAACAGGCGGTAGTAGCCGCTGTACTCGGGGTCGGGCGTCAGGCTGAACACCTGTCCCTGGACGTTGGCCCGGTTGACCGGCTGGTCACTGACCACGTGGGTGCTGCTGCCGGGGGCGGCCACGTTGGTGGTGGCGGCGTTGCGCAGGACGGCGGAGTTCGGCACCGGCACCGTCACCGTCTGCGACCGTGGCGGGTTCGGCAGGTTGCCGACCTCCATCACGACGGGGTAGTGGTCCGACAGCAGGATGTCGGCCCGGTTGAGCCCGAGGACGGTGGGATTCGCGTTGCCGACGGGAACGGCCGCGTAGTCGAGGACGCGGTCCGGGGTGTTCGAGCCCAGCCGCCGGACGGTCGGATGGGTCGGCACCGCCGGGGCGTGCACCGTGAACTCACCGGCGACCGCGGTGGCCAGCGACCTGTCCGGCTCGGTCGGGTCGGCCGGGGGCAGCGGCGCACGGTTGTAGTCGCCGAGGGCGATCCAGGGCAGCGGGGTCCCGTTGGGTCCGGCGGTGGCCATCCGCGTCCGGATGTTCCGCAGCAGGTCGGGATCGTCGCCGCCGCTCCCCGAGAGGCCGTGCACCGTGAAGTACACGACGCCGTCGACGTTGACGCCGAGCGCGGGCCGGCCGGTGGAGCCGCTGTACAGCCCGGCCCCGACGACGTACACGTCCTGGGACGGGACCTGGGAGCGGGTCATGATGGCCAGGTTGACCCGGCCCGTCGAGGTGTTGGGATCGGTGTCCGTGTGCAGCCAGTACAGGTAGTTCTGCGGCCTGGCGGCCGTCCCCCCGTACCGGTACTCGCGGACCGGCGGCGCGTGGCCGATCCAGTCGAAGAACACCTCCGGGTTCTGCGGGATGTCCTGCGAGAACGTCGCGCCGCTGGGCGGGGCACCGGCCTCCTGGAGGGCGATGATGTCGGCCCGGTTCTGCACCGCCAGCTGGTTCACTCCCAGCGTGTACTTGCTCTCGTAGGCGGCGGAGCCCTCGCCCGTCCCGCCGCCGGTGCCCGCGCCCTGCATGTTCCAGGTGGCGATCTTGCGGCGGTTGTTCGTCCGGGGGTCGAGCTCGCCGCCGGTGTCCCGCAGGAACAGCGAGGGCCGCTTGCCGACGTCGGTGGGGACGACGCCCTGGCCGGCGAAGTCGAGGGTCTCCCGGCCGGTCCAGTCCGGGATCGCCCGGCCGCCCTGGCTCAGCGGCTGGAACCGCTGCGGGTTGCCGTTGGCGGAGCCGAACTGGAAGGCGGTGCCGGACTGGCTGCCGTACGGGGCGTACGGCGCGAACGGGCCGCCCGGCGTCGCCTGCTTGACCATGGTGTTGTTGTAGAAGACGTTCTGCGGGCCGGAGGAGCCGGACCACTTGACCGCCTTGGGGCCGGCCGCCCACCAGACCGGGTACCACGTCCCCTCGTCGATCTCGCCGCCCTCGCCGCCGCAGTTGGTCTGGCAGTTGCCGGAGCGGTGCTCGTAGGGGACCCGCAGGGTGTTCTGCTCGAACAGGTTGTTGTGCTCCCACCCGCCGTGCAGGTTGAGGTCGGAGTCGAGGTCGTTGCGGAAGGCGACGTTGCCGCCGGCCGACCACTGGAAGGTGAAGTGGCGCAGGTTGCGGCTGAGGTTGTAGGCGTACAGCGAGTCCCAGACCCGGCTGCCGCGCAGGTAGCCGTTGCCGCCCTTGCCCTTGTTCCAGGCGCCGTCGAAGCTGTTGCGCTCGATCTGGAGGTTGCGGGCGTCCTCGGTGACGATCGGGTGCGAGCCGGTCATCTCGGCCTTCAGCCCGCGCGCCCAGTCGTTGGCGGCCCACTTGAAGACGATGCCGTGCATCGCGTACTCGGGCGCCATGTTGCCGTAGTTGTGCACGGCCTGGTCGGGGGTCAGGTTGTAGCTGCCGCCGCCGAGCCTGGGCAGGCCGTTCATGTCCTGGGTGAAGGCGAAGTCCTCGAAGCCGACGCCCTGGACGACCTTCAGCGGGGTGACCTTGCTGGCGTACGGCTTGTCGCCGAGCGCGGGGGAGCCGTCCGAGGTGGAGTCGACCGGCAGGTCCCACTCCAGCGGGCGGTCCAGGGTGACCGTCCTGGCCGTGGCGTCGACCGCGCTGACGCGGAACATCTGCTGCCGCATGTGGAGGTTGTCCATCTGGCTGCGGTCGGAGACGCCCTGCTGCTCGTAGAACTTGACGCTGTTGGCCGCGCCGACCCAGACGTAGCCGCCCGGGGCGAACTTCTTCATGTCGGCCTTGGGGTCCAGCTGGACGACGTCCTGGCCCTGGCGGGCCGCCCAGCCGGGGTCGGCGGCCTTGGCGGCGACCTTGATGCCGGAGGCCCAGTGCTGGTTGACGCTGCCCTCGAAGATGTCCTTGCGGTTCGCCGGGGCGGCGGCCCAGTCGTCCTGGTAGCGCTCGGCGATGTCCCGGGTCTGGACGCGGAACAGGCCGCGCCCGGGCCAGATCCAGCCGCCGGTGCCGACGTCGCTGCCGCTGCCGGCCTTCATGCTGTCCTGGTCCCAGCGGCCGTTGACCAGGGTGTCGTAGCGGGTGTTGGTGTCGGGGCGGAACACCAGGCGGGTGCCGCCGGCGCCGGAACCCTGGCCGCGCAGGACGAGGTAGTCGGCGTCCACGTAGATCTGCCGGGAGAGGTCGATCCGGCCGGCCGGCAGGGAGATCAGCGAGAGGCTGTCGAAGTTGGCGTTGGGCGAGCAGTTGGCCTTGATGTCGTCGATCGCCCGCTGCAGGCCGGTGGTGTCGTCGACCCCGTCGTCGGGCCGGACGGAGTACTGGGAGGCGAGCCTGTCCGGGGTGATGCGGCAGCCGGCGTCACCGGTCAGGCCGCCGCTGCCGGGCAGTTGCCGGCCGCCGCGGAAGCCCGCGCGGGACCAGTCGGGCATGCCCGGAGCCGGGCCGGTGCGGTTGGCGAAGCTCAGGTCCGGGCCTTCGGCTCCGGGACCGGCGGTGACGGTGCCGGCCGGCAGCGGGTCCGCGACGGCCGGAGCCGTGGGGACGAGCGCGGGCAGGACGGCGGAGAGCAGCAGGCCGGACAGCAGTGCGGCCGTCGGACGTGGACGTTTCACGGGACCTCGTTCCGGGGGGAGTCACGGAAGTGCCCCCGGCTCCTTGCGGGACGGGGGCGGGTGGCGAACGGTCCGGTCCGGCGGGTCGGCGCCCGCGGACCGGACGCGGTCGCTAGCAGGAGAAGCGCAGACCGGACATCCGGTCGTTGAGGTAGTTGTGGTTGGTGCCGGCGTCGTAGTCGCCCTTGTAGCCCCAGCTCCAGGCCGGCGCGTAGTCCAGGATGGAGGGGTGGAGCTCGCCGTAGGGGTCGTCCCAGAACTCGATCCCGCACTGCGTGTTGTTGATCCAGGACGACACCTGGTTGTTGGCCAGGTCCCCGTTCAGGAAGTGGACCTGCGTCAGCCGCACGATCGAGCCGCTGCCGGCCGGCGGCGCGGTGACGATCGCCTTCGAGCCGGTGCCGCCGCCGTTCTGGTAGAGGCAGAGCGCCCAGCCGGGGCAGCCGTCGTACGGGGGGTTGGCGGCGGACGCCGGCGTCGCCGTGAGGAGCAGGGCCGCCGCGGCGACCGCGCCCGCGAGGACGGTCGCCGGCTTGGAGGACTTGAGGGCCACGATGGGACTCGCTTTCCGGGTCTGCCTGCGGCTGTGGCACAGGCGGATGACAGTGCTCGGGCGCGACGGGCCCCGGGCCGGGCTCGCCGCACCACGAGACTGCCGCCCGGACGCGGGCCGCGGCATCAGTCAAATGACTGCGGACGGCCAAGGCGCCCGAGGCGGTGATGCGTCGCGCCGGGAAACGGACCAGAAACATGGGATACCGCCGAACCGGCCGGGACCGCGAGGATTTCGGTCCGTGGCGCCGGCCGCCGAGAGGGCGCCGGGCGCCGGCGATTCCGTCCTCCCGAAGGAGCGTTCTCCCATGAGTCTTCGCCGATCGGTCTCCGCGGCGGCCACCGCGGCCGTGCTGGCCCCGCTGCTGGCGCTGGCCGCCGGGACCGCGCAGGCCGCACAGGGGCCCGCCACCGATCCCGGGCCCGTGAACGTGGCCCAGGCGCCCGATCCCGGCTTCGCGACCCTCCCGTCGTTCCCCTCGATGCTGCAGCTCTCGCGGCAGCAGCAGTGCAGGAACGCCTACAACGTCAACTACTGGGTCGGCGGCGGGCCGTTCGCCGTCACCCAGCTGAAGGTCTGCCTCAGCGCGCCGACCACCCTCGCGACCGGTGCGCAGATCTTCTTCTCCGGTGACCTGCACTACGTCCCGTCCGACACCACCGTCGACCCGGGCGGGCCGGTGGTTCCGACCGGGCCCGTCGTCGACCCGAACGGGCCTGTTCTCGTCCCGGGAGGGCCGGTTCTCGACCCGGCCCTCCCCACCACCCCCTGATCCGGCAGCCGGCCCGCAGCGCGGTCCGTCCGCAGCCTGTCCGTCCGCAGCCGGTCCGTCCGGGCAGGGAGTCGGCCCGGACGGACACAAACCGCCCTTCCCGTAGGTGACCTGTCGGTCCGTCGGGCAGAATCCGGGCTCGTGCCAGGATTGGTACAGACCACATGCGGGTCACTGTGGTAGAACCTCAACTCCGAGCCACAGAGGGGACCGTGGCGCGGTCCGCCCCTTCGGTGGGGAGGGCGGCGAGGGGAGCGGCGGATGCTACTGGTGGGAGTCGGGCGCGGGATCCGGCGGCGCGGACCGGTGCTCGCGGCCGTGGCCGTGAGCGTCCTGGTGGCCACCGCGGTGCTCGCCGCGGTGGCCGGGCTGGCCCGGTCGGCCGCCACCGCCGGGGTGCGCGAGCGGCTCGCCGCCGACGCCGGCCACGCGGTCGAGGTGAGCGGACGCTGGTCGGCGCAGGGGCTGCCCGCCGCCGACCCGGCGGTGCGCGCGGCGCTGGCCCGGACGATGGCCGGCACCCCGTTCCGCACCGAGACCGCGGTGCGCGGCGCCGCCGCGGTCAACCTGCCGCTGCCGCCCGCCGCCCGCCAGCGGGCCGACGACACCGTGCTCGCCGCCGTCCCGGTCTCGCTGCCCGGCGCCGACCGCTACGCCCGTCTGCGCAGCGGCAGTTGGCCGGACGCCCCGGGCACCGCCCCGGCCGCCGACGGCGCGCTGCGCGTCGCCCTGCCCGCCGACGCCGCCGACCGGCTCGGTGTGGACAGCGGCGCCACCCTGGCCGTCCGGCACCCGGGCACCGGCGAACCGCTCACCCTCGCCGTGACCGGCGTCTACCGGCCCGACCCGGACGCCGCCGCGCTCTGGACCGGCCTCGGCGGCGCCGACGGCGCGGGCCGCCCGCTGATGCTGACCGACGGCGCCGCACTGACCGCGCTGCCCCGCTACGGCGACCGGGCGCTCGCCGTCTGGCTGGCCCTGCCCGACACCGGCGGGTCGAGCCTGTCCGAACTCGCCGCGCTGCGCGGCCGGGTGGCCGTCCTCACCCGTTCGGACACCGGCCGCTCGGTCTACCGGGGCGCCGAACCGGCGCTGGCCGACACCGCGGTCTTCAGCACCCTGCCCGCCGCGGTCGACGGCCAGGTGCTGCCGGCCCTGACGGTCCGCTCCGAGGTCGCCGTCCCGGGCGCCCTGCTCGCGCTGCTCGCCGCGGTGGTCCTGGTGCTGACGGCCCGCCGGCTGGCCGACGTCCTCGCCGCCGACCAGGCGCTGCGGCGCTCCCGGGGCGCGGGCGCGGTCCGGCTGCTCGCGGCGGCGGCCGGCGAGTGGGCGGTGGCGGTGGTGCCGGCGGCACTCTGCGGGCTGCTGCTGGCCCGGCCGCTGCTCGCCGGGGTGCTGCACGCCGCCGGGGCCCGGGGCCTTGCCGCGGACGACGGCGGGACCGTCCGGTGGGCCGCGGGATTCGTGCTGCTGGTGCACGGTGCGGCGCTGCTGCTGCCGCTCGCCCGGCAGGCGCTGGACCCGGGCGCCCTGCGGGCGCTGCGCCGGCGCGGGCCGCGGCTGCTCGGGCCTCAGCGGGCCGGCGCGGACCTGGCGCTGCTCGCCGTGGCGGCCCTCGGCTTCGTCCAACTGCGGCGCTACCGGGGCGTGGTGGCCGGCGGCGCGGACGCCGGGTTCGACTCCTGGGCCGACCCGACGCTGGTGCTCGCCCCCGCCGCCCTGGCGGTGGCCGGCGCGGTCCTGCTGCTGCGGGTGCTGCCGGTGGCCGGGCGGCTGCTGGAACGGGCGGCCGCCCGGGCCCGCGGACTGGTGCTGCCGCTGGGGGCCTGGCGGCTGAGCCGCGACACCGGCCGTCAGGCGGTGCCGGTGCTGGTGACCCTGCTGGCGGTGGCCGCCGGCAGCCTGGCCGCCGGGGTGCTGGCCGCGCTGCCGGCCGGCGACCGCGACCGGGCGACCCACACGGTCGGCGCCGATCTGCGGCTGACCGGGGTGTCGGGCCCGCCGGTGCGCCAGCACGGCGCACTGGCCGCCCTGCCGGGCGTCACGGCGCTCACCCCGGTCGCCGAGCAGTCGGCCTTCGTGGGCTCCTCCGTGGTCCAGACGGTCGCCGTCGACACCGCGGCCGCCTCCGCCGCCGGGCTGCCGTTCCTGCGCCGGGACCTCGCCGACCGCCCGGTCCCCGAGCTGCTGGCCCCGCTGACCGCCGCCGCCCCCGCCCAGGGGATCCCGGTGCCCGGCGAGCCGGGCGCACTGGAGGTGACCGTGACGGCGAGCGCCGACCGTCCGCTCCCGGCGCCCGGCCCGGAACTCCGGCTGTGGCTCCAGGACGCCGACGGGCTGACCGAGCAGCTGAGCGTCCCGCTGACGGCCGACGGGTACCCGCACACCGTGACCGTCCCGCTGGCCGACGGCGCGGCGCGCGCCCACCCGCTGACCCTGGGCCGGCTCGGCGTCGACTTCACCGGCCGGCAGCGCACCCGCACCACCCTCGACCTGCGCGTGGAGCGGATCGGCGCCGTCACCGGCGGGCAGCGCACCGACCTGGCCCTGCCACCGGGGCGCAGCTGGGCCCGCGCCGACACGGCCCCCGTCGAGCCCGCGGCACTCGGCTGCCCCGGCACCGGGGCGCCCAGGGGTGACGGCCGCCCGTCGGCCTCGGGCCACCACGCCGACGCCTGCGCCCTGGAGTCGGACGGCGCCGATCTGCTGCACGCGGTGCTGCGCTCCCAGGAGGAGCTGAACGGGGCCGCCCGCACGGGCGTGGTCCTGACGGTGCGGCCCGGCACCGGCACCGGCGCCCCCGAACTCCCGGTGCTGCCCGTGCTCGCCGACCGCGCGCTGCTCGACGCCGTCCGCGCCAGGGCCGGCGACACCGTCGACCTCGCCTGGGAGCACGACGGGAGCGGCACCCAGAAGGTCCGGATCACCGGAGTCGTCGACGCGCTGCCCGGCTACGACCGGACCCAAGGCCACCTGCTGCTGGACCTTCGCGCGGTCGCCGCCGCCCGGTCGCTCACCGGGGCGCCCCCGCCCACCGCCACCCGCTGGTGGCTGGCCAGCGACGATCCGGCGGCCACCTGGGCGGCCGTGAACGATCACGGCGCGTACGGCCGCCCGCAGAGCGTCCCGGAGGTGGCCGCCGCCCTGGCGGACGGCCCGTTCCGGACCGGACTGCGCTGCGCCTGGCTGCTGGTCCTGGTCACCGCGCCGCTGTTCGCGGTGACCGCCCTGACCCTGCACACCGTGAGCACCGCCCGCTCCCGCCGCCGCGAGTTCGCGGTGCTGCGCGCGCTGGGCGTGCGGCGCGGCGAGCTGACCGCGCTGCTGCGCGCCGAACAGGTGGCGGTGACCGTGCCCCCGGTGCTGCTCGGGGGGCTGCTGGGCCTGGTGCTCGCCGCGCTGCTGCCGGAGTTCACCGTGCTGGACGACAACGCGGGCCCGCTCTTCCCGGTCATGGCCACCGCCCCGGGGCGGCCCGCCGCCGTGCTCACCGCGCTGGTCGCCGGGCTGCTGCTCGCCCTCGCGGTGGTCGTCCTCACCCGGCTGCTGGCCAGGGTCGACCTGGTCCGCGCCCTGCGCGCGGGGGAGGACGGATGAGCGGCGCACCTGCGGACGGACGCTTCGACGGGGGGAGCCCGGCATGCTGACACTGCGCCTGATCCGGCGCGAGGCGCGGACCGCCTGGCCGGTCGCGGCCGTGCTGGCGCTGCTCGCCGTCCTGCTGACGGCGGTCCCGCTGAGCTGGCCGCCCCGGTTCGACCGGCTGGCGGCGGGCACGCTCGCGGACCGGGTGGACCGCGCGGAGCCGTCCCGGCCGGTGCTCTCCGCCGGCGTCGTCACCGTTCCGGCGCCGTGGCGGCCGGCACCGGCCCCCGGCACGCTCGACCGGGACCTGGACCGGATCGGCGGGGCGGTGCGCGCCGCCGCCGGTCTGCGGCGGACCGCCGTACTCGGCACCCCGTGGGCCCGGGTGACCACCGGCCTGGCGAGCGTGCGCGGGCCCGGGGTGGCCACGTTCTACGGCGACGACCCGCCGGGCGTGACCCTGGTCCACGCCCAGCACGACGGCCCGGACGGGCCGGTCGAGTACCTCCGGGGCCGCGCGCCGCAGCAGCCCGCCGAGGACCTGGCCCCGGGCATCCCGGGTGAGAAGCCGCCACCGGTCGAGGTCGCGGCCTCCGAGGCGACCCGGGAGAAGTTCAACCTGGCGCTGGGGCAGCCGTTCGAGCTGACCGGGGCGGAGTGGTCCACCGAGGCGGTGCTGGTCGGGGTCTTCCGCACCGACCGCGGCGCGCAACGGCTCTGGCAGCGCTCCCCGCTCCTGGTCCGGCCCTGGCCCGTGCTGGCCGCGGCTGGCAACGGCACCAAGTGGGAGATGGACGCCCAACTGCTCACCAGCGCCGGGGGGATCGAGCTGCTCGCCCGGCAGAAACACGGCTTCGACGTCACCTGGGAGCTGCCGCTGACCGTCGACCGCTCCGGGCCGGGCGCCACCGCGGCCGGGATCGCCGCGGCACGCGAGGACCTGGCCGCGTGGCGCGCCACGCCCTCGGACCGGCTCTGCGACGCCTCCCGCAGCGATCCCTGCCTGCTGGCCGGCCAGGAGGTGCGCACGCTCTCCGTCGCCGACCGGCTCACCCCGGAGCTGGACGCCTTCGCCGCCCAGCGGCTGCGCACCGAACAGCTCCAGGGCTTCGCGCTGGCCGGCCTGCTCGCCGTGGTGGTGGCCACCGCCTTCGCCGCCGCCAGGCTCGGGGTCCACCGCCGGGCCGGCGCCTTCGCGCTCCAGCGCTCGCGCGGCGCCGGTGCGGCCGGCATCGCGGGCCGCCTGCTGCTGGAGTCCGCGGTGGCGGTCGGCGCGGGCGTCGCGGTGGGCCAAGCGATCGGCCGTGCGCTCGCGCCGCCGGGCGCCGGGCTCGGTCCGTCCGGTCCGGTCCTGGTCGCCGCCCTGCTGGTCTGGTGCGCGCCGGCCGTCGTCCTGCTCGCCCGGACCGGGCGGGGCCGCCCGCGGCCGCGCTCGCGCCGGCTCGTCCTGGAGGGCCTGGTGCTGCTGTCGGCCGTCGGCGGGCTGGCCGCGCTGCGCACCCGCGGCGCCTTCGCGAGCTCCGGCATCGACCCCCAACTCGCCTTCGCCCCGGTGCTCCTGGCGCTGGTCGTGGTGGGCCTGCTGCTGCGCCTGCTGCCGCCGGCGCTGCGCCGGGCGAGCCGTGGGGCGCGCCGTTCGCGCGGCCTGGTCCCGCTGGTGGCGCTGGCCCGCGCCGGGCAGCGGCGCGGCGCGGCGGCGCTCGCCCTGCTGGTCCTGGTGCCGGCCATGGGCTACGGCGTCTACGGCGGCCTGATCCCGCGCACCCTGGCCGACGGCCGGGAGCAGCTCGCCGACTGGCGCACCGGCGGGGCGCCCGTCGCGCTGGTCGGCTCGAAGGAGCGGCTGGCCGGCGACCTGTCGAAGGTCCCCACCGTGGGACACCAGGTGACCGTCACCGGCGCGACCGGCGACCTCGTCGCGCAGTCCGACGGCACCGCCTTCGAGGGCACCCGGCTGGTCGGGCTGGACGCCGCCGCCCTCGGCGCCGCCCGGCCGTCCTCCCCGATGGCCCGCGCCCTGGCGGCCGCCCCCGGGGCCGACGCGCCGGTCGGCGGCAGCGACGACGCTCCGGTGCTCACCGCGCTGGCCGACCCCGGCCTCGCCGCCCTGGCCCCCGACGGCGACTTCGTGCTCTCCGCCCTGGGCATGCCCCGGGCGCGGGTCCGGGTGGTCGGCGCCCTGCCCCGGGAGGCGATGCGCGACCCGGTGCTCGGACCGGTGCTCGGCAGCGCGCCGAAGCGCGGCGCGGTCCTGGTGTTCACCGGCCCGTCGGCGCGGCGGCTGCCCGCCCAGACGGACCCGTCCGCCGTCCTGCTCCACCCGGCCGCGGGCGGACCGGCCGTGGACCCGGCCGCGGTGCGGGCCGCCGCCGCCACCCAGCTCGCGCCCAGCGGAGCGGCCGGGCCGCAGGCCGAACTGCGGGACCGTGCGCACGAGCTGGAGGCACTGGGCGCGGACGGGCTGGCCCACGCGCTGGACCTGGCCTTCCGGGTCACCACGGTGCTCGGCCTGCTGCTCGGGCTCGCCGCGTTCGCCCTGGACCTGCTGCTCACGGCCGGCGAACGCGCCCGGACGACGTCCTGCCTGCGCACCCTGGGCACCGGCGGACGCGCGGTGTTCGCCCTGCAGCTGCTCCAACTGCTGCCGCTGGTGCTGGCGGCGGCGCTCGGCGGCACCGCGTTCGGCCTGCTGCTGCCCTCCGTGCTGGGCCCCGGCCTGCGGCTGGGGGCCGTCACCGGCGGGCCGTTCGAGCCCGCGACACACATCGACTGGACGGTCACCGCGGGGCTCGGCGTCGCGCTGGCCGTGCTGATGACGACGGCCGCCGCCCTGGAGGCGGCGATCGCCCGGCGCCGGGGACTGGGCGCCGTGCTACGACTGGGGGAGGCGTTGTGAGCGTCCGGCCGACCGAAGGGCCCGCCGCCGGGGGCGGGCGGCCCATGGTGCTCTGCGAGAACCTGGTGCGGATCTTCCGCACCGGCACCCGGGGCCGCGACGGCGTCGAGGTGCAGGCCCTCCAGGGGCTCGACCTGGCCGTGCGGGAGGGCGAACTGCTCGCCCTGGTGGGCGCGTCGGGCTCCGGGAAGTCCACCCTGCTGGGGATCCTGGCCGGCCTGGACAGCCCCAGCGCCGGCACCGCCGAGGTGGCCGGCACCGACCTGGGCACGCTCAAGGGGCGTGCGCGCACCGCCTACCGGCGCCGCACCGTCGGGACGATCCAGCAGCAGACCGCCGCCAACCTGCTGCCGTACCTGACAGCCCGGGAGAACGTGCAGCTGCCGATGGGCTACGCGGGCGTGCCGCGCCGCCGGCGGGCCGCCCGGGCCGGGGAACTGCTCGACCTCATGGGCATCGCCGCGGCCGCCGACCGCACCCCCGCCGCGCTCTCCGGCGGCGAGCAGCAACGGGTGGCGATCGCGGTCGCGCTCGCCAACGAACCCCGGCTGCTGCTCGCCGACGAGCCCACCGGCGAGCTGGACACCGCCACCTCGGAGGAGATCTTCGGCGCCCTGCGCACCGCCAACGGCGAGCTGGGCACCACCGTGCTGATCGTCACCCATGACGCCCTGGTGGCCGACCAGGTCCGCCGCACGGTGCGGATCCGGGACGGCCGCACCGCCACCGAGGTGCTGCGCCGCACCGACGCCACCGGCGCGGACGGGGCGCTCGCGGCGCAGGAGTACACCGTCCTGGACCGGGTCGGCCGGCTCCAGCTGCCGAGGGAGTTCACCGAGTCGCTGGGCCTGGCGCACCGGGTGCGGCTGGTCCTGGAGGACGACCACATCGAGGTGTGGCCGGACCGGGACCGGCCGCACCGGTGAGCGGGCCGCTCAGCCCCGGGCGGTCGGCTCGCGGTGGGCGGCGACCAGCCGGTCGATGTCCTCGGGCGTCACGCTGCTCACGAACGCCGGGATGCGGCCGATCGGGAGGCTCGCGCCCATCGCGGCGGTGAGCGGGTCGTCGGTGTCGATGCCGACCGAGTCCGCCATCGCCCGCATCGCCGCGCCGATGATCTGCGCGCCGACCGGGTCGGCCAGCCAGTCGCCGACGGTGGACTCCGCGGTGAGCACGGGGCGGTGGCCGTCGGCGGCGCACTCGACCGCGGCGCGCAGCCGGACGTCCCGCGAGGAGGCGCCGATCCGCAGCTCGAACTCCCCGCCCTCGACCCGCCAGCGGTGGTCGCGCACCGACCAGTGGGCGAAGGAGCGCTCGTCCAGCGCGATGGTCACCCGGGTGCTCTCGCCGGGCTCCAGGCGGACCTTGGCGAAGCCCTTCAGCTCGTGCTCGGGGCGGCGCAGCCGCGGGGCGCGCTCGTGCACGTACAGCTGGGCGACCTCGGCGCCGGCCCGGGTGCCGGTGTTGGTGACCGTGAACGAGACGTCGAAACGGTTGTCCCCGGCGGGCGTCACCTCCAGGCCGTCGTAGCCGAAGGTGGTGTAGCTCAGGCCGTGGCCGAAGGGGTGGGCGACCGGCACGCCGAGGGTGTCGTAGTAGCGGTACCCGACGAACAGGCCCTCGCCGTAGTGGACCTGGCCGTCGGCGCCGGGGAAGTGGAGGTGGCTGGGGTTGTCCTCCAGCCGCAGCGGGATCGTCTCGGCGAGCCGGCCCGAGGGGTTGTCGAGCCCGAACAGCAGCCGGGCCAGCGCCGTGCCGCCGGCCTGGCCGAGCAGCCAGCCCTCCAGGACCGCCCCGACCCGGTCCTGCCACGGGGTGAGCCGCACCGGCGCGCCGTTGGAGAGGACCACGGTGACGTCGGTGCCGCAGGCCGCGGCGGCGGTGGTGACGGCGTCGAGCAGGGCGAGCTGGTCGGCGGGCAGGTCGATGTCGGTGCGGTCGTAGCCCTCGGACTCGTGGGTCTCGGGCAGGCCGAGGAAGAGCACCGCGTGGCGGGCGGCCCGCACGGCCTCGACGGCCTCGGCGACCAGCGCCGGGTCGGCGGCGCCGTCGAGGGTGAAGCCGGGGGCGAAGCGGATCCGCTCCGGGTCGGTGACGGTCGCGCGGATCGCGTCCAGCGCGCTCTCCAGGCGGGTGGGCACGACGTGCGAGCTGCCGCCGCCCTGGAACCGCGGGGTGCGGGCGAACTCGCCGACGACGGCGACCCTCGCGGAGCCGTCGGGGTCGAGCGGCAGTAGTCCGCCGTCGTTCTTGAGCAGCACGGCGCACTGCGCGGCGGCGGCGACGGCCAGTGCGTGGTGCTCGTCCTCGTCGTAGCCGCCGCCGGGCACCCGGGCGGCGGCGGTGCGCGCCAGCAGGTCCAGCACCCGCCGGGCGGCGGTGTCCAGGGCGGCCGGGTCGAGCGAGCCGTCCTCGACGGCCGCGACGACCAGGGCCTCCCGGCCGGAGGGCGGCATCTCCAGGTCGAGTCCGGCGGCGAGCGAGGCGACCCGGTCGGCGACCGCGCCCCAGTCGCTGACCACGACGCCGTCGAAGCCCCATTCGCCGCGCAGCAGTTCGGTCAGCAGCCAGTGGTTGCGGGCGGCCGGGACGCCGTTGACCGTGTTGTAGGCGGCCATCACGGTGGTCGGGCGGGCGGTGGTGACGATGTGCTCGAAGGCGGGCAGGTAGATCTCGCGCAGGGTGCGCTCGTCGACGTTGGCGCTCACCCGGAACCGGTCGGTCTCCTGGTTGTTGACGGCGAAGTGCTTGAGCGAGGTGCCGACGCCCCGGGACTGCACGCCGTTCACCAGGGCGGCGCCGATCCGGGCGGTGAGCAGCGGGTCCTCGGAGAGGTACTCGAAGTTGCGCCCGCCGAGCGGGGAGCGCTTGATGTTGACGCCGGGGCCGAGGACGACCGAGACGTTCTTGGCGACGGCCTCCAGGGCGATGGCCCGCCCGATCCGCTCGGCGAGCGCCGGGTCCCAGGAGGAGCCGAGGGCGCAGGCCGGCGGGTAGCAGGTGGAGGGCTCGCTGCTGCCGATGCCGAGGGCGTCGCCGTCCTCGGGCTGCTTGCGCAGGCCGTGCGGGCCGTCGGTGAGCATGATGCCCTCGACGCCGGCCTCGGGCAGGGCACGGGTGTGCCAGAAGTCGCCGCCGGAGGTCAGCGCGGCCTGCTGCGCGGTCGTCAGGGCGGGGTGGTGGGTCCGGTCGGTCATGGTCGGGCTCCTTCGGGTCGGGGGGTCGCGGTGGCGGTGCGGATCAGGCCCCGGCGACGGGCAGCACCCGGTTGCGGCCGGCGGCGCCCAGCCAGGCGGCGGACGGCTTGGGGGTGCGGACGAAGGTCTCCCGGTCCACCGCGATCAGGCCGAAGGTGGGGGCGAAGCTGCCCCACTCGTAGTTGTCCAGGGCGCTCCAGTGGAAGTAGCCGCGCACGTCGACCCCGTCGGCCATCGCGGCGGCCATGCCCTCCAGGGCGCCCGCGGTGTAGGCGACGCGGCGGGTGTCGTCGGCGGTGGCGATGCCGTTCTCGGTGACGATCAGCGGCACGCCGGGCGCGGTGGCGGCGGTGTGGCGCAGCGCGTCGCCGAGCGCGGCGGGGTAGAACTCCCAGCCCTTGATGGTGCGTTCGGCGTCCTCCGGGACCGGGAGCGGGCCGTCGGCCCCGATCAGGGTGCGGGTGTAGGACTGCACGCCGAGCCAGTCGTCGCCGCGGGCGGCCTCCAGGAAGACGTCCTCGCGCGGGCGCAGGTAGGCGGCGCGGGCCTCCTCGGCGCCCTCGACGCCGGGCAGCGCGTGGCTCACCTGGCTGGCCACCGACCAGCCGGTGCGCACGTGCGGCGCGCGGGACTTGACCGCCTCGACGGCCAGCCGGTGGGCCCGGACCAGGGCCTCGGTGACCTGCGCGCCCGGCATCGGCAGGCCGGCCGGGGGGATCGCCAGCTCGGCGGCGGAGACGCGGCCGAGCATCAGGTCGAGCAGCGGCGCCATGACGGCGATCATGTTGGGCTCGTTGACGGTGCAGACGTGGTCCACGCCGTCGGCGTAGACGGGGGCCGCGGCCTCGGCGTAGCGGGCGAACAGCTCGCCGGAGTCCGGGGCGCTCCAGCCGCCGCGATCGGCGAACCAGCGCGGCGAGGTGAAGTGGTGCAGGGTCACCATCGGCCGCAGGCCGCGCTCCCGGGCGCCCTCCACCATCCGGCGGTAGTGGGCGAGGGCGGCGCGGGAGAACACGCCCGGTTCGGGCTCGATGCGGGCCCACTCGATGCTGAACCGGTAGTCGGTGAAGCCGAGTCCGGCGAGCAGGTCCATGTCCTCGCGCCAGCGGTGGTAGCTGTCGCAGGCGTCGCCGCTGCGCTCCTGGAGGTGGCCGCCCGCGCCCGCGCTGCGCTCCATCGGCCACCAGTCGCTGTTGGTGTTCCCGCCCTCGGTCTGGTGGGCGGAGGTGGAGGCGCCCCAGAGGAAGCCCTCGGGCAGGGGGGTGATCGGCGAGCTGGTCATGCCGGGTCTCTCTTCCGTGGTGCGTTCCGCCGCCCGGGAGGCGGGGGTGGCCTCACCATAAGCACGAAAACCTGACAGCACAATGCTTTCGCCGGTGAAAACCTGGCGCTGATCTGTTTTTGTGTCGCGGCCGGTAGACTCCGCCCCATGAGCAAGCCTCGGGGGCCGTACGCCAAGACCTCGGCGAAGCGGCAGCAGATCATCGACGCCGCCCTCGCCGCCTACGCGGAGGCCGGCAGCCGTCATGTCTCGCTGCGCGACATCGCCCAGCGGGTCGGGATGACCTACGCCGGTGTGATGCACCACTTCGGCAGCAAGGAGGCCCTGCTCACGGCCGTCCTGGAGGCCCGGGACGCGGCGGCCGAGGACCGCTTCGGCCCCGGGTCCGGGAGCACCGAGCCGCCGCACTCGGCGGTCCTGCGGCACAACGCGTCCACCCCGGGGCTGGTGAAGCTCTTCGTCGACCTCGCGGCGGCGGCCGCCGAGCCCGACCACCCGGCGCGCGACTTCTTCGAACAGCGCTACGAGCGGTTCCGGATCCGGCTCGCCGAGCGCATCGAGCAGGGCGTCGACGACCCCGCCGCCGTGGACGCGGCCTGGCTCGCCCGGATCTTCATCGCCGCCGCCGACGGCATCCAGCTCCAGTGGCTGCTCGACCCGGACATCGACATGGCCGCCGACATCGAGCGCCTCGGCGAGCTCCTGGTCGGCCCGCACTGGACCGCCGGCCTGAGCGGGGGCCACGACCCGGCGCGGCGGGCCCGCCCGACCGTGGTGGACGGGAACGCCGTGACCGACTCCGGCCGGGTGGACGAGGCGTCGTGGCGCGGCCGGGCCTCCTGGGCGGCCTCCTCGGCCTCGGCCGCGCTGCCCAGGATCCGGTAGGCGATCGGGAACAGCGGCGGCCGCGGCTCCTCGGCCTCCTCGGCCTTGCTCACGCCGGTTTCCGCCCCTTCGAAGCGGTACCGGTCGCCGGACGGAACGGCCCGCCGTTCTGTGACGTGCGGCGCGGACGGCAGGACGCGGGCCCGCCCGGGAGGGCGGACCCGCGTCGCGGTGTGCCGGGGTGCTACTTGTTGATGCAGGTGTTGCCGAAGGCCGGGTTGAGCAGGCCGATGATGTTGATCGAGTTGCCGCAGACGTTCACCGGGATGTGGACCGGGATCTGGATCTGGTTGCCGGACAGGACGCCGGGGGAGTTGGCGGCCACGCCCTCGGCGACGGAGTCGGCGACGGCGGTCCCGCCGCCGGCCAGCAGGGCGGCGGCCGCGAGGACACCGGCGGCGAGCGCGGTACGAGTACGCATGTCTCTCCTTAAGAGATGAGTTGGCAGATCAGAGCACCAATCACACCGGTGGAGAGTCCGAATCGCCCCGCATTGGTCGGAACGGGGGCGTGTCCGGGCGTCAGGCGGGCGGGAGGTCCTGCTCGGCCCAGATGGTCTTGCCCTGGCGGGTGTAGCGGCTGCCCCAGCGGGTGGTGAGCTGGGCCACCAGGTAGAGGCCGCGGCCGCCCTCGTCGGTGAGGCGGGCCCGGCGCATCCGGGGCTGGGTGGCGCTGGGGTCGGAGACCTCGCAGGTGAGCCGTTCGGCGCGGATCAGGCGGACGCCGACCGGGCCGCCCGCGTAGCGGATCGCGTTGGTGACCAGCTCGCTGAGCACCAGTTCGGTGGTGAACGCCAGCTCCTCCAGCCCCCAGGCCAGCAGCTGGGCGGTGGCCGCCTCCCGCACCCGGGCGACGGCCGCCGGGTCGGCGTCCAGCGTCCAGCCCGCGGTGGCCTCCGGCGGCACCTCCCGGGTGCGGGCCAGCAGCAGGGTGACGTCGTCGGTGAGCCGGTGGGCCGGGAGGTCGGCGACGAGGTCCCGCCCGAGCTCCCGCAGCGCCGGCCCGGCCGGCGGGACGGCGCCGTCCGGCGGGGAGGCCGCGGCGGCGAGCCGGTGGGCGAGCTCGTCCATGCCCTCGTCCAGGTCGTCCGCGTACCCGAGGAGCAGCCCGTCGGTGTACAGCGCGAGCAGGCTGCCGGGCTCCAGTTCCACCTCGGTCACCTCGAACGGCAGCCCGCTCACGCCGAGCGGCGGCCCCGGGCGCAGGGACACGTAGGTCACCCGGCCGTCCGGCGCCGCGACGGCCGGCGGCGGGTGCCCGGCCGAGGCCACCGCGCAGCGCCGCGAGACCGGGTCGTACACCGCGTACACGCAGGTGGCGCCGAAGGGCACGGTCTGCTGCTCGTCCGGGGTGTCGTGCCCGGCGTCGCTCCACACCCCGTGGCTCACCGGGGGCCGCAGGGCGGCCGCGGCCCCGGGGCCCGGGTCGAGGCCGTCCTCGTCCTCCTCCGGCCGTTCCGCCTCCACCATCAACTGGGCCACCAGGTCGTCGAGGTGGACCAGCAGCTCGTCCGGCTCCAGGTCGAGGTCGGCGAGCGTCCGGACGGCGGTGCGCAGCCGCCCCATGGTGGCGCTGGCGGCGAGCCCGTGGCCGACCACGTCCCCCGCGACCAGCGCGACCCGGGCGGAGGACAGCGGGATGACGTCGAACCAGTCGCCGCCGATCCCGCTCGCCGTGTCGGTCGGCAGGTAGACGCTGGCGGTGGAGACCGCGGTGGTCTCGGCCTGCGAGGGCGGCAGCAGGCTGCGCTGCAGCCCGACGGCGGCGCGGTGCTCGCGCGCGTAGCGGCGGGCGTTGTCCAGGGCCAGGGCGGCGCGGTCGGCGATCTCGCGCAGCAGCTCCAGGTCGGCCGGCAGGTACGGCGGCCGGTGCGGCGCGCGGTGGACGCTCACCCGGCCGAGCAGGCTGCCGCCGGCCCGCAGCGGGACGGTCATCGACGGGGGGACGTCGGTGTGCGCGGTCTGCTCGCCGGGGTCGGCGTGCACGGTCACCCCGGCGGGCGGGGGCTCCGGCGCCCCCCGGCCGCCCGGCCCGGCGGCCGCGACGGCGGCGCGGCGCAGCGGTACCCGGCCGTCGCGTCCCGGCGACGGCTCCGCGCCGGTGAACACGGCCTCGGCGACGTCGATCACCACCAGGTCGGCGAGCCCCGGCGCCGCCCCGCCGTCCGCCTCCGCCCCGCCCCCGGGGGCCGCCGGCGGCGGCGCGGCGAGGACGGCGGCCAGCTCCTCCACCGTCCCGGTGACCGACAGCGAGCCGCCGACGGCCGCGGTGGCCCGGTGCAGCAGGGCGAGCCGTTCGCCGGACCGGTGCAGCTCGGTGACGTCGGTGAACAGCGCGGTCACCCCGATCACCTGGCCGTCCGGGGCCGCCAGCCGGAACGCGGAGATCGCCATCACCGCACCGCCCGCCGGGTCCTCGATGGTGCGGACGATCTCCTCCGCGCCGATCAGCGGCCGGCCGGTGCGCAGCACGTCGCGCAGCCCGCGTTCGACGGCGGCGGCGTCCTGGGGCTGGAGGAAGTCGCCGAGCCGCCGCCCGCGCAGGTCCGGCGGCAGTCCGCTGTAGGGGAGCAGATGGGTGTTGGTGCGGACCAGGCGCAGCCGCTCGTCGAAGACGGCCAGGCCGACCCGGTCCTGGAGGAACAGCTCGCGGGTGAAGGCCTGGTCCTGGCGCGAACGGGCGATCAGCGGGGTGGGGGCGGCGAGCACGAAGTAGCGGGGGGTGCCGGTGACCGGCCCCGGGGGGTCGCTGGCCTCGGGCGCGTTCAGCGGCAGCACCTGGTAGGAGAGCGCGAGCCGCTCGCCCCGGCCGGAGCGCACCACCGCCTCGCCGGACCAGCCCTCGTTCCGCTGCTCCGCGCTGAGCTCGGACATCGCCGGCCATTCCGCGGGGTCGGCGAGCAGGTCGTGCACGGGCCGGCCGTGGACCTGTGCGGCGCCGAGGGCGAGCAGCCGTTCCGCCTCCGGGGTCCAGCGGACGATGCGGCCGTCCGCGTCGAGCAGGGCGCCCATGGCGTTGACGACGAAGGGGGATCGGCCGCGGTACAGGGCGTCCGCCGTGTCCATCCGGTCCGCTCCTCTCCGTCCGCGGGTTCGCTGCCGCGACCCCTCCATCATCCCCCGGCCGGGCGGGCCCGCCAGTCCCGGACGGCGTGCGGGCGGGCGGTGCGCGCCGGTCGTCGAGTCTGCGCGCCGGTCGAGGGCGCGGGACGACGAGGCCGCGCGCGGGGGGTTCTCGGACACCCGCTCTTATTGTAATCTCCGTCAATAAGCGGGGCGTGCGGGTTCCCGCGCAGGCCACGCACCTGACGGAGGCAGCCATGGCTCACCCGGCGGAACGCAACCCCACCCGGACCCACACCGCGGCCGACGACGACGTCTCCAGGCGGCTCCTCGACTCCGCCGCGCTCCTCTCCTACGACCCGGCCGTCGAGATCGACTGGGACGCCCCGCTCCCGCCCGGGCACTACGGGCTCAACCCGGAGTGGAGCACCCTCTACGGCACCGCGCTCTGGACGGAGATGACCGAGGAGCAGCGGGTCACCCTCACCCGCCACGAGGTCGGCTCGATCATGACCACCGGCATCTGGTTCGAGATGATCCTGCAGCAGATGGTGCTGCGCGACCAGTACCTCAAGGACCCCACCGGCGCCGAGTTCCGCTTCGCCCTCACCGAGATCGCCGACGAGTGCCGCCACTCGATCATGTTCGCCCGCGCCTGCGAGCGGATGGGCGTCCCCCAGTACCGGCCCAACCGGCTGATCGCCCAGGCCGGACGCGCCTACAAGTCGCTCGCCCGGGGCGAACTCGCCTACGGCGGCATCCTGGTGGCCGAGGAGGTACTGGACGTCATGCAGCGCGACTGGATGCGCGGCGAGGACGTCCTCGACATCGTCCGCGGGACGTCCCGGATCCACGTGGTCGAGGAGTCCCGGCACATGAAGTTCGCCCGCCAGGAGATCCGCGAACGGCTGCGCGGCGCCGGCCCGCTGCGCCGCCGCAACGCCGCCTTCGGCATCGCGGCCGGCGCCTACGTCATCGTCACCAGCATGGTGCACCCGTCCGTGTACCGGGCCGCCGGGCTGGACGTCGGCCGGGCGCTCGCCGAGGCCCGGGCCAGCGAGCACCGGCGCGCCATGATGCGCACCAGCAGCCGCCACCTGATGGCGTTCCTCGCCGAGAACGGCCTGCTCACCGGCGCCGCGGCGAAGATCTACCGGCGCATCCACATGCTCTGACCGGCCCTTCCCCGCCCCCGACCCCCCGCAGCGAGGACCCCACCCCCGTCATGGCCTACGCGATCACCCGTACCTGCTGCAACGACGCCTCGTGCGTGTCCGTCTGCCCCGTCAACTGCATCCACCCCACCCCGGACGAGCCGGACTTCGGCCGCACCGACATGCTGTACATCGACCCGGCCGCCTGCATCGACTGCGGCGCCTGCGCGGACGCCTGCCCGGTCGACGCGGTCTTCCCGGTCGACCGGCTGACGGGGCCCGACGCCGTCTACGGCGCGCTCAACCGCGACTGGTTCCGCGACCACCCCGCCGACCACGCCTGGGGCGCGCCGGTCTTCCCCCGCAGCCTGCCCGCCGGCCTCGACCTCGGGGCCGGCCCGCTGCGGGTCGCCGTCGTCGGCACCGGGCCGTCCGCGAGCTACACCGCGCAGGCGCTGCTGCGCTCCACCGGCGCCGAGGTCACCATGATCGACCGGCTGCCGGTGACCGGCGGGCTGCTGCGGTACGGGGTCGCCCCGGACCACCAGTCCACCAAGCGGATCGCCGAGAGCTTCGCGTCCGTCCTCCACGACCCGCGGCTGCGGCTCCACCTCAACGTCGAGGTCGGCACCGACCTCGGTCACGCCGAACTCGCCGCCCACCACCACGCGGTGGTCTACGCGGTCGGCGCCGCCGCCGACCGCCGGCTCGGCGTGCCCGGCGAGGACCTGCCCGGCAGCCTGCCGGCCACCACCTTCGTCCGCTGGTACAACGCCGAACCCACGGTGCCGGCCGACGCGGTCGCCCTCGACGCCGGGCCGGGGCCGGGCGCCGGACGGGCGGTGGTGATCGGCAACGGCAACGTCGCGGTCGACATCGCGCGGATCCTGCTCACCGACCCCGACCGGCTCGCCGCCACCGACATCGCCGACCACGCGCTCGCCGCCCTGCGCCGCAGCCCGGTCCACGAGGTCGTCCTGGTCGCCCGGCGCGGGCCCGAGCACGCCGCCTGGAGCCCGCCGGAGTTCCTCGCCCTCACCCGGCTGCCGGGCGTGGACGTCGTGGTGGACGACGACCCCGAGGCCGCCGCCACCGGACTGCTCGCCGGCCTCCCGCGCGAGCGCCTGGACGGCGCCGCGCCGCCCCGGCCCGGCCGGCGGATCGTGCTGCGCTTCCACGCCGCGCCCGAGCGCTTCCTCGGCGACGGCCGGGTCGAGGCGGTCCGCCTGGCCGGCAGCGGCGAACTGCTGCGCACGGCCCTGGTGGTCCGCTCCATCGGCCACCGCGGCGTGCCCGTCCCCGGGCTGCCCTTCGACGAGGCCGCCGGCACCGTGCCGCACACCGGCGGGCGGATCGTCGACCCGGCGAGCGGGCGCCCGCTGCCCGGCAGCTACCTGGTCGGCTGGGCCAAACGCGGCCCCTCCGGCGGCATCGGCGCCAACCGCGCCTGTGCCGAGGAGACCGTCCACGCCCTGCTGGACGACGCCGTCGCGGGCGTCCTGCCGGTGCCCGCCGGTGACCGCAGGTCCTTCGAGCGGCTGGTCCGCGCCCGCCGCCCCGACGCGCTCGGCCTGCGCCAGCTGCGCGCCATCGACCGCGCCGAACGCGCCCGCGGCGAGGCCACCGGCCGGCCCCGCGTCAAACTCCCCACCGTCCCCGCCCTCCTCGCCGCCGCCCGGCGCTGACCCCCGCCCGGCGCTGACCCCCGCCCCGGCCGGACGGCCGGCCCGGCGGGAGGCGGGCTCAGCTGAAGAGGACGCCGAGGTCGAGGGGGGTGATGAAGAAGACGCCGGTGGCCGGGTCGTGGGCGTGCAGCAGGGCGGTGCGCCCGGCCGGGACGGCGGGGTCACCGGGCGGGGTGCGGACGGCGAGCAGGGCGGGAGAACCGTCGTCGGTCGTGGTCTCGGCCCAGCCGGAGTGGGCTCCGGCGCCGCCCGGGAGGACCACGCAGGCGCGGCCGACCAGGGGGAAGGGTTCGGAAGCGAGGAGGTCACCGGGCAGGTCGTCGGGAAGCTCCCCGGGCGCGGCGTCGGTGTGAGGACCGACGCCACGCCCCCCGTTCCGGGTGCCGGTGGGCCGGACGACGCCGTGCCCCCCGGACACGGCGTCGGCTCCGAGGCCGCTGAGCAGGGCCAGCATCCAGTACTCGGCGGTCACCACCAGGGTCGGAAAGCCCGGCGCGGCCTTGAATTCCCCCCGCATCCGCCCGTTCCCCCCGACTTTCCTCCGGGCGCCGGACCCCCCGGGCGCCGTGGTGATCCTGTCAGGACGAAAGCGTCCGCACACTGCCAGGACCTGGCAATCTTGTCGGTGCTTTGACACCGGAAAATATCCGGAAACCCGACGCAACGCAGGGCCCGCTGAAACGTTCAAGACGCAACGTCCCGGTCAGAGCGGCTGAGCCGGCCAGTCGAGCAGCCGGGCGCCCATCACGGCGGTCTCCAGGGTGTAGCGGTGCAGCGCGTCCGCGGGGTCGTAGCCGGTGAGATCGCGGATGCGCTCCAGACGGTAGCCGAGCGCCCGCACGCTCAGGCCGAGCCGCCGCGCGGTCTCCGCGTTCACGTACCCGGCCTCCGCCTGGACGGTGATGGTCTCCAGCAGCGGACGGGCGCCGCCGCGCGCGGCGGTGAGCGGGCCCAGCACGGTGGTGACCAGGTCGGCCATCGCGGCCCGGTCGCGCATCAGCACCGGGAAGACCAGCAGTTCCTCGGCGCGCAGCCGCTGCGCCGGCAGCTCCAGGCGCTGCGCGTACTCCAGGGTGGCGAGCGCCTCCTCGTAGCTGCGGACGATGCCGCCGGTGCCGGCGTGCCGCCGGCCGGTCGCCACCCGCTGCGCGGGCGGGTACCCGGGGCCGGGCCGCAGGGCCAGCTCGGTGAAGGCGGTCAGCACGGTCTGTTCGCCGTCGGAGGCGATGCAGACCAGCCGTCCGTCGCGGGCGGCCAGCAGCAGGGTGCGGTCGTCGTAACGGCCGGTCAGTTCGCGCAGCACCCGGTGCGCGGCGGGCGCGCCCTCCAGGTAGGGCTCGGCGGCGACGGCGACCGCGACGGTGTACCCGGCGGCCAGCCGCAGGCCGAACCGCTCGGCGCGCTCGGCGAGCCGGCCGAGGTCGGAGCGGCCGTGCAGCAGGTCGTTGACCAGCTCGCGCCGGTTGGCCTCCTCCTGCCGCACGGCCATCCGCTGGGCGCGTTCGTGGCCCTCGGCGAGGGCGCCCAGGGCGGCCTGGATGCCCGCCAGCAGGGCGTCACCGGTGCGCCGCAGCTCCGCGGCGGTGGCGGAGGTGAGGCCGGGGAGGGTCTGCCAGGCGGCGCGGGTGGCGCCGAGGCAGGCGCCGACGAGGTCGCGCAGGCCGTGGCCGGCCTCGGCGCCGCGCTCGCCGAGGTCGCGCAGCCGCTCCAGTTCGGCGCGGCGCAGCAGGCGGCCGGTGCGGGAGACGTCGGTGAGCAGGTCCAGGCAGTGGTGGGCCAGCTCGTTGGGGATGTCGGGGGCGCCGCTTCCGTTGGCCACCGTCATGTCGTCGTGTCCCGCCCGGTCCGTCGGTGTGGTCCGGCCGGCCGGCGTGCCCGCCGATCGGCTCCTTGCCTGGTCAGCCGGTGCGTTCCGCCGTCGGTCGGGCTGCCGGCTGCCCAGCCCGGGCATGCTATCCGGTCGGCGCCCCGGCCGCTGCGGCGTCCACGGCGGCGCCCGGCTGCTGCGGCGTCAGCGGCCGGTGGCAGGCGACCCGTCGCCCGGGCGAGACCTCCCGCAGCGCCGGCACCTCGCTCGCGCACCGGTCGTCGGCGAACGGGCAGCGGGTGCGGAACCGGCAGCCGGAGGGCGGGTCGAGCGGGGACGGCGGGTCGGCGGGCAGCAGGCCGGTGTCGCCGAGCGGGCGGCCGGGCTCGGGGACGGCGGCCAGCAGGGCGGCGGTGTAGGGGTGGGCGGGGGCGGCGAGCACCTCCTCGGTGGGGCCCTGTTCGCAGAGCCGGCCGAGGTGGAGCACCGCGACGTCGTCGCTGACCGCGCGGACCACGCCGAGGTCGTGCGAGATGAACAGGCTCGCCAGGCCGCGTTCCTCGGTGAGCCGGCGCAGCAGGTTGAGCACGGTGGCCTGGGCGGAGACGTCCAGGGCCGAGACGGCCTCGTCGGCGATCAGCACCCGCGGCCCGGCGGCGAGCGCGCGGGCGATGGCGACCCGCTGGGCCTGGCCGCCGGAGAGCTGGGCGGGCCGGCGGTCGCCGAACAGCGCGGCCGGCAGGCCGACGGCCTCCAGCTGCTGCTCGACCACGGCCTCGCGGTCGACCGACGGGTCCCGGTGGGCGTCCAGCGGTTCGGCGACCAGGTCGCGCACGGTGCGGCGCGGGTTGAGCGAGGAGACCGGGTCCTGGAACACCATCTGCATCCGGGGGCGCAGGGCCCGCAGCGCGCGCGGGGCGAGCGCGGCGAGGTCGGTGCCGTCCAGGGTGACGGTGCCGGTGGTGGGCGGGGGCAGCCGGAGCAGGGCCTTGGCGATGCTGCTCTTGCCGGAGCCGGACTCGCCGACCAGGGCGAGGGTGCGGCGTTCGCGCAGCTCCACGTCGACGCCGCTGACGGCGTGCAGCGGCCCGGAGCGGGTGCGGTGGACCACGGACAGCCCGGTGGCCCGCAGCACCACGGGGGTGTCGGCGTCCGGGGCGGGGGTGGGGGTCATGCGGCGGTCTCCTCGGCCTTCGCCGGCAGCGCGGCCGACGGCGTGAGCGGGAAGTGGCAGGCGGCGGTGTGCCCGGCCCCGGCCCGGTGCAGCGGCGGCGCGTCCGTCGAGCAGACCGCCTCGGCGCGCTCGCAGCGGGGCGCGAACGGGCAGCCGGGGATGGGCTTGGAGAGGTCCGGCGGCGAGCCGGCCACGGCGGGCAGGGTGCGGCGCAGCGGCCCGGTGACCCGGGGCACCGAGCGCAGCAGCGCGGCGGTGTACGGGTGGGCGGGGTTCTCGGTGACCGCCTCGGTGGGGCCGGTCTCGACGACCCGTCCGCCGTACATCACGGCGATCCGCCGGGCGCGGCCGTAGAGCAGGCCGATGTCGTGGGTGATCAGCAGGGTGGCCAGGCCCCGGGTCTCGCGGTGGCGGTCGAGCAGGTCGAGCACGGTGCGCTGGACGGTGACGTCCAGGGCGGTGGTGGGCTCGTCGGCGAGCAGCAGGGCGGGGGAGCCGGCCAGTGCGGCGGCGATGCCGACGCGCTGGCGCAGGCCGCCGGACAGCTCGTGCGGGTAGGCGCGGGCCCGGCGGGCCGGGTCGGGGACGTCGACGGCGGCGAGCAGTTCGGCGGCCGTGCGCAGCCGCTCGCGGCGCGGGATGCGGCGCCGGTTGGTGAGCGACTCGGTGACCTGGTCGGCGATCCGGACGACCGGGTTGAGCGAGGTCATCGGGTCCTGGTGGACCATGGCGACGCCGGTGCCGAGCAGTTCGGCGCGCCGGGCGGCGCCGGCGGTGAGCAGGTCCTCGCCGTTCAGCAGCACCTCGCCGGTGGCGGTGGCCCGGGTGGTGCGCGGGTGGACGCCGAGCACGGTGCGGGCCAGCACGGACTTCCCGGAGCCGGACTCGCCGACGACGCCGAGGCACTCGCCGGCGTCGATGGTCAGGTCGATGCCGTGCAGCACGTGCAGCGCCCGGCCGTCGGGGGTGTGCAGGGTGGTGTCGAGCGAACGGACCTCCAGAACCGGGCTGGTCATCCTCGCCCTCCCTTCGAACGGAGCTTCTCGCCCAGGTAGTTGAGGGCGAGGACGGTGAGGCAGAGCACTGCCGCCGGGGCGAGCGAGATCCACGGGGCGCTGCCGAGGGTGGTCCGGCCCTCGGCGATGATGCCGCCCCAGGACGGCTCCGGCGGGCGCAGCCCGAAGCCGAGGAAGCTGAGCGAGCCCTCGGCGACGATGGCGACCGTGGTGGCGGTGAACGCGAAGGTGAGCGCGGCGGGCGCGACGTGCGGGACCACCTCGCGGCCCAGGATCCGCAGCGGAGCGGTGCCGATCATCCGGGCGGCCTGGACGAAGCCGCGCTCGCTGAGCGACAGCACGACGGCGCGCACCACCCGGGTGAAGTGCGGCACGGTGAACAGGCCGATCAGCGAGCCGATCAGGGTCAGGCCGGGCCCGCGCAGCGAGACCGTGATCATCACCAGGATCAGGGTGGGCACGGACATCAGCAGGTCGGTGGCGAAGCCGATCAGCTTGTCCACCGGCCCGCGGAACCAGCCGGCCGCGACGCCGAGCGCCCCGCCGCCGAGCAGGCCGACGGCGATGGTCAGCCCGGCGACGGTGAAGGAGGCACGGGCGCCGGCCACGGTCCGCTGCAGGACGTCGCGCCCGGCGGCGTCGGTGCCCAGCCAGTGGCCGGGGCCGGGGGCGGCGGCGGGGTTGGCGAAGTCGCCGTGCAGCGGGTCGAAGCCGGGCAGCAGCGGGAGCAGCAGGGCGGCGAGCGCGACGACGGCCAGCCAGGTGCCGGCGGCCAGGACCCCGGCGGAGGGGCGGCGGCGCGCCGCCTTCCTGCGCGGGGCCGCGGCGGCGGGGGCGGGGACGGTCTCAGCGGCGCTCATCGGCGATCCTCGGGTCGATCGTGCGGTACAGCAGGTCCACGGCGAAGGTGGCCGCCACCACGGCGACGGCGCTGACCACCACCACCCCCTGCACCACCGGGAAGTCGCGGCCGTTGATCGCCCCGGAGACCCAGGTGCCGACGCCGGGCACCGCGAACAGCGTCTCGACGAGCACCGAGCCGCCGAGCGAGGTCCCGATGCCGATGCCGACCAGGGTGACCAGCGGCAGCGAGGAGGGCCGCAGCGCCCGGCGCAGCAGCAGCCGCACGGTGCCCATGCCGCGGCTGCGGGCGGCGGCGACGTAGGTCTGGTCGAGGGTGTCGAGCAGCTGGCCGCGCAGGGTGCGGGTGAAGACGGCGGCCTCGGTGAGGCCGAGGGTGAGCGCGGGCAGCACCAGGTGGCGCAGGTTCTCCAGCGGGTCCTCGGTGAACGGGGTCCAGCCGGTGGCCGGCAGGATCCGCAGCTGGACGGCGGTGAGCCAGATCAGCAGCAGGCCGAGGACGAAGCCGGGCACGGCCAGCCAGACGAAGGCGCCGGCGGTGGCGATCCGGTCGACGGCGCCGCCCGGCCGCCAGGCCGACCAGAGCGCGACCGGCAGGGCCAGGCCGAGCGCCACCACCTGGGCGGCGATGAACAGTTCGAGGGTGACCGGGATCCGGTCGGCGAGCTCGGTGGTGACCGAGACGCCGGTGGAGAGCGAGTGGCCGAGGTCGCCCTGGAGGGCGTCGCCGATCCAGCGCCAGGTGGCGGCGAGCACGTTCTCGTCCAGGCCGAGCTTGGCCTCGTAGGCGGTGACCTGCTCCGGGGTGGCGGTGGGGCCGAGCGCGGCGAGGGCGGGGGAGCCGGGCATCAGGTGCGGCAGGGAGAGCGCCGCGACGGTGACCAGCAGGAGCACCGCGGCGGCCCGTGCGAGCCGTCCGGCGGTGCGTCCCGCGGTGCGGAGGGCGGTGGGCGTCACTTCTTCACCCACAGCGAGGCGGGCGAGACGTTGACGACGGTCCGCTTGGAGACGTCGGGCAGGCCGCCGATCCTGGTGGAGGCCAGCAGGCCGGTCTTGTTCTCGGTCAGGAAGAGCATCGGGGCGTCGTCGACGACCTCCTGCGCGGCCTCCTGGTAGGAGCGGGCGCGCTCGGCCGGGTCGACGGTGGCGCGCCCGGCGGCGATCGCCTGGCCGGCCTTCGGGCTGTTCCAGCCGGTGAAGTTGTACGGGCCGTCGGGCACGTAGAGGCTGGCCATGGCGGTGTCGGTGTCGCCGAACATGCTGGTGACGAAGTCCATCACCTGGTACTTGCGCTGGAACATCGCGGTGCCCAGGCCCGCCGGGTCCAGCGGCTTGATGGTCATCTTCACCCCGGCCTCGGCGAACATCTGCTGGAGCACGGTGGCCCGCTGCTGGCCCTCGGGGCGGCTGTCGACGAGGTACTCGAAGGAGAGGTCGGAGTGGCCCGCCTCGGCGAGCAGGGCGCGCGCCTTGGCCGGGTCGTGCGCGGGGTAGCCGGAGGTGCCGCCGGCGGCCCGGTAGGGGGAGGCGGAGCCGATCGGGCCGTCCGAGACCTTGCCCTGGTCGAGGTAGACGACCTTCTCCACGGCCGAGCGGTCCACGGCGAGCTGCAGCGCCTTGCGCACCTTCGGGTCGTCGAACGGCGCGACCTTGGTGTTGAAGATCACGGTGGAGGTGGCGCCGGGCCCGGCGGCCACCCGCAGGCCGTCGGTGGCGGCCTGCTTGAGCTGGGCGGGGGTCTCGGCCCAGATGGCGTCGGCGTCGCCGGAGCGCAGCGACTGGTAGCGGCTGTCGGCGTCCGGCAGGACCTTGTAGACCAGCTTGTCGGCGTGGCCCTTGGCGCCCCAGTAGGAGGGGTTGCGGTTGAGGGTGACGGAGACGCCCGGCTGCACGCTGTCCACCGTGTACGGGCCGGAGCCGCCGGCGGGGGTGTCGGCGCCGGCGGGGGCCTGCGAGACGTAGCCGAGGGAGCGGGTGAACAGGCCGGGGAAGGTGGCGTTGGGGGACTTGAGGGCGAAGCCGAGGGAGGTCGGGGAGTTCACCGTCATGGCACCGATGGTGGCGGCGTCGGTGGCGCAGGAGCACTTGGCCTCGGGCTTGGCGAGCCGGTTGACGTGGTCGACCACGGCCTGGGCGTCGAGCGGCTTGCCGTCGCTGAAGGTGACGCCCTCGCGCAGCTCCAGCGTCCAGGCGGTGGCGTCGGCGTTGGCGGCGGTGAAGGACTTGGCCAGGTAGGGCTGCACGGCGCCGTTGTCGCCGTTGACCATCAGCGGGTCGTAGAGCGCGTTGGCCAGGATCATCATCGGCATCGAGGTGAGGGTGGTCTCGGCCGGGTCGAGCCTGGTGAACGGGCGGTCGAGGCCGATTCTCAGGGTGCCGCCGTCGACGGCGGGGCCGTCGTCCTCGGCGGCGGCGGTGGCCGCGCCGCCACCGGAGACCGTGTCGTCGGACGCGGAGCAGGCGGAGGCGGTGAGGGCGAGGGCCGCCGTGCAGACCGTGGACGCCAGGACGAGGGTGTGCCGCTTCATGATTCCTCGGGGGGATTCGGGGGCTACGGGGGAGGGGGGAGACCGGCGGGCGCAGCCGGACCGGTGGCCGCCGGACACCACCTTTTGGAAGTGGCACAACTGCCAACTGGCAGTTGTGCAAACTCCGGATGACGAAATGTCGACGACTTGGCGCGCGGCTTGAGCGGGCCACGCCGGGCGTGATTCGGTACCACCACGGCCGTGCGCGGCAGAGCAGTTGACGAGGAGCGAGCAGGATGCAGGGGCAGGGGACGGACACCGTGGCGGAGCCCGGGCTGCGCGACCGCAAGCGGGCGCGGACCAGGCAGGCCATCCGCACGGCGGGGCTCGACCTCTTCGAGGAGCAGGGCTTCGAGAGCACGACGGTGGACCAGATCTGCCGGCGGGCCGACATCGCCCACCGCACCTTCTTCCGCTACTACGAGTGCAAGGAGGCGCTGCTGTTCGGCATGGACTTCGGCGCCGCCGTCCTGGACGCCTTCGCCGACGCGCCCGCCGGGCTCGACCTCTGGGCCGCCTTCGACCACGCGGTGGCCACCACCGACGGCGAGTTGGAGGAGCCGGCCGAGCACAGCGTGCGGCGCCGGGCCCTGCGGCGCCGGTTCATCGAGGTCCGCAGCGTGCACGACTTCGGGCTGACCGTGATCGACGCCTTCTCGCAGCGGGCGGTGACGATCGCGGCCGAACGGCTGGGCGTGGACCCGGCCGTCGACCTGCGGCCGCAGGCGTTCGCGGCGCTGCTCGCGGGCATGACCCGCCAGCGCATCGTCGGGGGCGCGGAGGTCCGTGCGCTGCGCGACTGGGTGGCGGCCTTCCGTGACGTGCTCGGGGCGTTCGACCGGGCGGCCGCGGCCGGGGCCGTCCGGTGAGCGCCTACCGCGCCGGCCCGGATCCGCCGCCCGGCTCGCGGTAGTGCAGCACGAACCGTGCGCTGCTGCCGTCGATCCGCCGCCGCAGGTAGAGCGCGGGCGTGCCGTCCGGCGTGCAGCTGACGCCCTCGCGGACCAGCAGCGCCGTGCCCGGCGGCACCCCGAGCAGTTCCGCGTCGGCGAGGTCCGCGCCGACCGCGCCGAACGCCCGCCAGTCGTACTCCAGCTCCACCCCGGCCGCCCGGGCCAGGTCGAGCACCATGTTGCCGGGCCGGCCCGGCCGCAGCAGGTCGGCCGGCAGCGGTCCGGACGGCACCCAGTAGCTGCTCACCACCCGGGGCCGGCCGCCGAGCCGGATCACCGTGTCCACCCGGGACAGCTCCGCGCTGTCGCGCCCCAGCTGACGGGCCGCCTCGACGTCCTCCGGGCTCCCGGTCACCGGCGGCGCGGCCACCACGAACTCGCCGTCCTGCGCCTGCTCCGGCGCCTGCGCGCCGAGTGGCAGCCCGGTGTGCACGCTGCCGAGGTCGAAGCGCTGGCTGCGCGGGTCGACGGTGATCGACACCCGCACCGCCGGCGGGCGCACGAAGGTCCCCACGCCGCGCCGGATCTCCAGCACCGCGGCCCGCTCCAGCTCGGCCACCGCCTGCCGGACGGTCAGCCGGTTGACGCCGAACTCGGCGCTCAGCTCCGGCTCGCTGGGCAGCCGGGAGCCCGCCGGGTACGTCCCGGCGTCGATGCGCTCCTGGAGCTGCCGGGCCAGCCGGCGGTACAGCGGGGTCTCGGTTCGGTGCGTCGCCACGGGCCAGATCCTACGGAGCCGGGTGGCGCCTTCCGTCCCCGGTTGTCCGGAAGTTCACCTCGTCGTCGCTTGCCCGGCGCCCCACTCGGCAGGTAGACATCTAGACGTCTAGATGTCCCACCCCCGCAGTCGTCCCCCACCCCCGTTCTCCCCACCCCCGTTCTCCCGCACCGAAAGGCCCCGTCATGACCCTGGTCAACTTCCGCGACCCCGCCGCCCTCGCCGACCCCGAGGGCCGCTGGGTGCGCCCGGGCGTGCTGCACCGCTCGGCCCAGCCGTTCCCGGCCGACGACGCCTCGATCGTCGAGCAGCTGAACGCCGCCGGCATCCGCACGATCATCGACCTGCGCGGCGCCGCCGAGGCGGACGACGCCGACTGGGCGCAGTCCCGGGCCGCCGGCATCGAGGTGGTCGCCGCCCGCGTCCAGCCCACCGACGGGAAGCTGGAGGCGGCCCTCATGGACATCGTCACCGACGCGGACCTCGGCGCCTTCTACGTGCTGATGGTGGAGTCCGCCCCGGAGGCGGTCAAGCTCGCCGTCGAGGCCGCCACCCGCCCCGGCGGCCTGCTGGTGCACTGCGCCGCGGGCAAGGACCGCACCGGCTGGCTGACCGCCCTGCTGCTCGACCTGCTCGGGGTCCCTGCCGAGGAGATCGTCGCCGACTACGCCCGCACCTCCGAGGCGCTGGCGCAGATCTTCGAGGGCCTGGCGGAGCGCAACCGCAACGCCCTGAACGACTACAACGCGGGCTCGCTGACCGTCCCCCGCCCGCTGCTGGAGGCCCCGGCCGGCGCGATGGCCGCCTTCCTGGAGCTGGTCGACGCCCGCTACGGCGGCACCGAGGGCCTGCTCGCCCACTGCGGGGTGGACGCCGCGACCATCGAGGCCTTCCGCGCCAAGGCCGCCGCCGGCGCCGCCGAGACCGCCGGGGCGACGGCATGAGGGCCGTGCTGCACCACACCGACGGCACGCCGTTCCGCGACCTCAACCACAACGGCACCATGGAGCCCTACGAGGACCCGCGGCTGCCCGTCGAGGAGCGCGTCGAGGACCTGCTGTCCCGGATGACCCTGGAGGAGAAGGCCGCGCAGATGCTGCACGGCCGGATGCTCCCCGGCGACCAGGGCCCGTTCCCCTCCAACGCCCACCTGATCACCGAGCGCGGCCTCACCGCCTTCGGCATGATGGCCGTCCCCGACGCCCGCACGATGGCCGAGTGGAACAACCACGTCCAGGATCTCGCCGCGGCGAGCCGCCTCGGCATCCCGGTCACCCTCGCCTCCGACCCCCGGCACGGCTTCGTCTCCAACCCCGCCACCGCCTTCACCGGCGGCGGCTTCTCCACCGGCCCCGAGCCGATCGGCCTGGCCGCCACCGACGACGCCGCCCTGGTCGAGGAGTACGCCGCCCTGATCGGCCGCGAACTGCGGGCCGTCGGCATCCGGATCGCCATCCACCCGATGGCCGACCTGGCCACCGAGCCCCGCTGGTCCCGGATCAGCGGCACCTTCGGCGAGGACCCGGAGCGCGCCTCGCGGATCATCGCCGCCTACATCCGCGGCCTGCAGGGCGAGTCCGTCGGCCCGCACAGTGTCGCCTGCATGACCAAGCACTTCCCCGGCGGCGGCCCGCAGCACAAGGGCGAGGACTCGCACTTCGCGGCCGGCCGGCGCCTGGTCTACCCGGGCGGCGCGCTGGACCAGCACCTGCGCCCCTTCGAGGCCGCCTTCGAGGCCGGCACCGCGCAGATCATGCCCGCCTACGCGATCCCCTCCGGCTCCGGGCTCGCCGAGGTCGGCGCCAACTTCAACCATGACGTCATCACCGGCCTGCTGCGCGGCAGGTACGGGTTCGACGGCGTCGTCTGCACCGACTTCAACGCCATCACCGGCATGGACGTCCCCGGCATCGTCAGCCTGCCGCCGCGCCACTGGGGCGTCGAGGAGCTGTCGGTGCCCGAGCAGGTCGCGATGACCCTGCACGCCGGGGCCGACCAGCTCGGCGGCGAGACCGACCCCGAGCTGATCCTCGGCGTGGTCCGCTCCGGCGCCGTCACCGAGGCCCGCCTCGACGAGTCGGTGCGCCGCATCCTGCGCGACAAGTTCCGCCTCGGCCTGTTCGACGACCCGTACGTGGACGCGGACGCCGCCGTCGAGCTGGTCGGCACCCCCGAGGGCCGGGAACTCGGCCGCCGGGTGCAGACCCGCTCGCTGGTCCGGCTGGCCGGCGGACCGCTGGCGGGCGGGCGGATCTACGTCGAGGGCGTGGACGCCGGGGTGGCGGCCCGCTACGGGACCGTCGTCGAGCGCCCCGAGGACGCCGACGTCGCGGTGCTGCGCCTGGCCACGCCGTACGAGAAGCGCGAGGGACTGCTGGAGCAGGCCTTCCACAGCGGCTCGCTGGAGTTCGAGCCGGCCGAGGCGGCCCGCGTCGCCGCCCTGGCCGACGCCGTCCCCACCGCCGTCGTCGCCCAGCTGGAACGCCCCGCCGTGCTCACCCCGCTGGCGCCCCACGCGGCGCTGCTGGTCGGTGAGTTCGGCGCGGCGGACGACGTCGTGCTGGACGCGGTGTTCGGCCGCGCCCCGCTGACCGGCTCGCTCCCGTTCGACCTGCCCCGCTCGGACGCCGCCGTCGACGCCGCCCGCGAGGACGTGCCCTTCGACACCGCGGACCCGCTGTTCCGCTTCGGCCACCCGACCGCCCCGCGCGAGGCCTGAGCCGCGCCGCGCGAACCGGGGCGGGACGTCGGACCGGCCGACGTCCCGCCCC